>PCCM01000118.1 GCA_002731735.1 Gemmatimonadota bacterium | reverse complement strand
CTGGTTCCGTCGGGCATCCCCCCGGTGAAAGCGACAACCCGGGAATCGAGCTCACCCAACTCCTTGAGTCCCTTGCCGAAGACCTTTTGGTACCGGGGCAGGCCTCCGCTCCCCTTCTTGACCTCACCACTGATCTTGTCGAAGGGCGGGCGCGCGTGCCACGTGTACGCGTCCTCCTCCGCGAGGGGAAATCCTTTGCCCTTCTGTGTGATCACGTGGACCAGAATCGGGCCGGCGAGGGCGCGAACCCTGGCCAGCGTGTCGACCAGCGAGTCGAGATCGTGCCCGTCGATCGGACCGATGTACCGGAATCCGAGTTCCTCGAAGAGCATCCCGGGGACAAAGAGGCTCTTCAGCTTTTCATCCATGCGGCCTGCCAGACGCCTCATCACACCCCTCGCACCACCGGAGCCTTTCGAGAGCAAGCCCTTCACCTCACCGCGAATCCGGTTGTAGACCGGGTTCGTCCTCACACCGGTCAGATACTTGTTCATCGCCCCAACGTTCGGCGCGATCGAATGGTCGTTGTCGTTCAAGACGACGATCAGGTGCCGGTCCGTGTGTCCGGCGTTGTTGAGGGCCTCGTAAGCCAGGCCACATCCCATCGCCCCGTCTCCGATGATCGCAACCACGCTGAAGTCGTCGCCATTCAGGTCTCGGGCGATCGCCGTGCCGAGCGCTGCCGAGATCGAAGTCGCCGCGTGGCCAGCACCGAAGTGATCGTACTCGGACTCGTCACGCCGGAGGAATGGCGCTAGCCCATCTTTCTGGCGGATCGTCGAAAGCCGCTCGTTTCGGCCCGTAAGGATCTTGTGGATGTAGCCCTGGTGGCCGGTGTCCCAGATGAGCTTGTCGCGTGGTGTCTCGAAAGTGTAGTGGAGCGCCACGGTGAGTTCGGCCACTCCGAGACTGGCCCCGAAGTGGCCCCCTACCTTGGAGGTCACATCTACGTGGCGTTCCCGAGCCTCCACTACCAATTCGTGAAGCTCCTCCCGGGAGAGCCCTCGCACGTCTTCGGGTCCGTCTATTTGGTCCAGTAGCGACACGGGCCGACTCCTACCTCCCTTACCTCCGTTGTTGGCTAGACCTAAACATAGCTCACTACCTCAACATACTTCACTGCCTCAACATTGTTCACTACGTTCACTACCTCTTTCGCTCCACCACGTAGGAGGCGAGCGCCATCAACGCCGGTGCGTCGATCCCCGCACCTCGAAGCGCCTCTGTCGCCTCCTCGGCGAGTACTCGGGCTCTCCTAGTCGCCTCCTCCAGACCGTACAACGACACATAAGTGCTCTTGTCGTGCAAGCCGTCACTGGGATGTTTTCCCAGGTCCGCCGCGACCTCGGTCGCGTCCAGAATGTCGTCCGTCACCTGAAATGCAAGTCCGATGCCACGACCGAAGCTCTCGAGCCCAGCGATGGCCGTGTCCGACGCCCCGGCGGCGAGCCCTCCGATCACCAAGGAGACGGTGAGCAAAGCACCGGTTTTCATGCCGTGCTGACGATCGAGTTCGGTCGAGTCGAGGTGCTGCCCTTCGCCCAACAGATCGAGGGCCTGTCCGCCAACCATACCACCCGCTCCCGCGGCCCGATTCAACTCGCTCACGATCCTCCGGGAGACCGCCTCGTCCACACCAAGCGCGTCCGACGCCGTAAGAGCCCAAAGAGAGGCCGCCGGAATCAAGGCTGTTCCGGCTCGAGCGGTCACCGCCTCCCCGAAAATCGTATGCGGCGTAGGCTGACCTCTCCGCAGATCAGCATCATCCATACACGGAAGATCGTCGTGCATGAGGGAATACGCGTGGATCAACTCGATCGCTGCCCCGAGATCGTAGACTGCAGGCCCAGTGCGCCCCCCACACGCCCGATAGGCGACCACACACAGGAGGGGACGAAGGCGCTTCCCGCCGCTGAGCACAGCGTGGAGGGCCGGTTGAAACAACTCGTCGGGGAGTTCGTCGCTCAGCCACTCACAGGCTCTTTCGAGCGCCCGCTCCACCTCCACTTTTTCGTCGCCGAGAAGCGCTTCGATCACTCCGGACCTTCCTCCAACGGGCGGACAACCGGATCCTCCTCTGGGCCCAGAAGCTCTTCCACCTTCAGCTCGGCGATACGGAGTGTCTCTTCGGCTCCGCGTACATGTTCGACGCCCTCCTCGAACAGCGTCAGTGCCCCTTCCATATCGAGGTCGGCAGCTTCGAGGGATCGCACGATCTCTTCGAGGCGTTTGAGCCGCTCCTCCAAGGAAGGCGCATGCTGGTCCCCCGCGTCGGGCGTCTCGGTCTTCTTGGTCACGGTCTCCTACTCCTCATCATGATCCACTCCGTACTTCACACGGCACCGATCCGTCCGAGACACGAAGGGAGAACCGGTCGCCTTTTTCGAACGCTTCGACGGTTCGTAGAATCCTTCCTGATGCATCTTGCGGGAGGGCATAGCCGCGGCCGAGTGTCGCCAGCGGTGAAAGTACATCCATCTTGCCGGCCACCTCGGTCAGGCGGGCTTTCTTAAGCGTCGCAATCCCCCGGACGGCCGATTCCATACGGTCTCCCGTCCGACTCACCGCCTCGCGCCGTGGCTGTACCAGGCCAACGCCGGATCGTCGGAGTTGACCTAGACGCACGCCGAGCACCTCCCGCCGACGAAAGGTGATGGCTCGCAGCGCCCCACTCATTCGGGTCCGGGTGACACCCAATGCATCACTCAACCCCTCGCCGTCCTCCACAGCGGCTTCCGCGCCCGCAGATGGTGTAGGCGCCCGGACGTCTGCGACCAAATCGGAGATGGTGACATCGACTTCGTGCCCCACGGCCGAGATCACCGGGACGGGACACGCCACGATCGCACGAGCCACCACCTCTTCGTTGAATGCCCAGAGGTCCTCCAGCGATCCCCCACCACGCCCGACGATCAAAACGTCCACGAGTCCACTGCCACCGAGAGCCGCAATCGCTTCGGCAACTTCGTCACCCGACCCCTCGCCCTGCACACGCGCACCCCGCACGACCACGCGTGTCCAGGGGGCTCGGCGGCGGACCACGGTCAAGATGTCGGCGAGCGCCGCACCGACCAGCGAGGTGACCACACCGACGGCCTTAGGAAAACGCGGCAGCGCACGCTTCCGCTCGGGCGCGAGCAAGCCCTCGGCCTCGAGCTTCAAACGCAGGCGCTCGAACGCCTGACGCCAGAGCCCTTCGGCATCCTGGGCTTCGAGGCGCCGCACGACCAACTGATACTCTCCCCGCGCCTCGTACAGCGTCAAACCCCCGAAGGCCCTCACGGTCGTGCCTTCTTCCGGATCGGCAGGAAGAGTCTCCGCCTCGGTCTTGAACATCACGCTGCGAAGTTGCGACTGCTCGTCTTTGAGCGTGAAATAGCAGTGCCCGGACCGAGTTCGAGTCCAGTTGGCAACCTCGCCGCCGATCCAGAGACTCTCGATCGTGTCCTCGAGAAGGCCCCGCACCGCTCGGTTGACCTGCGTGACGCTCCAGACACGAGGTTCGGTCATTGTCGCCCTCAGCCCTCTCTATGGCTCACTGACTCACGGGCCGTCACTGCCTGGGACCCAACGGCCGCATCCAACGTATTGGACAGCAACATCGCGATCGTCATCGGCCCGACGCCGCCGGGAACCGGACTGATGGCGGAGGCCACTTCCTTGACCTCGTCAAACGCCACGTCGCCCGTCAGACGGTAACCCCTATCGCGCGTATCGTCATCCACTCGGTTTACACCGACGTCGATGACAACGGCACCGGGTTTTACCATGTCACCCCGGATCAGATCGGGCTGCCCGATCGCCACGATCAAGATGTCCGCCTCGCGGGTAACGGCGCCGAGGTCGGGCGTACCGCTGTGCGCCACGGTCACCGTCGCGTTCCCTCCGGGTCCCTTGCGAAGCAAGAGCGCGGCCATGGGCCGTCCCACGATGCTGGAACGTCCCACCACAACCACGTGCTTCCCCGCTGGGTCGTTCCCACTACGCAGAAGCATCTCGACCACACCCGCGGGTGTACATGGCGCCAGCGCGTTGGGGTCGCCTGAGGCGAGCCGCCCCACGTTCACGGGATGGAAGCCATCGACATCCTTTGCGGGATCGATCGCGGAGAGGACATTGGTTTCGTCGATCTGATCCGGAAGCGGAAGCTGGACCAGGATGCCGTGGATCTCAGGATCAGCGTTGAGACCCGACACGACCCCGAGAAGCTCGTCCTCGGACGTGTCCTCCGACATCGTGATCTGCCGTGAGTAGATGCCGGCCTCGGTCGCGGCTTTGTTCTTTGATCGGACGTACACCTGGCTCGCCGGATCTTCGCCCAGGAGGACAACGGCGAGGCCGGGCGTGAGCCCGTCCTCCTTGAGACCGGTGACCCGCTCCTTGATCTCCTCGCGGATCGAGGCCGCCATCTCTTTCCCCGATATGAGTTCAGTAGACATTCAGGTTCCTGTTCAGGCTGCTCTCTTGCAGGTCGCTCCCCGTTGGGTCAAAGAGACTCATCAGCTAAATCTATTCAACGTGCAAAACCAACTCACCGTGCGAAATCGACGGCGCGGGTCTCGCGAATCACGACCACCTTGATTTGCCCTGGATATTGGAGCTCACCTTCGATTCGGCGGGCCACGACCTCTGAAATTTGAGCCATCTCCTGGTCGGTCACTTTCTCCGGCTCCACCATCACTCGGATTTCCCGACCGGCCTGGATGGCGAAGCAGCGCTCGACTCCCGGGTGCTCCATCGCCAACTCTTCGAGCTTTTCGAGGCGCTTGACGTACCCCTCGAACATCTCTCGGCGCGCCCCCGGACGTGAGCCCGAAATGGCGTCCCCGGCCGTGACCAGGAAGGTCTCCGGGAAGTAATGGGGCTCTTCGTCGTGGTGGGCCTTGATGGCGTTGAGCACAATCTCGGATTCGTTGTGTTTCTTACACAGGCGGTACCCAAGTTCGACGTGTGTGCCCTCGTGCTCGTGCGTGAGTCCTTTGCCGACATCGTGCAGCACGCCGGCACGTTTCGCGGCTTGCACGTCGAGACCCATCTCCGCGGCCATACTCCCTGCTAGCTGAGCGACTTCCTTGGCGTGTTGAAGCTGATTCTGGCCGTAGGAGGTCCGGAATTTAAGACGCCCGAGCGTCTTGACGATCTCCCGGTGCACGTTGTGGATACCGAGTTCGTACAGAACCTCCTCAGCCGCTTGAGCCATGGACTCCCCGACCTCCTGCAGGCTCTTTTCGACCACCTCTTCGATGCGACCCGGATGGATGCGGCCATCCTCGATCAGCCGTCCGAGTGCGATGCGCGCCACTTCTCGACGCACCGGGTTGAACCCGGAAAGGACCACGGCCTCGGGTGTGTCGTCGATGATGACGTCGATTCCGGTGGCCTGCTCGAAAGCGCGGATATTCCGACCCTCCCGGCCGATGATCCTGCCCTTCATTTCGTCGGAGGGAAGCTGCACGACGGAAACAGTCATCTCGGCGGTCTGATCGGCCGCCATACGCTGGATGGCCAAACCGAGAATCTTCTTGGCCTCGCCATCGGCAGTGCGCTGGGCTTCTTCCTTGATTTCGCGAAGTGTATTGGCTGCTTCGGCCCGGGCCTCGTCCTGTAGATCTGCCAGAAGCTCTTTCTTGGCCTCGGGCTGGGACATCCCCGCAAGGGACTCAAGTTTCTCGCGAACCCGCTCTCGATCCTGCGCCAAGTCCTGGGTCTTGGCCGCGAGTCCCTCGTTGCCCGCCTCCAATTCCTTCGCTCGCTTCTCCTGAGCGGACTCCCGCTCGTTCAGGTTGTCGAAGCGGCGTTCCATAGAAGTCGAGCGCTCCGCGAGGCGTTCTTCGGCCCTCTCGACTTCCTTGCGGTGCTTGGATTCCTCCTGCTCCCAGGACTCTCGAAGGCGGATGGCCTCCTCTTTGCCTTCGAGCACACGGGCGGTCCGGAGGCTTTTTGCCTCTTCCTTGGCACGGCCCAAAATCCTGGAAGCCTCATCCGCGGCGGCTGCTACAGATTTTTTTTGACGTGATCGCTCGACCAAGCCCCGGCCCAAATATCCCACGGCTCCGAAGAGCAACGCCACAACCGCCGCCGGTCCATAAACCAGCGGGTCCATTTATCGGCTCCAATCGGACGCGAAAGACACACATCCGAAGGGTGAGCGTACGTTGTCGTGAGTGACAATAGAATTGCGGCTCCCGCGGACGCAAGGAGCGGCGGGTCAGCGGTCGGAAACTACGTCCTCTAGGCGAGCCGCGAGGGCGTTGACGCGCTCGGTAATCTGGGAGCCGCTCTCTTCTTGTGTATCGAGCGCCTGAAACAGCTCGTCCGTGATCGAAAGAGCGGCGAGGATGGCCACCTTGTGGCCTTCGAGGAGCCCGACTTGTTTCTTGATTTGATGGATCCGCTGATCTACATGCGCCGCGCAACGCGTCGTGTACTCCGGCTCGGCGTTCGAGCGAATCGTGTGCTCCTCACCGGCGATCCTTACGGTGACCGCCTCTCTGGCGTTGTCCGTCACGGGTGCTCCTCCAGGAATTTGACTTGAGACAGGAGTCGGGCCACACCCTCCCGCCCTTCCTCCAGGCGTCTTCGAAGATCGCGGTTTTCCTCTTCGAGAATGTTCAGCTTGGCGATCATTTCGCGGGGCCCGCCTTCGCCCGAACTCACCCCTTTGAGCAGGCCCTCCAGTTGTTCACCCTGCGCGTTCATCCGGACGACCTCGCCCTCGAGTAGCACAACCCGCGCGAGCGCGGCGGTCACCGCTTTCTCCAGCCGTTCGACGGCCTTGCTTGGCGCTACGTCCTTCGACACGCGTTGTCTACTAGAGCCGCTGCTCGACACCCAGATCCTCCCCGAGACGTTTCATTATTTTCTTGACCATCCGATCCACTTCCTTGTCCGTCAACGTGCGGTCCAGCGCCTGAAGTCGGAGCCGAAAGGCCAACGAACGATGCCCCTCCGATACGCCGTCTCCCCGGTAGAGATCGAAAACCGTGACCTGCTCCAGGAGTTCGCCGCCGGCATCGCGGATTGCGCGAGACACGGTCGAAGTGGAGACATCATAGGGTACGAGCAACGCCAGGTCACGATCCACGCCCGGGAACGGCGAAAGCGGCCGATACTCGGGGGTAACCTCAACCGCCGGCTCGGCGGGCAGCGTCAACTCCATGGCCCAAATAGCCCCCGCCCACGCGGGCGCGTCGACTCGGTCCGGCCGAACCTGCCCGGCGGCCCCAGTCGGAGTGCCGTCAGCCATCAACGTGATCGACGATCTACGCACAAACAGCTTCCCGGCCGCCTCCCCAGCTGACCCCCCTGCCACCTCACCGGCCTCTACCTCGGCCTCGGACGCGTCATCCCACCCCGAGACCGAAAGCACGGTCTCCACGAGGCCTTTTATGCTCCAGAAGTCGAGCGCGTCACCGGTTCTCGACCAGTGCTCGGGTTCCCTGCGCCCCGTAACCGCAAAAGCAACATGGAGGTCCTCCCGCGGTGGCTCCCCAGCCCCCGCGGCGTGGAACACCGTACCGAGTTCGAACAGGCGCACGTCCCTCACTCCCCGCGCGAAATTGTACTCTACATTCCGGAGTAGACCGGGAATCAACGAGGATCGTAATCTGCTTTCTTCTAAAGAGATAGGATTGTTTAGTTCCACTTCTCCTTCATGTTCTGACGCGAACGCCGGATTGGCCGCCTCGAACAATCCCTCCCCCGAAAGTACGATCCGGAGACGGTCTTCGAGCTGGAAGAGCGGGTGGTCCGGGACGGTAGTCGGTCGCGCCGGGGCAAGGTCGTCGGGAAAACGATCGTAGCCGTGCGCCCGCGTGATCTCTTCGATCAGGTCGATCTCGCGTGTCACATCGTAGCTACGGTATCCAGGAACAGTGACGCTCAGGTCACCGCCCTCTCCACCCCCGTTCTGGACCGTGAATCCGAGCGGTGTCAGCAACGCCTTCAATTCGGCTGATTCGAACGGGATTCCGAGCACCTGCTCGACCCTTGTCGGCCGAAGCGTCAAAGTCGACGGCTCCCAGGGCCGCGGCAGGACCTCGAGGATCGGACCATCAACGTCGCCGCCGGCGGTTGCGAGGATGACTTCCAACACGCGCTTCATCGCCGGGAGGTGCCCTTCCGGATCCACACCCCGCTCGAACCGGAAGCTTGCCTCTGTAGAGATTCCGAGCGCGCGGCGGGTCCGGCGGATCGACTTCGGCTCGAAGAGGGCGCACTCGATCAGGATGTCGGTCGTCTCCTCAGTGACCGAGGAATGCATGCCCCCCATGATGCCCGCGATATCGTGTGCCACCGCCGTGTCGCCTATCAACAGCATCTCCGCATCGAACTTGTGATCGAGTCCGTCGAGTGTCTGTAGGGTCTCGCCCTCGGTGGCCTTCCGCACGATCAGGCTGGACTCCTCCAGCGTGCCCAGATCGTACGCGTGCATGGGGCTGCCCATCTCCATCATCACGTAGTTGGTTGCATCGACCACATTGTTGATCGTCTGCTGGCCGACGGCCCGGAGGCGGGCCGCCATCCACTGGGGCGAGGGCTCCACCTTCACCCCGCGAATGATCACGCCGAGGAACCGATAACACAGCTCTGGCTCGTCGATGCGGATGGTCACATCACCATGGGACACATCGTGCTCGCCAGTCTTCACCTCGAGGTCGAGCGAGCTCGCCCCGGGAATGCTTTGCAGAGCCACGCCGGCGACCCCGTCCGGAGCCACCTCCCTGGCGATCCCCACGTGCGAGAGCCAATCTCCCCGGTTCGGCGTCACCTCCACGTCCATCCGGACATCGTCGAGGCCGAGCGCCTCGATCAGCGATTGGCCCGCCGAGACATCCCCGGACAAGAGCATGATGCCCGATTGATCCCGGCCCAAGCCGAGCTCCTTCTCTGAACAGAGCATGCCGTTGGAGTACTCGCCTCGGATCTTGGCTCTCTTGAGCTCGAGTCCCCCGGGAAGTGTCACGCCAGCTGCGGCGAACGGGTAGTATCCTCCTTCTTCGATGACCGGGGCGCCACAGACGACCTGGACCACTTCCTCGCCGTTGAAGACTTCGCACAACGACAGACGATCCGCATTGGGATGACCACTCACCGTCTTCACCTCGCCGATGATCACGTCCTTGAGTCCAGCGGACACCGGGGTGACCTCCTCGACGGGTGCCCCTAGAAGGGCGAGGCGTTCCGCAAGCTCCTCGGGGCTGTCGCCCAGACCAGGCGCGACCGATTTGAGCCAGGCGTAGGAGATGTTCACGGTGCGTCTCGGTCTGTGAGCTGCGATAGGGACTGAGATGTGAACTGCGACAGAAACCGGACGTCGTTCTGAAAGAACATGCGAAGGTCGGGCACACCATACTTGAGCAGAGCGATCCGCGCCGGGCCCATGCCGAAGGCGAAACCCGTGTAGTGCTCCGGGTCGTAACCGACGTTCTCCAGCACGTTCGGATCCACCATGCCCGCACCCATGATCTCGATCCAGTCCGACTCGACTCGCGTCCCGTCCTTCATCGTGATCATCCGCTTCACATCGACCTCGGCACTCGGTTCGGTGAACGGAAAAAATGACGGCCGAAAACGTACTTTCGTTCCGGGACCCCAGAAGCGACGGGCGAATTCGGCCAGAGTGGCCTTGAAGTCGACGAAGGTGATCCCCTCGTCCACGACCAGCCCCTCGATCTGCGCGAACGCCGGTGTGTGCGTGGCGTCGTAGCTGTCCCTCCGGTAAACCATACCGGGCGCCAGAATGCGGATGGGCGGCTCGTGTTTCTCCATCGTCCGCACCTGAACGGGCGACGTGTGGCTCCGAAGGAGAACGAAGTCCTTCAGATAGAACGTGTCCTGCTCGTCCACAGCCGGATGGTCGAGCGGTGTATTCAACGCCAAGAAGTTGTACCACTCCGTGTCCGCCTCGGGCCCACGGGCGCGCACGAATCCCATCGATTGAAAGATGGTCCAGATCTCGTCGATGACTTGATTGACCGGATGCACGCCCCCGCTCCATCGGTGCCGCGCAGGAAGTGTCAGATCTTCGGCCGGCGCCCCGATCTCCTCACGGGACGCGGACACCTCGGTCTCACGAGCCTCGAGGGCCTCTTGGAGAACCTCCTTGACCCGATTCGCTTCGGCGCCCACCGGCGGCCGTTCGTCCGCGGACAGGTCACCAAGGCCACGAAGGATCCCAGAAACACGACCTTTACGCCCCAGATAGGAGACCCGCAACACCTCGAGCGCTTCGCCGTCGAGAGCCGCCCGGATCGCATCAAGAGCCTCGGTTTCAAGCTCCTGGAGCGTTTGGATCAGGGGGTTCTTTTGGGTCACCTGGGTGGACGGCGAGCGTTAGCCGACCCCGAGCCCCTCTTTGGCCCGGTCCGCTAACTCTGTGAAAGCCTCCGGACTATGGACGGCCAAGTCGGCCAAGGCCTTTCGGTCGAGCTCGACACCGGCCTGCTTGAGGCCGTTCATGAATCTGGAGTAGGACAACTCGTTCTCTCTGGCCGCGGCATTGATCCGCGTGATCCAGAGCCGACGGAACGTGCGCTTCCTGTTCTTGCGGTCCCGGTAAGCGTGTTGCCAACCCTTCTCGACGGCGTCCTTCGCCGTCCGGTAGAGATTCTTACGGCCGCCGAAGTACCCCTTGGCCGCCTTCAATATTTTTTTCTTCCGCTTATTGCGAGCGGGCGATGACGTTGCTCTCGGCATCGAAGTTTCTCCTTTTCACTACGACCCTGGAAGGAGTCGCTTCATGCGCCCCATGTCCGCCGGACTCACCAATGTAGCCGACCGCAGACGGCGCTTTCTTTTTGTGGATTTCTTATTGAGGATGTGGCTCTTGTATGCCCTCATCCTCTTGATCTTACCCTTGCCGGTGCGGCGCAAACGTTTGGCCGCGCCCCGGTTGGTTTTCATCTTCGGCATATCGTCGTGCTCCTGAGGCCCGTAGGGCCCTTAACTCCATCTGCTTGATCGGCTCCCTGATTCGATCGGCTACTTGACCGGCGCGAGAACCATCGACATCACCCGGCCTTCGAAGCTCGGCCGGGACTCGACGATCCCCACTTCCTTGAGGTCCTCCGTTACACGAAGGAGTACCTCCCGTCCCAACTCGGGGTGTGTCACCTGTCTTCCCCGAAACATCATGGTCAACTTGACCTTGTTGCCCTCTTCCAGGAACCGCCGAGCGTGACGGGTCTTGAAATCGTAGTCGTGCTGCTCGATCCCGGGGCGAAACTTCACCTCTTTGACTTGAACGTGGTGTTGTTTCTTTTTCGCCTCCCGAGCCGCCCGTTGAGCCTCGTACTTGAACTTCCCGTAATCCATGAGTTTGACCACGGGAGGCCGAGCTTCGGGCGCCACTTCAACGAGATCCAGCCCCCGGTCAACAGCCAGGTCGCGAGCCTCTTCGATCGAGACGATACCGACCTGCCCACCTTCGTCGTCGATCAGACGGACGGGGCTGATCCGTATCTGCTCATTTATTCGAGTTCCGTCCTTGCTAATATTCCTGCCCTCTTATGCGTCGAACCAAGCGCTACCCCTTATGTTTGACATGTTTTCCAAAAAAAACCCGGAGCTTTCCGGGTCACGAGATCACGGAGCCTCAGGCCATCCTGCAGGCTTCCACGTCCAGGACCCGGCGGTTTCCGACTTCTATGTGGAACCGAAAGGTGGAGCCGCGTTGTGTCGACTCACTTCCGTCTTGTTTGGGCCCCCTTCAGGGGGTCTACGAAAATCGGTGGGAGCAGGGCTTTCGTCAAGACGACTCTTTGGTCCGGCTCTCGGTCATAGGGCGCGTGGGCTCCACGGCACCACCCGCCTGGGCGGCCGGCGACGCGGACGTGACGTCCTGTATCGTAACGATCCGATCTTCATCCGGGTGGAGGGACCAATTGAACGGGTTATAGACACCCTACGAGGAAAAATTGAAACCCTCAGTCGAGCGATCTGCTCACGATCTCCCCCTTCACCCGCTCCAAGAACTCCGCCCGATCTACCACTTCCTGCTTCTTCCCCGCCCCCCGCTTGCGGACCGCCACGGTGCCTGCTTCCGCCTCCCGCTCCCCGATGACCGCCATATAAGGCACCTTGTGCATCTCCGCATCACGAATCCGGTAGGAAAGCGTCTCCCGATCGGCCAGCACCGCTCGAATACCCGCCGCTTCGAGCAGACCCACGAACTCCGAAGCCGAATCCTGGAAATGCTCCGAGATGGGCAGCACCCGCACTTGCTCCGGAGCCAGCCACAGGGGGAACGCCCCCGCGTAGTGCTCGATGAGCCCACCGATGAACCGCTCCATCGAGCCCACCAACACGCGGTGGAGCATGACCGGGCGATGGCGCTCGTTGTCTTCGCCCACGTATTCCAGCTCGAAACGATCCGGCAAGTTGAAGTCGAGCTGCACGGTGGGTCCCTGCCACTCCCGCCTGATCGCGTCGATGAGCTTGAAATCCAGCTTGGGGCCGTAAAAGGCTCCCCCGCCTTCGTCGTACTCGAACCGCACGCCGCGCGCCTCCAGTGCATCGGCCAACGTCTGGATGGCGGAGTCCCACTGCTCGTCGGTGCCCAGCGCCTTGTCCTCCGGCTTGGTCGCGAGCGCGATCGAGTAGGGGTAACCGAATGCGCTCAAGATTTCATCGATCAGATCCAGTAGGCGCTCAATCTCGTCCCGAACCTGGTCGGGGGTGCAGAAGACATGGGCGTCGTCCTGCGTGAACCCGCGCACGCGGAGCATGCCGTGGAGCACCCCGCTGCGCTCGTACCGGTAACAGGCGCCGAACTCGGCCATGCGGATGGGCAGGTCACGGTAGGAGCGCTGCTGAGACTGGAAAATGGCGATGTGCCCAGGGCAGTTCATGGGCTTCGCGCGGTATGCGCCACCCCCCTCCATTTCGAACGCTCCGAACATGCCCTCCTTGAAGTTCTCGAGGTGCCCAGAGATTTCGAAAATGCGCTCGCTCATGACGTGCGGCGTATAAACGATGTCGTAGCCGTGCCGGAGGATCAGCTCCTGCTCGAATTGCTCGACCTCGTTCCGAATGATCGCGCCCTTGGGGTGCCAAAGGATCAGGCCGGGGCCGATGCGGGCGTCCGTCGAGAAGAGATCCAGCTCACGCCCCAGGACCCGGTGGTCCCTCTTCTTGGCCTCCTCGAGACGCTCCAGGTGCTCGGTGAGGTGCGACTTCTTGAAGAACGCGGTCCCGTAGATACGCTGGAGCATCTGGCGTTTCTCGTCGCCACGCCAATACGCTCCGGCACCCGAAAGGAGCTTGAAATGCTTGAGGGCGCCCGTCGCAGGCACGTGTGGGCCACGGCAGAGATCAAGGAACGGGCCGTCCTGATAGACCGTGATGATCTCGTCCTCCGAGAACTCTTCCAGCCGCTCCAGTTTCAGGGGATCGTCGGCGAAGAGCTCGCGAGCCTTTTCCAGGCTCACGACACGCCGCTCGAACCCGTAATCCGCCTTCGCGACCTCGGCCATCTTGGCCTCGAAGGTCTCGAGGTCGGCTGGTGTGAACGGTTCTGGTACATCGAAGTCGTAATAGAACCCGTCGTCGATGGCGGGACCGAGGCCGATGCCGGCGCCGGGGCGGAGCTCCCGCACCGCCGTCGCGAGCACATGCGCCGCGGAGTGTCGCAGTACGGCCAGGGCGTCCTCATCACGCTCGGTAAGGATACGGACTGCAGCGTCGCCGGCGAGAGGCGTGCCCAGGTCGACCGTCTCGCCGTCGATCTGTCCCGCTACCGCGGCCTTCGCCAGGCCGGGCCCGATCGCGGCGGCCACGTCACCGATGGAGGAATCAGGAGGAACTTCGAGGACCGTCCCGTCCGGGAGGGTCACGTTGATCATGGGGGCGGACATCGTAGACCTTCCTCGGCGTCCGGAGAGAAGAGCGCCGACCCCCTCCCCTACCTTGGAACGAGATCGACTCGAACGGGAAAACTACCAGTTCGGTCGTGTGGGATAAAGGGCTATCGGCACGAAATTAGCCTTCATGGCAGAAGGCTTCTGACCGCGCGCTGCGTGTAGAAAAGCCTGGCGGCGTGATCGCGGTCCACTTCACTAGCCGCCATTTCGACCTCGAGCCGGTCTTGCAACTGATAGGATGGTATTTCGATATGGAGGCTGCCAACATTTACAGTCCTGGCGGTCGACCATCGGCGTATCCCGCCGACTGGACGCTGCTCACCACCAACCGGGCGTTCCTCAAGAAGAGCTTGATCGCCGAAGCGGCTATACCCGAGCCAGTGTCCGACAAGCAGATTCGTACTTGGACTGACGACTACAGCGAGTTCTTCCAGGTACTGAAGTTCTAACGTACGGAGCCCCCGGCATCGCTACGCGACACCGGGGGCTCCTGCACCCACTACAAACACCCCTCTACCGGTGGGTGTCGAGGCAAGGACGTCATCTCAGTGCGTCCCGCCGAGTACGTCCTGCCCTAGTACATCCCGTCCATGCCGCCGCCCGGCATGGGCGGAGCGGCCGGGGTTTCCTCGGGCTGCTCCACAACGACCGCCTCGGTCGTGAGAAGCAGACCCGCGATCGACGCGGCGTTCTGTAGCGCGGACCGAACGACCTTGGTCGGGTCGATGACGCCGGACTTGACCAGGTCCTCGTACTCGTCCGTCAGCGCATTGAACCCGAAGGCATCCTTACCCTCACGGACCTTGGCAGCCACGATGGAGCCATCGGCGCCCGCGTTGGTTGCGATCTGACGAATCGGGGCTTCCAGAGCCCGCCGGAGGATGTCGATACCAACCTGCTCGTCGTGCGCGTCGGCCGTCATGTCCGCTAGCGACGACTGCGCCCGAATCAGGGCCACACCACCACCGGGCACGATACCCTCCTCCACTGCGGCGCGCGTCGCGTGCAGCGCGTCCTCGACCAAAGCTTTCTTTTCCTTCATCTCGGTCTCGGTCGCGGCTCCGACGTTGATCACGGCGACTCCGCCGGACAGCTTGGCGAGCCGCTCCTGGAGCTTCTCGCTGTCATAGTCCGAGGTGGACTTGTCGACAGCGACTTTGATCTCCTCGATCCGGCCGGAGATCTTTTCTTTTTCTCCGGCACCGTCGACGATGGTCGTATTGTCTTTGTCGATGACGATGCGCTTGGCCGAGCCGAGATCACTTACGACCGTGTTCTCAAGCTTGAAGCCGACTTCCTCCGAAATCACCTGACCGCCCGTAAGAACGGCGATGTCCTGGAGCATGGCCTTACGCCGGTCCCCGAATCCGGGAGCCTTTACGGCACAGATCTTCAGCGTTCCGCGAAGCTTGTTCACGACCAGCGTCGCGAGCGCTTCACCTTCGACGTCCTCAGCCAGAATCACGAGCGGCTTACCCAGCTGGGCAACCTTCTCAAGGATCGGTAGCAGGTCCTTCATCGACGAGACCTTCTTGTCGTGGATGAGGATCATGGGATCATCAAAGATCGCTTCCATCCGCTCCGGGTCCGTGACGAAGTACGGCGAGAGGTAGCCACGATCGAACTGCATACCCTCGACCGTCTCGAGCGTGGTCTCGAGGCCGCGTGCCTCTTCGACCGTGATTACGCCGTCCTTGCCGACCTTCTCCATGGCATCGGCGATCAGGTCACCGATCTCGGCATTGTTGTTGGCCGAAATGGCGCCGACCTGGGCGATCTCGCTCTTGCCCTTGGTATCCGTCGAGAGGTTCTCCATGAACTCCACGACCTGTTCTACCGCGGAGTCGATGCCACGGCGGATACCCATCGGGTTCGTTCCGGCGGTGACGTTCTTCAGCCCCTCTCCGAAGATCGCCTGCGCCAAAATCGTGGCGGTCGTCGTGCCGTCACCGGCAACGTCCGACGTCTTGGTGGCGACTTCCTTGACCATCTGGGCGCCCATGTTCTCCACCGCGTCCTCCAACTCCACCTCTTTGGCCACGGACACACCGTCCTTGGTGACCGTCGGGGAGCCGAACTTGCGGTCGATCACTACGTTCCGGCCCTTTGGCCCCAACGTGACCTTTACGGCCCTGGCCAGCTTGTCGACCCCCGCCTTCAAACGCGCACGGGCATCAACATCGAAACCGAGCTCTTTGGCAGCCATCGTCTATCTACTCCTGTGAATGATGCTTGAGAATGCTGTCGTCTTCATAAAACAGCGGAAGGTTAGCCGAGAACGGCTAGAATGTCCGACTCGCGCAGGATGAGGTACTCCTCGCCCTCCACGGTGACTTCCGTCCCACTGTACTTCCCGTAGAGAACCGTCTGGCCGACCTCGACGTCGGGATCGATCCTCACACCCTCCTCGGAGAGCTTACCCGGCCCCACTGCGACGATCTTGCCGGATTGGGGTTTTTCCTTGGCCGTATCAGGGATGTACAGGCCTCCACGCATTTCCTCCTCTTCCTCGAGGGGTGACACTACCACGCGATCCGCCAACGGCTGGACGTTGACCGCAGTCTTGTTTGCCATCCGAAAAGCCTCCTGCTAACTAGTTGATACCATATGGCTTAGGGAAACTGCTAGCACTCTGCGCAAGTGAGTGCTAAGCCGGTAAATGTAGCTGTCGCCAAATACATGTCAATGGGAATGGCCCAGCCGCTTCTAGCCGCGAATCGCCCTCCCCGCGAGGGCGAGGCCGAAGAGCGTAAGAAAGGGTTCGATGTGATCAACGGTCTGGGCGTGGGGGCCGACGGTGGTGGCGTATCCGCCGGTCGCGACCACATAAACGTCGTCGCGTTGCCACTCTTCCAGGATCCGCCGCACGATGCCATCCACGGCGTCCACCGCCGAGAAGAACACGCCACTTTGGATACACGCCTCCGTTCGTCGCCCGATCACCCGCTCGGGTGGCGTCAACTCGACGCGGGGAAGTTTGGCGGTCTTCCTTCCGAGCCATTCGAGCCCGGACTCGAGACCTTGCGCGATCACACCGCCTACAAAAACACCCTCTGCCGTGATGCAGTCGAACGTGGTGGCGGTGCCGAAATCGACGGCGATGGTATCCCGCCCGTACATCTCTTTGGCCGCCAGTGTGTTCACGATGCGGTCGGCGCCTACTGTGAGCGGCTCATCGACGTCGAGTCGAATCGGCAGCAGGCTCTGGGCGTCCACAACGATGGGTGCCTCCTCCACGATCTGCTCGAGCGTATCCGTGAGTACGCGTGTCGAAGAGGGCACGACCGAACCCAGAACCGCCATGGTCAGGTCGTCGTGGGAGATTCCGCTGTCGCGCAGCAGTGACCTGAGCAGCAGTCCGTATTCATCGGATGTACGGGGAATCGGCGTACTCAACCGCCAGTGGTCCCGCAGATCGAGCGTTCCGGGATCCACGATGCCGAGGACGGTCTGGCTGTTTCCCACGTCAATGACGAGCTCCATCTCATGCTCCTCCACGCCGATTCAAGTTGCCCCCTTTGCCCCGCTATCGATGGGCATCACGCCCCCCGCTCGAATTTCCTGAACTCTGCCCTCGACTTCGACCAGGAGCGCTCCGTCGGCCCCGATGCCTATCGCCTGCCCCGAAACTCCCACCTCGGTACGCACTGCTCGACCGGTCAGAATATCGCGGTCTCGGACCTCCTGCCTCAACCGTTCGTCCAGCAACGGAGGTGGTGGATCAACCAGGGAACGCGCCGCCGACAGAAGCTCACCGGCGACCTTGGATCGACTCACGCCGCGACACCCGGCCATCTCCATCGACGCCGCTCGCCCCTTCAACCCGGGATCGAAGTCCTCGATCCCCTGGTGAAGGTTGAGACCAACCCCCACCACGACCGCTCCTGGCCCCGCACCCTCGCAAAGAATACCCCCGAGCTTTCGGCCCTCCACCTCGATGTCGTTCGGCCACTTGATCCCCGGCCTCAGGGACGGACAGAGCCGCTCGAGGGCGTGGGTAGCCGCCAACCCCACGAGGATCGGGACCAGTATGGGCGGCACCTCCGAGTCAATTCGGACGAGAAACGATATCCAAAGACCCATTCCGCTGGGGGATTCCCAATGTTTTCCGCCACGGCCCTTCCCCGCGGTCTGGGCGTCGGCGATCACCACGGTGAAGTGGGCGGCGCCGGCCTCCGCCAGAACGCGGAGGTGATCGTTCGTGGAGGGAAGCTCGTCGTAGGCTTCCAGGAGAGGAACGCCCCAGCGCCGCGCCCACTCCTCGACCGGCCTGCCCTCCCAGTCATCGAGTGCCTCGGGCTGTCCCACTACGCGAACGCAAAGAGGTAGAGGAGGAACCCCGCCCCGAGGGCCCAGCAGTAAATGGCAAAGCGGTGGAAGGCCTTCCGCTCCAGTGAAACCACGAAAGCCTTGATCGCAAAAATTCCAGTGATGGCAGCCACGACGAAGCTGGCGGTCAAGGCCGTCCCCGAGAGGGTCAGTCCCTCCCTGGCGACGTCCGAAATCTGGAGCAACCCAGCTCCACCGATCACCGGGATCGCCATGAGGAAGGAAAACGCAGCAGCCTCTTCGGCGGCCACGCCGAGCCACAGAGCCATCGCCACGGTGGTCCCCGAACGAGAGATGCCGGGTACCAGTGCGAACACCTGCGCGAGGCCGATCAACAGAGCCGCGCGCCACCCCAGTTTCTTCCATTCCTCCCGCCCGAGTGCCCCGCGTGTGCTCCACAGGATCGCCCCCGTCACCAGAAAGGCGGTGGCCGGCACGAACGGGCTCTCGAAGAGCCCCTCGATCGGGTCTCGCAAGAACCCGCCGACGATCCCCGCGGGGAGCGTCGCCAGAGCGAGCAGCCCGACATACCGCCAAGCGGCCACGTCTCGCCGAAGTGTGCCGTGCAGCAGTTCGATGAGCCGGCCTCGATACATGAAGAGCACGGAAATCAGCGTGGCCAGGTGCACGGCAACCTCGAACTGCACGCCTTGAATCTCCAACCCCAGCAGCGTCTGGCCGACCACCAGGTGCCCTGAGCTGGACACGGGTAAGAATTCGGTCGCCCCCTGCAGAAACCCGAGGAAGACCGCCTCCCAAACGTTCACCCGCTGTGCTCCCCGCTGTGCTTGCCGCTGCTCTCCCCGCTCTGCTCCACACGCGATTCCGCCTTACGCCGGTGCGTCTCGATGACACGCAGGCAATACTCCTCGTACATCGGAACCACGAGCTCCGCCGAAAAACGCTCCACAGCCACGGCGCGGCCGGCCTCGCTGAACGCCTTCCACCGGTCCTTGTCACTCAAGATCCTTAGGGCCCCTGCGATCATACCATCCACGTCACCGGGTTCGTACAGATATCCGGCTTCTCCGTGAGGCACGACTTCGGGCAAGCCCCCGGCGTTCGAGGCCACGACCGGCGCACCGGAAGCCATCGCTTCGAGCGCGGCCAGGCCGAAGGATTCCGACTCGCTCGGCAAGAGAAACAGATCGGCACAGGGCAGAATCTCCTCCACCGCGCCGTGCTTGCCGAGGAAGACCACACGGTCCTCCACGCCCAGAGCCTGAGCCGCCTCGACGGCTCGAGGCCGCTCCGGGCCGTCGCCGATCATGACCAAGCGGGCGGGCATACGTTCAGCTACGCCCGCGAAAACGTTCACCACGTCCCACACGCGCTTCACGGGCCGGAAGTTCGACACGTGCATGATGATCTTCTCCCCCGGCTCGGCGAGTGAATCACGGCGGCAGGGCTCTTTGCCGGGAAAGTATACGTCCGTGTCGAGAAAGTTCGGAATGACCTCGATGTCTTCTGCCCCGACACCGAAGTCGCGGACGGTCTGGTCCTTGAGGAACTGGGACACCGTGGTAATCCCCTGGGACTGGAGGATCGAAAAACTGGTGATCGCCTGGAAAGACGGGTGGATCCCCACCAGGGTGATATCGGTGCCGTGCAGGGTGGTCACTACGGGCGGACCGTCGTCGTGGAGCATCTGTTGCGCGATCCACGCCGACGTGGCGTGGGGGATGGCATAGTGAACGTGGATCAGGTCGAGGTCGTGCGTTCGTGCGGCGTCGTGCAACGCGACCGCAAGAGCCAACGTGTACGGGGGATGCTCGAAGAGAGGATACTGCTCCATCTCCACTTCATGGAAATACACCTGTTCGTGAAAATGTCCCAAACGGAAAGGCTGGGCGTACGAGACGAAGTGGACCTCGTGACCCCGCTCCGCGAGCTCGATCCCCAACGCGGTAGCCACGGCCCCAGAACCGCCGTACGTCGGATAACAGGTCACCCCGATTTTCATACGATCATGCACCCTTCCCGTCGTGATCCTTCAACGTTCCCCTTGGAGCCGTTCATCGATTGTATCATCGATCCGTTCATCGTTTTGCTATCCGTCTATCGATCGCTCCTTGGTTTTCCAAGCCGCCACGACATCCGCCGCCTGTGCATCCAGCGGCCGTGAAGTATCGACATGCATCGCGTCATCCGGTAGTTGGTGCCGGAACCAGGTGAGCTGCCGGCGCGCGTATTGTCGTGTTTGAGACCGCATCTGGCCGAGGGCCTCCTCCAGCGTCATGTCCCCGCCGAGGTAGGCGGCGACCTCCCTGTACCCCGTGCCGCTCATCCCCGGATCCTCTGGCCCGTATCCCTTCTCCAACAAGCCGCTCACCTCCTCGACCAGTCCTTCGGCCGCCATCCGGGTTACCCGCGCGTCGATGCGCCGGTCCAGTTCTTCGCGGTCCTTGTCGAGTACCACAATCAGCCCGTTGAGTGGCTCCCGGTCTGATGTACCCTGAGAGTGCCACCACGAGAGAGAGCGACCCGTGAAGAGCGCCACCTCGATGGTCCGGCCCAGGCGCTGGGGGCCTCCCTCCTGGGCGAACTCCGCTCGGCCGGAGTCCAGCGCGCCGACCCAGCGCGCCAGCTCGGCTCTGGGCCGTTTGGCCATGAAGCCGCGAAGGGCCTGCAGGCGGGCAGCATCGATATCGGGCTGCTTGAAGATCGGATGCGTCAGGGATCGCAGAAAGAGACCCGTGCCCCCGACCAGGAGGGGAACGCGCCCTCGTCCGGAGATCTCTTCGATATAATAGTGCGCGTCCCGGCCGAACTGACCGGCGCTATAGAACTCATCGGGGTTCCTGAGATCGAGCCCGTGATGGGGCACCCGGTGCCGATGCTCGGGCGAGACCTTGTCCGTGCCGATGTCCATGCCTCGGTACACCTGCCGCGAGTCCATGCAGATGATCTCACCATCCAGGGCCTCCGCGACCGCGATCGAGAGCTGCGTCTTCCCGGAAGTCGTCGGCCCCGTGATCGCCATGAAATCCCTCACCTCCCGAATTTCCTCTCCAGTTCGCTCTTGCTCAGGCGGACGATGGTAGGGCGGCCGTGTACGTCGTGGTACGGCAACTCGGTGGCTAATAGTTGGTCGAACAGCTCCTGCATTTCGCTCTCACTCAAGGTCTGGCCGGCCTTGATCGCCCCCTTGCAGGCGAACGTCATGGCGATCTTCTCGTGCTGGTTCTTGGCCGAGCGCGTGAGATCCGATCCCGCAACCAGGTCGGCGATCATCTCACGGAGGCAGCGCTCGGCGTCGAAGTAGGGATGTGGATCCGGGACCGCGTGTACGATGATCGTGTTGCCGCCGAAACCCTCCACCTCGAAACCCACACGGTTGAGGATGCCTGTCAGGGCCTCCACTTGTTCGTATTCGGCCTTGGAGAGGCGAATGGTGAGCGGGAAAAGAAGCCTCTGTCCGGTCCGCCCGCTCTCCTCGAACGCCCGACTCAGCCGCTCGAAGAGGATTCGCTCGTGTGCGGAGTGCTGGTCGATGATGATGAGGCCTTCGCGTGTCTCCGCGAGAACGTAGGTGCTCAGGACCTGCCAAAGCCGAGGCAGCTCCTTGAGCACCGGGGTAGGCTCGACGTCGACGCCGGGGACCTCCTGGTCGTCTCGGTCAGTGGAGCCGCCTTGGCCTGTCGCCCCCACAGATGCGCCGGGCGCAACTATTTCGCCGGCGGATGCGTCCGGCGTTGCCACCGCACCCGATGAGGCAGCAGTGCCCGAGGATGCGGCAATGTCCGGGGACGCTGCGGCACCCGCGGACCCGGCGGCGTCCGCCGAAAGGAAGAGGGAGGTCTGACTCTCCTCTTCGCGTGTTCTGCCCGGGCGGGGGGGCCGCGGCTCGCGGACTACGAGCTGGGGAGCCGCCAGTTGTGTGTCCAAGGTGGCCGCACTCGAGTCCGACGTAAGGGCCGCGCGCACGGCTTCTTCCACGATGGACTCCACTACCGCGGCGTCCCAGAAACGCACCTCCGCTTTGGCTGGATGTACATTCATGTCCACGGTTCCCGGCGGCATTCGTAGGTAGAGGAACGCCCAAGGCCTGACCTTCTCGGAAATCGTGGTGCGATACCCACGATCGACCGATGCGAGCAACGCAGGACTCCGGAAAGGTCTCCCGTTCACGAAGAGATGAGCGCGCCGAAATCCGCTCTTGGCCGCATCCGGCCGTTGGATCAGACCACGTACCTCAATACCATCAGATTCGGTGGAAAGAGCGATCAGCGTGGTGGCCTCTTCCCTCCCCCAAAGAGCGGCAACGCGGGCCGTCAGATCCGAGGCGGGAGGCAGCTCGAGAAGCACCCGCCCACCTGATGTGAGCCCGAAGCCGACCGAGGCGTTGGCGAGCGCCAGCACACTCACGACGTCGCTCACGACCCGGGCTTCCGCACCGACCGCCTTCAAGAACTTCGACCGGGCGGGTGCGTTGAAGAACAGGGTGGATACCTCGACGGTCGTGCCCCGCCTCCGAGGAGTGTCATCGAACCCGGTGATGGTCCCACCGTTCACACGAACGCGGGTGCCCAGTGGGTCGGACTCGGCCTTGGTCTGAAGCGTCAGGCGCGACACCGCAGCGATGGATGGGAGCGCTTCTCCCCGGAAGCCGAACGTCCCCACCGATTGGAGATCGGAGGCAGCGCGGATCTTGCTGGTGGCATGCCTGTTGAGAGAAGCAAGCGCATCCTCCCGGCCCATACCCACCCCGTCGTCCGTCACTCGGATGCGTCGCTTTCCACCACGCTCGATTTCGATGTCGATACGTGTCGCCCGTGCGTCCAAGGCGTTCTCGACGAGCTCCTTCACAACGGACGCGGGCCGCTCCACCACCTCGCCGGCGGCGATCTGGTTCGCCACCCGATCCGGAAGGACCTCAATCGTTCGCGGCATGTTCACCCAATGCGTAACACCGGACGGCGTTCCGGGCCGTAGCCTCGGCCACGGCTCCAACACTTTCACCCCGGATGTCGGCGAGCGCAGCCACCACGTGCGTGACAAAGGCCGGCTCATTTCGTTTGCCGCGACGCGGAACCGGCGCCAGGTACGGCGCGTCCGTCTCGGCCAGCAAACGATCTTCGGGGACCGCACGCACGACTTCCTGACCATCGAATTTGGAGAATGTAACGATCCCCGCAAACGACACGTAACAACCCTCCTCCAGCCCCACCTCCAACAACTTCATGTTCCCCGTAAAGCAGTGGAGCACCTTAAGAACCGACTCGGGGGCGTTCCGTAGCACCGCGATCGTATCGTCTTCCGCCTCGCGTGTGTGAATCACAATGGGAAGATCGAGCTCGGCGGCGACCTCCAGTTGTGCCTCGAACCAGCGGCGCTGAAGCTCCCGGGGTGAGTGATCGTAGAAGTAGTCCAGGCCGGTCTCACCGATGGCCACCACACGGGGATCGGTAGCAGCCAGCTCCCGGACCGCGGCGAGGTCGGCGTCTTCGGTTTCAGAGACCTCGTGGGGATGGATGCCAGCTGTCGACCAGAGGGCCGCATGACTCCCCGCCAACTCCGAATCACTCCCCGCTAACTCCGCATGGCTCCTCGCCAGCTTCGCAGCGGCCCGGGCATCCTCGAGATTGGAAGCGACCGTGACGATACGGGTGACGCCGGCTTGAAAAGCCGCATCGAGAACGGCCGCCCGATCTTCGTCGAAGCGGCCATCCGTGAGATGGCAGTGACTGTCGAACACGGGCTAGGAGGTTGCAGCCTTCGCGTTAAGTAGTCGCGCGAGCCTCGCGCTTTTTGCGCCGCTCGCGGCTCGCCGTACCATCACCGAACCGCTTCTGGATCTCGAGCAGGGCCGGCGACGCCACGAAGATGGAAGAATACGTCCCGACCGTGACACCCAGGATCAGTACCATGGTGAAGTCCCGGATCACCGCACCACCGACGACCAGAAGAGCAAACAAGACGGCGAGCGTCGTCCCGGATGTGAGCACGGTCCGCGGGAGTGTCTCGTTGATCGAGCGGTTCACAAGCAGCTTCGGATCTTCCCGCCGGCCGCCTTTGGAGTTGAGGTTCTCCCTGATGCGATCGAACACGACGATGGTGTCGTTCAGCGAATACCCGACGATCGTCAGAATGGCCGCCACCGTGGGCAGCGCGATGTCGTAGCGGAACAGCGCCAGGAAGCCGAGTGTGATCAGAATGTCGTGCAACGTCGCGATCACTGCGGCCAGACCAAAACGAAACTCGAACCGCACCCAGATATACATCAGGGTCAAGACAAAGGAATACAGAATGGCCAGTGCCGCCTTCGTCTGCAGTTCCTCGCCGATCTTCGGTCCCACGGTCTCGGTCCGCACGATGGTAAACGCGTCGGTGCCGAATGTGGCTTCGAGGTTAGCCTGGACGCCCAAGCGTATGGTCTCCACGTCCTCGTCCCCGAGCGGTACACGGATCGTAAATTCGTTTTCCTCACCGAAACTGGTGACTTGCGCGTCTTCGAGAGCGTCCCGGAGATCGCCGGCCTCAGCGGGCTGATGAAACTCGACCTGGATCAGCGAACCGCCAGTGAAGTCCACGCCGTAACTCTGCCAGCTCCCGATGCTGAACACGTTGAAGACCATTGCCCCGATTCCCACCAGAATCAGAACCGCCGAGAAGACGTACGCTCCGCCCCGCTTTTCGATGAACGAGTATTTGGCCTGGTCAAACAGTCTCATTGAATCCGTCTCAGATGCTGATCGGGTCCGATGCCTTCTTCCCCGACAGGTAGATGAGGAAGAATGTTTTCGTCACATACAGGGCCGAGAAAAACGACGCCACGATCCCGATCGAAAGGGTCAGTGCAAAGCCCCGTACGGGCCCGGTCCCGAACTGGAAAAGAATGAGCGCGGTGAAGAGCGTGGTCATGTTCGCATCCACGATGGCGGACAATGCGTGCGCGAAGCCCTCCTCCACCGCCGTCCGCGTGGCCCGTCCGCGGATCAACTCTTCTCGGATGCGCTCGAAAATGAGCACGTTTGCGTCCACAGCCATTCCGACCGACAGAATCAGGCCAGCGATCCCCGGAAGTGTCAGCACGCCGTTGAACGCCGCAAGGCCGCCCAGGACCAGCGTTGCGTACACACCCAGAGCCATCACCGCCAGAACTCCGGCCAGGCGGTAGTAGAGGGTCATGATCAGGACCACAGCAACCATCCCGATGATGCCGGCGATCTGGCCGGCATTTATGGAGTCCTGCCCGAGGGAGGGTCCGACCGTGCGCTCCTCCATGATCGCCAGAGGGGCCGGCAACGCACCCGCTCGAAGCACCAACGCCAGGTCGGCCGCTTCGGCCATGTCGGCGTTACCCATCTCGATGACGCCGCTCGCTCCGATGCGAGCCCGCACCACAGGGGCACTCACGATCTCCCCGTCGAGCACGATGGCGATGAGATTGCCGATATTTTGCTCCGTGAAACGCGAGAAGCGCCTACCACCGACCCTGTTGAATTCGAAGTTCACCTGCGCCTGGCTGCCCTGCGGATCCCGCTGCGCCGTTGCGTCCTCCAGCATCTCCCCGGTTACGAACGCAGCTTCCTCCGTAACGTAGAGGCGGCGGAAGGTTCTCTGCGTCAGAGCGATCGGATCCTCCTCCCAGTGGAGGGACACGTTCCGCGGCAAAGACCGTTGCACCTCGGGCATGGCGAGGTACAACATGGCCGTCTCCACGTTCTCCGTCGCTACGAGATACACGCCCTCGAAGTCTCCGCCAGCGAGGAGACCCGTAAAGGGCCTGAGGTTGACCGACTGATCCTCTTCTACGTCCTCCCCGTCGACTCCGGTACTGTCCGCTTGGGCGGAGTCCAGCGCGTCCAAGCCCCCGAAGAGAAGGTCCTCGACCTCACTATTCGCGTCCTCCGTAGCTCCACCGAGCGCCCGAATCGAATCCGCGCCCAACACCGAGACGATCTGGCGGTCGATCTGAGCCAGCTGCGACTCCAACTCCATGACCGGAAGCACGAGCTTGAACTCAAGAAATGCGGACTGCTGGAT
>PCCM01000117.1 GCA_002731735.1 Gemmatimonadota bacterium | reverse complement strand
GTCAGCGTCGTCTTCCCGTGGTCCACGTGTCCGATTGTTCCCACGTTTACGTGTGGCTTCGTTCGCTCAAATTTTGCTTTTCCCATCGCTCTCGCCTCGCCGTGTTGGAAATCGCTTACTTCGCCGCCGATCCCCTCTACTTCCGTTCAGAGCTCCGACCGGGATTTGAACCCGGGACCTCCTCCTTACCAAGGAGGCGCTCTACCACTGAGCTATCGGAGCGCCTCCTATAGGGCTGTTCAACAGCCTTCGTACTAGAGCGGGAGACGGGACTCGAACCCGCGACCCTCAGCTTGGAAGGCTGATGCTCTAGCCAACTGAGCTACTCCCGCAAAGCCTTCGTTCATTCTCATGGTGGGGGTAGGATTCGAACCTACGAAGGCTTAGCCAGCAGATTTACAGTCTGCCCCGTTTGACCGCTTCGGTACCCCACCGGCCATCGATCCGGGGCAATATCACCCCGTGACCTGCCCCCCCCGGAACACAACAAGCCGCCCTGTGGACGGCCCTTTCCAAGTCAGCTTGGTAAGTTAACGACTGCCTAAAGCCTCATCAAGTCCTGAAATGAAGCGTTTTCTTGGGCCTGCTGACTGCCGGCTGACGACCCGCTCATGGCCCACCCACGGTCGATGAACCACCCTCAAGAGACCCCCCAAAACTCCGATCCAGCAGAGGCTGGAGATCCGGATCTCGTCCCATGAATTCACGGAAGAGATGCTCCGGCTCATCGCTGTCGCCCCTCGTGAGGATCGCGTCGAGGTACGCTTGACCGACCTCTCGGCTGAAAATCCCTTCGAGGCGAAAACGTCCGAAAGCATCGGCGTCGAGTACCTCAGACCAGAGATACGAGTAGTACGCGGCAGCATATCCCCCGGCAAAGAGGTGCGTAAAGGAGGTCGCGGGGTGCATCCCGGCAAACGTGGAGTTCGGCGTATACTCCTCGAACAGCCCCTCTATATATGACATCAGATCATGGGTCACCTCGTCGGGGTGATCACGGTGGAGACGAAGATCGAGGTGCCCGAACGAGAGCTGCCGCATCAGCCTCGAACCAGCCATGAACGTGCGTGCGCTTCGGAGCCTGTTGTAAAGGCCTCCGGGCAGCGGCTCACCGGTTTCATGGTGCCCGGAGAGGAGCGATATCACCCCCTCTTCCCAGGTCCAGTTTTCCATGATCTGCGAGGGTAGTTCCACGAAGTCCCAAGCGACGTTGATGCCCGCCATGGGAGCGATCGGGACAGTGGAGGTCAGGTGGTGCAGAAGATGTCCGAACTCGTGGAAGACAGTTTCCACCTCGCGGTGCGTCAGGAGAGACGGAACATCCCCTTTGGGCGGCGACAGGTTTCCAGCCACGACCCCGACGTGCGGCTCGAACCCCCCGTTTCGAGGTCCACCCGTCCTCAGGTCGTTCATCCAGGCGCCTTGCCTCTTGTCGGGGCGCGGATGCCAGTCGGCATAGAAGGACCCCAACAAGATGCCGTCCTCTTCGCGAAAGAGTTCATAATGATGGACGTCCGGATGCCAGACTTCGGGGATCCTCTGCTCTCGGACGACGAGGCCGAAAACTCTGCGCACCACCTCGAACATTCCGGCTAGAACCCGATCGAGGGGGAAATACTGACGAATGACTTCATCGTCGATTTCGAACCTCGCCCGTCGGAGACTCTCGCCCACAAAGGCCGAGTCCCAAGGCTCGAATCCGGAAATGCCGAGCTCAGACGCATGCTCCCGTAGCTCGGCCAGATCGCGTTCCCAGTAGGGCCGAGTTCTTCGCGTCATATCCTCGACGAATCCAAAAGCCCGTTCGCCCGTCTTGGCCATGTGGTCTTCAAGTCGGTATTCGGCGAAATCCGTGTAGCCAAGTAGCTCCGCCAACTCTCTGCGGAGATGGAGCAACCGGGCAATGATCTCGCCGTTGGTGAACTCACCATCGCGGCAGCGTCCGATGTAGGCCGTATACAGCTCACGGCGAAGTTCACGATCTTGGGCATGCTTGATGATCGGCTCGAAGGAGGGGTAGTCGAGCGTGAGTAGCCAGCCCTCTTGTTCTTTCTCGGCCGCTTTGCGCCGTGCTTCCTCACGGTCTGGTTCCGGGACACCCTCGAGACGCCTACCGTCACCCTCCTCGATCAGAAGCGAATAGGCATTGGTCGCGTCGATTACGTTTTCGGAAAACTTGTGCTCGAGACGCGACATCTCGATACGGATGGCACTCAGTTGCTCCTTGCCGGCGGTCGAGAGATCGGCGCCGGACCGCCGGAAGTCCCGCAACGTCGTGTCCAGATGCCGTTTTTCAAGCGGGGGGAGAGCCGCGGCTTCATCGGTATCGGCAAGAGCCCTGATTCGACCCCAAAGCCCCTCGTTCAGTGTGATCCGGGTCCAGAATTCCGTGATCTCCGGAAGAACCTCGTTGTAGGCCTCCCGCAACTCCGGTGTCTCCGCTACGGACAACAGATGTGTGACAGGCCCGGTCCGTTCCTTCACCCGCTCGAGCACGTCGTCCAGCCGGCCGATCGTATCCGCATAGGTCGGCGTGGACTCCAGGGACACCAACTTCTCGATCTCGGATCGGGCGTCTTCCAGAATCTGTCGAACCGCATGCACCACGTGGGTGGCTTCGATTTCGCCGAACGGCAGACGGCCGTATTCGAGTAACAGGGGATTCGGGTTTGTTGGCATCGATGTGGGGGGTTGGGGGGCCTAGGCGTGTGGGTCGAAACCGCCTCTTTCCTCCGCACGGAAGATAGCGGGTTCGTTCACCGCCGACGATTCTACGCCTGACCAGCCGAGGTGGCGAGCTGCCTCACAGCTTGCCCCCGACGCCGGATATGAGGCATAGTGGCGTGGGGGACGAGACCGCAACCCATCGAATCTAATCCCGGAGGCACTCTTTGACCGAGCGGTACGACCGTCGTGCATTTCTCCGCCGCGTCACCCGCCGGGTCTCGGCGCTCGGCCTCACCGTGCCTACCGTCTCGATGCTCGGGTGTAACGTCGAGGATATTCCGAGCGAAGACGAAGGATCTGAATTCCCCGACCGGGCCATCACGCGCCCGGTCCTGCTCCCGTGGACCGGCGATGCTGTGCGGATCAGGGCACCCCTGTCCGAGATGCCAGTGGCATATGTCTCCAAGGGTTTGCGCAGCATCTTCATCGGCTTGGACTCTCGGATCGAGGTCTCGGTGATGCTGGCTGCCCACATATCGGTTAGCACCGGCCTGTGGCGGATTCCCCTTCCGGGTGACGATCTGCGGATGGCCGTCGTGGCTGGAGATGAGCTGCGCGAGTTCGAGGAGACACCTATCGGTGAGTGGGACGCGACCATGGATCCCACGGAAGGAGATTTCCGGGTCCGACGCGGGCTTGGTGAGAACGTCCAAGTCGCCTTCGACTGCTTACCGATGGCCGGCCGAGAGGGGTGGTATAGCGCGGGACCCTGGTTGGTCGAGCAATGCACCGGGCGGGGGCCGGAGCTCTGCCGGGAGGATTTCATGGAAATCGGTACTGGCTCCCGCTATACCGACCGGACGATGGGCGCATGTGCTGGACCGGTGGGCACCGTGCGGTACGTGACCTGGGCGTGTCCGGACCTCTAGGAGGGCTCCCCTAGATCCCCTCGACCCGTTGAAAAACGTGGACGTTGCGGCTGCGGACGGCGCCATGTACGGGGCAAAAAGAGCGAGGAAAAAACTGTGTCTTCGTCGCAACCCCGCTGCGCCGGAAGACGCTAATCTCTGACCGAGCGGGAACCTGCCCGGGTCGCGCGCTACGCGCTCGGAGTGCATGTTAGGCGCTCGGCAAAGCTGAACCCACGCAGCGCGCACAGTCGACCCAGCTCCGCGAACGGGTCGAAGGTCAATCGCTGAGGGATCGGACAGCACAACATGTTCCCCGACGAGGAAGACGCGTGGGCCTAGGACAGAGAGCGATCAAGAACCATTTGCCCCTTCTTTTTGCGGCCTACCTCGTTAGTCCTGCTGGATCCAGCGCTGAGACTTTCCGGCCTTCCGCGCCTGAAGCATCCGCGCAGGAAGTAGTCGCCATCGAGGCCCCCCTCGTCCCGATTCCTCCTGAAGCCGAGAGCGCCGATGTCACTCGTTTCTCGTATATCGTCTACGGCGATACGCGGGGGCGCCGGGACGGGGTCGAGCTCCAATACGAGCACTCCCTCGTCATCGAGTCCATGCTCAGCACGATCACGTCTCTCCGTGACGGGCCCGACCCGGTGCGCTTCGTGCTCCAAAGCGGCGACGCGGTGCTCAATGGCCGGAACCCGACACAGTGGAACGTCAGTTTCGTGGGGCTCATCAATCGGCTCACCCAGGAGGCCGGAGTTCCCTACTTCCTCGCTCCGGGAAACCACGACGTTACCGCCGCGGCGGATTTGGAGTCGCCCCGGCGCCTCGAGGGCCTCGACAACTATTTGTCGGCCGTGTCCGGATTAATTCCCGCCGACGGTGCGACGCGCAGGCTGGACGGCTATCCGACCTACGCGTTCGGATTCGGGAATACCTTCGTGCTCGCCCTAGATTCGAACATTGCTCAAGACTCCACACAGTTCGCCTGGGCCGCGGGCCAACTCGAGGGGCTCGACCGCGAGCGCTACGTTCACGTCGTAGCCTTCTTCCATCACCCTGCGTATTCGTCGGGACCCCACGGGGGCTCTCGCGTGGAACGCCCCACCGCAGCGATCCGAGCCAGTTGGATGCCACTCTTCCGCGAGCACGGCGTCGATCTGTTGTTCACCGGGCACGAGCATCTTTTCGAGCACTGGATAGAAACCTACCAAGACGGGGCCGGCGAGCAGAAGCGGATGGATCAGATCGTGAGTGGGGGCGGCGGAGCGCCACTCTACCGGTACCTAGGGGAACCCGACCTTCGAGCGTATCTTGCCGAAGGCCGAGCCGAGTCGGTTCGAGTCAATCATCTGGTCGCGCCGGGCCCGGAACCGGGTGATAATCCGCACCACTACGTGGTGGTCCATGTGGACGGGCCCGACGTATGGCTAGACGTGGTCGGGGTGGACTGGGGAAGCGACTTCCAGCCCTACCGGAGCACGCAGACGAATCTCTCAGGCCCGGTCGGGGGGCGGTAGTCGCCGACCTTAGCCGAAAAGAGATGTCGCCTCTCCGCAAAGACACCGCCAAGCGCATAGGCGAGATGACCGGACGCCGAGACGGCAACCTGGGCGGCGCCGGTCTCCCAGAGGTGGGACCGTGGTCCCACTTGATCAGAACTGACCAGTCCCGCGCACGCGCATTGGTGATGAAGAGATCAATATTGGCAGCCATCATTCTCATATTGAGTGTTGGAGGCTGTTCAGACCTCAGCTCGCCGATGAGCACGGACGGGACGGCTCCTGAACCTGAAACATATCCATGGATTGTCACGAACCCGGAAGCTCACGGGCTAAGCACAGCTGCTCTCCAAACTGCTCTCTCCTACGCGTTCCAACCCGGAAATCAAACTGGTGCGGTACTGGTGATTCGCAACGGCCAGACTATCGCCGAGTCCTATGCTCAGAATCGTCAATCAACGGACCTGGTGACGAGTTGGTCAGTAGCGAAGAGCTTCACGAGTGCATTGGTTGGGGCTGCTCTCGAAGACAGCATCTTGGAAAGCCTGGAACAACGTGCTTCTTATTTTCTCACATACTGGTTAGACGATCCGATCAAGTCGCAGATTACGATGGATCATCTAATGACCTTGCGCTCAGGTTTGATTCGGCTTGAAGGCAGTGACCTCTACAACGCAGAGGACCAACTTCAGGTCTCGTTAGACCGGCAAGTTTTGGGTGATCCTGGCGAGCAACTATATACGTACTCAAACGCTGATGTGATGCTCATTTCAGGTGTGATCGAGACCGCTACCGGACGGTCAGCACAAAGCTATCTGGATGAGCAGATCAGTGGGCCTATAGGCTTTCAGGGAGAATGGTGGACCGACGGTGTCGGTAGCACCTTGGGATACTGTTGTCTGGACGCGACCCCACGAGATTTCGCGCGGTTCGGAATCCTGTACGCTCAGGATGGCGTTTGGGAGGGAGAGCAGGTAATTCCCCGGGACTGGGTCTTAGCGAGTACTGCCCCTGCTCGATCTGGAACATACGCTTATTACTGGTGGCCGATGCAACAGGGAGGTTTTGCTGCGATTGGAATTCACGGGCAACTCATAGCGATCTTCCCAGCGCTTGATCTTGTCCTGCTTCGGTTCTCGGAATACACCCGTTGGGGTGACGGGAGCACTGTTCGTGTCGGAGGCAATTACCATGGGACTCAAGAGCCGGAAAACTTTGATATAGGAACGTTCGTGTCATTGGCTTTGGGTGCGGTGCAGAATTGATTCGGGATGCTACGCCAAGAAGGCTGAAAGCCCGGGTGCTTCGGTTCCAGGGCCAGAAGAAGGAGGGTTGGCCCACGAAGAAGAAATTGCAGAGTTGGATCCTAAGTGTTGGCCCTCATCGGCGCGATTATAGCCTATGCAACCACAGACAAGGTCTATCTCTGCATGAGTGGTAGAATCGAACCCTCCACGACTTGTGTGATAGACATGCTAGGGTGTGAGATAGAGTTGGGCGTAGGCGAGTTCGGTTTACGCTGACCCGGACGGTTAGGAACTTCAAATCGGCGCCCCTTTCCGACCCCCAAAACTAATCGTGATATCACCACCCGCTATTTCTCGATTTGATATCTTTAGGCACCTCAACTGATCCCACTCGACAGCAAAGTAGAGCAGCTGCTACCACCCACCGACCTATCACTGCGAGGGTTCAGGAAGGCGAACCCTACGGCCGATCTGGCTAAGGACGAAGCTTGCTCAGGGAAGGTCCCCTCAAGGCGGCACCTGGATGACCCGCCCCAGGGAGGCGTATTCGGGAAGCAGAAGGCTTCTGGAAACACATTCTGGCCAGCCTGCCAAGCATCCATCTATGGCAAGGAGCAACTTGCCGCTCGGAAGCTGCGCAACATCATGGACCCGCCCGACACCTCTGAGAGCGATCTCGGTCTGTTCGGTAGACGGGTCGTAGCGAAGCAAGTGCTGAGGATTGAGGGCACCTAACAAGAACGACCCGTCCCAAGACGGGAACTGTCTGTTGTCCTCGACGAAGAGCAGTCCCGACGGTGCGACCCGGAAGTTCGGACCCCAGAACTTGGCCGGAAGAATCGACACGGTGGCCGCTTCCTGTTCTGTCATGTCAGATAGGGGCGTTCCGTCGTACTTGAGCCCGTAAGAGAACAGTGGCCAGCCGTAGTTGCCTCCCGCTGTGATGATGTTCAGCTCCTCGCCGCCCAAGGGACCGTGCTCGATCGCATACAACATCTGCTCCACAGCATCGTAGTGGAGCCCCTGGGGGTTTCGATGACCGTACGACCAGATGCTCGAGGGTTCCGAGGCGCCGGGGAGTATCGGATTGTCCGGCGGGATCTGCCCGTCGGCGGTGAGTCGGTGGATCTTCCCAACGTCGGCGTGTAAGTCCTGGGGGCGCAGATCGTTCGCGTCATCGCCTCCCGCCCCGAACGACAGGAAGAAGTGGGACGCGTCCTCCCAGACGATTCTAGACCCGATCGAGAATTCGCTGGATTCGTAGATCACCTCAAGGTTCCGGGCTCGCTCGTCCCGGAGCTCAAATCGCGCAACTGCCAGCCCCCATGCAGCGTCGTTGTAGGCGATATAGACGAGCCGATTGTCATCGAAAAGGGGATGGAGGCTGACGTCCTGAAGGCCACCGAACACATCGGCGGTCCGGGACTGCGGGATGCCTTCCACCCTAGTCACGTCGCCGGCCACGTAGTGGTAGACCGCCCCACTTCGATCGGCAAAGAGGAACTCTTCCTCGCCGATGACCGCAAGCCCATCGGGAATCCAGTAACCGGATGCAAGCACCCCCGGTTCGTCATTGGGATCCACATCAGGATCCACATCGGGATCCACGAGCTTGTCCGCCTGGCAGGACGAAAGCAGCGAAAGCACGAGGACCATCAGCCCAAGTGGCTTACGGATCACGGTCGGCATTGACCTCGATCCGTCCGTGGAAACCCCGCGACAACCCACTCTTCACATGCTCCTAACAAGACCGAGTTGAGGAAAAACCTGTCCGTACTGATTCTTGATCCGGCAGAAAGCCGTGTGCAGGGTCTCCCTCTTCTGATGAAGAGAGACCCCATGGGCCTCGACTCGATTCAGTGCAAGAACGAAGAACTCGAAATTAGAACTCGCCATTGTAGGTGCGCTTCATCCTTAACTGACCGTTCTCGTAATACTCCTCCCACCCCCCAGTCCGGTTACCGTCCTTGTAGGTGCCCCGGGTCTTTAACCGACCGTTCTCGTAGTACTCCTCCCACGGTCCATCCAGGTAACCGTCCTTGTAGGTGCCCTTGGTCTTTAACCGACCGTTCTCGTAATACTCCTCCGTCCATCCATTCACCACACCGTCCTTGTAGGTGCTCTTCAACTGTAGCTGACCGTTCTCGTCGTAACGCTCAGACGGCCCGTCATATCCACCCGCCCTGTAGGTCCGCTTGGTCATTAACTGACCGTTCTCGTCGTACTCCTCCCACCGTCCCTCCTCCTCACCGTCCTTCATGGTGCCCTTCGTCATTAACCGACCGTTCTCGTAGTAATGCTCATACGGCCCATCGGGTTCACCATCCTTTATGGTGCCCTTCGTCATTAACCGACCGTTCTCGTAGTACTCCTC
>PCCM01000116.1 GCA_002731735.1 Gemmatimonadota bacterium | reverse complement strand
GGCCGCTGTGGTGGCGTGGGGACTCGAGAACTTCTGCCTGGAGCCCTCGGGGTTCAGCTCGGCCCAGACGACCGTGAAGATGCCTGACGGAACGGACGCGGACGCGCTCCGCAAGATCATTCTGGAGCGATTCGACATGTCGCTCGGTAGCGGGCTGGGCAAGCTCAAGGGTGGGGTCTTCCGGATCGGGCACCTCGGGGACATCAACGAGTTGACGGTGGCGGGCACGCTTTGTGGCGTCGAGATGGGTCTGGGTCTTGCTGGCGTGCCTCATCGACCCGGGGGTGTTAGGGCGGCGTTGGAGGTTTTTTCTACCCAAGGAGGCGAGCGTGAGGAGCAGACGCGGAGCGTTGAGCATTAATCGCGGCATCGAGTTCGCCCTCCTGACGGCCTTCCTCGTTGCCGGTTGCTCGGGTGAGCCGGGGGAGGAAGGGGTTATCGAGCTCAGCTTCGGGCACGTGGGTGCGCCAGGCTCGCTGTTTGCAGCTTCCGCCGAAGAATTTGCTCGGAGGGCGAACGCGGAGTTGGCCGGCCGGGTGGAAGTGAACGTCTTCGGATCAAGCCAGTTGGGCGGGGACGAGGTCATGCTCCAGAAGCTCAAGTTGGGCACGCTCGATTTCGCGCTTCCCTCGACCATCATGTCATCGACGGTCGACGCATTCGGCCTCTTCGAGATGCCCTATCTGGTTCAGGACCGGGCTCACATGCGGCGCATCGAGGAGGAGATCGTCTGGCCAGTGCTCGTCCCGATGGCCGAGGAGCGGGGGTACACGATCCTGGCCCTATGGGAAAACGGCTTTCGCCACGTGACGAACAACACCAGGCCGGTCGTGACTCCTTCAGATCTCTCGGGGATTAAGCTTCGGACCCCGAGGGGCATATGGCGAGTGAAGCTCTTTCAGGCGTTCGGGGCCAACCCCACCCCGATGCCCCTCTCCGAGGTCTTTGTAGCCCTCCAGACCGGCGTCATGGACGGCCAGGAGAACCCCCTGGCGCAGATCCACGCTTCGAAGTTCCAGGAAGTCCAGACCTATCTCTCGCTGACCGGCCACGTGTACACGCCGGCGTACGTGACGGTCGGAGCGAGTTGGGATCGTCTCCCCGAGGACGTCCGAGCGACCCTCCAACGGATTGCATCAGAGAACCAGTCCTTCGTGCACGAGACAGCGACACAGATGGATGCCGATTTCCTCGTGGAGCTTCGCGAAGCGGGCGTCGAGGTGAATCAGCCGGACCGAGATGCGTTCATCCGGGCGAGCACGGAAATCTTCGAGGAGTTTGGAAGCACGGTGGAGGGCGGGGAGGCCATGGTTACGGACGCACTGAGCCTCGTCGACGGGGCGTAGCGCTCGCTGCGCGGATCACCCTTCTAGACTCCGAATGCGCCGACGATTCCGAAACGGACTCCAGCGTGCCCTCGAGTTAGCGGTCGTGGCCCTCATGGTGGCGCTCGCCCTGGTCGTAGTGCTCGGCGTGGTTTTCAGAAGGTTCGGGGCTGCACTCGTTTGGTACGACGAGGTGGCCTCCATCCTCCTGGCATGGCTCACGTTCTACGGTGCCGCCCTGGCCGCGCTCCACCGCGCCCACATCGGCTTTCCGAAGTTGGTGGACGGACTCGCGCCCCGTTTCCGTCGGCCTCTGATTCTGCTCGGAGAGGTCTTCGTCCTCGGATTTTTCATGGTCACAGCGTGGGCGGGTTGGCGAGTCTTCGGGATTCTCGGCGGGGAGACGCTCGTGAGCCTTCCGTGGGTGCCCCAACGCTTGGTCCAGTCTGTCATTCCCATCGGCGCAATCCTGTTCATCATTGCGGAGCTGGTCACGTTACCCGAGGTGTGGGAGGGGCCGGGGAGTGGGGAGGGGGATTCCAGGGAAGGGGATTCCAAGGCGGGAGATTCTCCTGAACATTCGGCGGCTCCGGCATGATCCTCCTTGTGATGTTCCTGGCCCTGCTGGCGCTCGTCCTCCTCAACGTGCCCATCGCGGTCTCGCTGGGTGTGGTGGCCATCTTTGCGATGGCGGCCACCGATGGGATCACGGGACTCCCGAATGCGGCGCTCGTCCTCTACTCCGGCACCCTGAAGTTTGCGCTGATCGCGATCCCTCTGTTCATCCTGGCTGGAGCCATAATGAACGCGTCGGGGATCTCAAGGCGCCTGATCAACCTCGCCAGCGCGCTCGTGGGGTTCATCCGGGGGGGGCTGGCGATGGTGACGGTCAGCGCGTCTCTCTTCTTCGCGGAGATTTCAGGATCAGCCGTGGCCGACGTTGCCGCCCTGGGCTCCATTCTCATCCCCGCGATGAAACGCCGGGGTTACCCGACCCCGTTCGCCGCCGCCGTGACGTCCTCCTCGGCCACCCTAGCCGTCATCATCCCTCCCTCCATCCCGATGATCCTCTATGGTGTCATGTCCGGGAGCTCGGTCGTGGAACTCTTCGTCGCCGGTATCATTCCCGGTGTGCTCGGGGGCCTGCTCATGATGGCGGTAGTCTATTACTTGGCGCTCAAGAACGGATTTCCGGTGGAGGCCGCGTTTCAGCTGAAGAAAGTCGGTATCGCGCTTCGGGAGGCCGGCTGGGCCCTCCTTCTTCCGGTGATCATCTTGGGAGGCATTTTTTCCGGATGGGTCACCGCCACGGAGGGTGCGGGATTGGCTGTGGTCGCGGCCATCGTCATCGGGGGCGCGATCTACAGGGAACTGGACTTGGCCGCCCTTCGACGTGCGACACTGGAGGGTGGGATTCAAACGGCCGTGGTCATGTTGCTCGTGGCCACGTCGGCTCTGCTTGGCGACTACCTCACTGAGGCCCAGGTGCCCCAGCGAGTGGCTCAAGGGATCATGGACTTCACCGACAACCGGCTCGCGATCCTGGCGCTCCTCAATGTGTTCTTCCTGATGGTCGGGCTTTTCCTTCACTCGGCCGCGGCGATCATCCTGGTCGTGCCGATCGTGATGCCGCTGGTGATGGCCGCCGGGATCGACCCGGTGCATTTCGGACTGGTCGTCACACTCAACCTCGGCATCGGGCAACAGACGCCGCCCGTCGCCAGCGTCCTGGTTACGGCCTGCTCCGTCGCCAAGGCGGATATCTGGGAGGTGAGCAAGGTGAATCTCTACTTCGTGGCTGTCCTGGTGGCCATGCTCCTGATGGTCACATACGTCCCTGCGATTCCGATGTGGCCTGTGGAGCTGTTTTACCGCTAGTTCCTTGCTCCCCACGGAGTTCTGAGCGTAAGATCTCCTCCGCGCCAAGGTCGGTGGCATCCTGTCTCCGATCCAATCCTCGTTAACTGGGCGGTCCATCTGATGAACATCCGATCCCTTCTTGTCGCGGTGCTGTCGGTCGGTGGATCGACCAGCTTCCTGGTGCCAAGTGCGTCGGCGCAGAACGACGATTCGCATCCCGGTGCGGCCGTGTACCAGCGCGACTGCGCCATCTGCCACGGGGGCGGCAACGCGCGCGCGCCAAGGCTGGGCATCCTTCAGGCGATGAACACCGACGACCTCACATACGCGTTGAGCGAAGGTCTGATGGCCGAGCAAGGATCGGTGCTTTCAGCCCAGGATCGGGCGACGGTGATCGAATATTTGGCAGCCCCCGAGGTCGCCCTCGAAGCATGGATCGCCGACATCAGGTGCACCGCCGATCGGCGCCTGGTGGACCTGAACGGGCCCGCGGCGATGAGGACCCCCGGGGTCCAGATCACCGCTTCACGTATGATCTCTGCGGAGGCAGCGGGCCTCTCGAAGAGTGACATGGAGGACCTGGAGCTGGCATGGGCTCTCGCCTTTCCGGGCGTGACCACGCTGCGCGCCGCCCCGGTGGTCGTGGGCTCGACCGTCTTCTACTCGGCCGTGAACACCCGCAAGGTGCTCGCCCTGGACGCCGCGACCGGTTGCATCAAGTGGGTCTACGACTCTCCCACGCCGCTGCGGTCGTCGGTTTCCATCGCGGAATTGGGTGACACCGGGCGCGAAACGTTGTTTTTCGGCGACGCACGCGGTCAGGTGCACGCGGTCGACGCCCGGACCGGTGCCCCGGTCTGGGTGGTGAGCGGGCGGGCCACGGAAGGAAGCGGCAACATCTCGGGATCGGTCGTGCTCCACGACGGGAAGGTCATCGTCCCCATCTCGGCTTCGGGCGTGGGTGCGGGGGCTCGCCCCGACTTCGAGTGCTGTGTGGGGCACGGCGCGGTGACAGCGCTGGACATGACAACGGGCGAGCGGCTTTGGTCGTACGCCACGATGGAGGCGGCGGAGTACACGGGTAAGGTCAACTCGGCGGGTGCCAGGCTCCGCGGGCCCTCCGGCGCGCCGATCTGGTCTACACCGTCGATCGACGCGAGCCGGGGCAGGGTATACGTCACTACCGGGGAGAACACGTCTCTTCCGGCCACCGAGACCAGCGACGCCATCATCGCGCTCGATATCGAAACGGGTGAGGAGCTGTGGGTCTTCCAGGCGACCCCGAACGACGTCTGGAACATGGCCTGCGGGCGGCGCAACGGTCCCAACTGCCCCGATGCGGCGGAGAGCATTCGGAGAGATTGGGACTTCGGTGGTTCGGCCATCCTCGTTGAGTTGCCGGATGGACGGGAGCTCCTGCTGGCGGGCCAGAAATCCGGCCACCTGTGGGCCCTGGACCCCGAGGACGGCAACGTTGTTTGGGCCCAACGTAGGGGCCGGGGCGGTGCGCTCGGTGGCAACCACTGGGGAATTGCGATCGATGGGGAGCGGGTCTTCCTGACGATCAGCGACCCGGGTGCTGGGGACGACCGCATTCCGGGCGTATACACGTTCGACATCGCGACGGGCACACCACTCTGGGAGCACCGACTGAGTCCGGACTGCTCGGGTGATCGTCAGGAGCGCGTTCCTGGATGTAACAGCCGGTATGGTATTTCAGCCACTCCGCTGGTCGTGGACGGCGCCGTTGTAACCGCGGGCCTCGACGGACGTCTCCACATCTTCGACGGAGTGGACGGCCGGGTGCTATTTGAGTTCGATACCGCGCGTCCCTACGAGACGATCAACGGGATCGAGGGTACGGGCGGCTCGGTGGACTCTTTCTCGATCGCGGCGGGCGCCGGGATGATCTTCATCGGCTCTGGGTACGGCTCGTTCTCGCAGCCGCCCGGCAACGTGCTACTCGGGTTCCGGCCACGAACCAACTGAGGGTCTGACGGTCCGCTCCTAGCACCAGAAACACCAATAATACGGCGGACGGTAGTAGGTGATTAGACGCCCCGCCACGATGACGCCGATCCAACAGCTCAGCGAAACGGCTGCCGCGATTTTCGCCCCGCGTTGTGCGCTGGCCTTGGCGCCGGCACGCTTGACCCGATCGAACTGGAATCGATAGAAGAACAGCACGTTGATTCCCGCGATCGCCATCAGCGCCAGCTTCGTCTGAAAAGCTGGATTGAACAGGTACTGATCCGGGGCGGTCGACACGAACATGAAACCCGTCATTACGTTCAGCCCGTACCCGGCAATCCCCCACGGCACCAGCCTGTGGAGTGCACTCATGGGGATGCCCTTTGCCAGACCGATCATGCGTAGGTCGAACAGGCCCACAGTCCCAATCAGCAGGGACAGCCCGATGAAATGCAACGACTCGATGGTGGGCCAGCCCCACGAAGAATTCAAGAAGTCGTAGATCCCACTCCAGTGGGAAAAATCGAGAAGCGCCTCCACCATGTGATTCTCCGTCAGTACTGATGGGAAGACATCAAAACCCGTGGGAAGCCATCAAGATTTTGTAGGTATAGGCGAGGAATCGCCCCGAGGTGACCGCTCCAGCCCACAAGAAAAGCGAAAGTGCGGCGAGCATCCGGGCTTTCCTTGGAACGGGCTCGGCGTCATAACTGGGGTCTTGCAGCACCCCTTTCGCCAATGACCGGGTGATGAACAACGCGATCACGATGGCCGACAGCTTGAGATAGAACACCGGATTGGTCAGCGCTTTGGCCGGGTAGGCGATCAAGAGCAGAACACCCGATAATGAGACGAAAACCAGGCCGACCCAGAATACCGGGAAGAAGCGCCGCATCAACGACAGGGGAATGCCGGGGGCCATGCCCAGGATACGGAGATTCATCGCCACATGTACGCCGACAACAAATCCCATCGCAACCGAATGGAGAATCAGGCTACCAAAAAACGCCGGCCCAGATTCACGAATCCAAATGCTGAAAGGCGTGTCTTCCAGCCACAATAGGTAGTCCATACGCCAGTCTACGGCACCAACACGACACGGCCCAGAATCTGTCCGCCCCGCAAATCTTCCAGTGCCTGTTGCGCTCGAGCCAACGGGCGTGGCTCTACCGGAATCGACGGTACTTCCCCTGACCGAACCAACTCCATCAGTTCGCCCATCTGCTCCAAGCTGCCCAGGAACGAGCCTCGAATAGTGATGTGCTTGAGCACCACCAATGGCAGCGGTACCGCGAGGGCCCCGCCGAACAAGCCGACGACGATCAACGTACCGCTGTTGCCGATAATCTTGAGGCCGAACTTGGCGGAGGCCTCCGATCCGACGAAGTCGATCACGGCTCCGGATCCCCCACCCGTCAATTTTTTGATTTCCTTCGGCGTGTCTTCGTCATTCACGTTGAAGACGTAGGCGGCACCGCCTTCCTTCGCGGCTTGGAGCTTGGTGTCGTCGATGTCCGTGACGATGAGCTGGGTATCAAACAACGCCTGTGCGACACGCAGTGCGGCGAAGCCCACGCCGCCGGCGCCGATGATGACCAGGGTACGGCCGGCCGCGTGTTCCTTGACCTTGTCGAGCGCGCTGTACGCCGTGAGCCCCGAACACGCATACGTGCTGGCCAGCTCCGCGGGTACATCCCCGTGGTCGAAGAGGTAGCGCGCATGGGGCACCATCACGTGATCGCTGAAGCCACCATCAACGTTGGTGCCCAGTGTCTGTGGTCGCGGACACAAATGCTCGTTGCCGGCATGGCACACCGGGCAGTCACTACAGCCGATCCACGGGAAAACGACGCGCTGGGCTCCGACCGAGACGCCCTCCGAGGTGGGGCCGACGGCCACGACCTCCCCGGCGATCTCGTGGCCGAGCGTAAACGGTAAGGAGCGCCCTCGCGAGATGTCGAGCTCTCGCCCATTCCCCAGGTCGAAATGGCCGTCCCACATGTGAATGTCACTGTGGCAGACACCGCATGCACGGATCCGCACTAGCGCTTCGTCACCCTGAGGGGTCGGTGTTTCTTGATCCGACGGCTGCAATGCGCCGCCGTATTCGCCGAACTGGTAGCTCTTCATAGTTTTCTGTTAGGCTTGAAGGGGATGGGGATTCAGAAATCCAGTGCCGAATCTTCATGATGGGTCGGGTCATCCAATCGACCTATTCGCAGCCTTTCTTCGGCTGTAATCGGGCGCCGACCGGCGTAGCCTCCCTTCACTTCGTGCCAGTACGCCACGTTGGGCTCGTCTGACTGCCAGCAGAGATAAACCCAACGGCCGTCCAGGGTGGTCGGAAAGTCGACCAGACCGTGCTCGAGACCGCCGACCGGAAAGCGGATGTTCCGGTCGAGAAGCCGCTGTTGGATGAGGTCTTCGATCGCCCGGCGGCACTCCGAGAGAGAATCACGATGCTGCGTGTACTCCTCGTGATCCGGGTTCGCGCTTTGCGAAACGAGGTCGCCCCAAAGAGCGTCTAACACGGCCAATTGGTCCATCCTGCTGCCCGCCGCGTTGCGAAGGTCTTGGATCTGATCGAGGACGACCCGAACCTCAGGAAGCATCGCGTTAGCCTCGTCGACCGTAAAAGGATGATAGCCCATCACAGAACTAGTGCCTTCACTCGCTTGCGGAGCATCGGCAGGATTTCCTCCTCGAACCATCCGTTTTTCTTGAACCACGCCGGGTCGCGAGGACTGGGATGAGGGAGTGGGAATTTCTCGGGCCAGTACTCGCACCATGATGTTACACTTTCCGTCACGCTTTGCGATGGCACACCAAGATGATAAGCCTGCGCGAATCGTCCTAGGAAGCGGGTCAAGCGGACCCCATCGAGTTACTCCAAGACGGCTTCTCTCCACATTGGGGTACACTCTAACAACTCAGTTTTTTTGCGATTTGGAATGATTCTCGTAATGAAGGATTATCGTCGGACAGCGATGTCGTGTCCGATAAGATCGTCAATGCCATTCACGAATTGATCGACATGGTTTGAGGCTTTAACTTTTCCTGTTGCCTGAGCGTCTAAAGCAGGACGCAACACCAGGGAGGAGAATGCATGAAATCCAGGTCGCACGAAGAACTAGAATCGACTCTCGAGAGGGTTGATCCGAGTAGGCGCTCGTTTCTCAAACGGATTCTCATGGGTGCGGGCGCCGCAATTCTTGCGGCTTTGCCTGCCTCGACGCTGCTCGCTCAGGTGCCCCCCGCGGATCCGGACCAGGGCAGAGGTGGCAGCGACGGGTGTGGTGGCGGTCCTGGTGGTGGCGGCGGCCGTGGTGGTCGCGGCGGCCGTGGTGGTC
>PCCM01000115.1 GCA_002731735.1 Gemmatimonadota bacterium | reverse complement strand
CCGAATGATAGCCACTTTGGCGCTTCACCGGCACCCGAATACCAGGTACGCGCCTGGGTCCGGTGCCCGGCGGCCGCTAGCGAAGCGGTCATGCGCCTCATATTGTGGTCTACCTGAGCAGGTTTTGCTCACCGGAGGGCGGTGTACTGATCCGAGAAGGAGGACGTACAATGAGGGAGACATCAGCACGCACCATCCTTCGTCTGGCGGTCCTCTGGGTGGCGCTGTGGGTTCTGATCCCAGCGAGCGCCTCGGCGAACCAACTGACGGTCTATCCGGCCCGCCGGATCATCACGATGGACCCGTCCCTCCCTTCCGCGACGGCCGTGGCCGTCAGAGACGACCGGATCGTGGCCGTCGGCACGATGGAAACGCTCGAACCGTGGCTTGAGGAGTTCGACTACGAGATCGATGAGACGTTTCGCGACAAGGTGCTGCTGCCGGGGTTCATCGATCCGCACCTGCATCCCGACCTAGCCGTCTCGCTGCTGGCGCGGAACGAGATCATCACCCCGGAGGACTGGGATCTGCCCTCCGGGTTCATTGAGGGCGTGACGGACCGGGCGGGTTATCTGGCGCGGCTCCGGGAGTTGGTCGATCGGGATCCGGATTCCGACAAAACCTTCTTCACATGGGGCTATAACGCCTTCTGGCATGGGCTCATCACGCGCCAGGATCTGGACGCGATCTCCGCGACGCGCCCGATCGTGGTGACGCAGCGCTCCTCGCACGAGGTGGTCTTGAACACGGCCGCGCTCGACGCGGCGCAGATCACCGCGGCAGCCGCGGCAAGGGTGACCGATGGCGTCGACTGGGAGGCTGGACGGTTCTGGGAACGCGGCCAGTCCGTGGTCCAAGGGGGTATCGCCCGCTATCTGCGGGATCGCGACGCAGCAGACAACGGCTTGGCCCTGGTGGCCGACCTGATCCATCGCGGTGGTGTGACGACGATCTCCACCGCCGGCAGTGCGCCAAGGCCGGGCTCCGCTACGTGGACCGCATTCGATTCCGAGCGGATACCGTTTCGGACGCTCATGGTCCCTAGGCCAGGTGGGTTCAACCGCAGGCCTGGAGCCACGCTGTCCGAGAAGTTTGAAAGCGATCAGGCGTCGAACACGGGGCGGATGATCTACACGAAGGGCATCAAGTTCATGCTAGACGGCGCGATGTTCGCTCAGTACATGCAGATGGGCCCCCCCGGCTACATCGACGGCCACCAGGGCGAGTGGCTCATGCCGCCCGAACAACTGAAGCCCCAGATCGAGCCGTTCTGGCAGTCGGGGTTCGACATCAACATACACGTCAACGGGGATCTAGGAGTTGATGTCACGCTTGATGCGCTCGAGGACCTGCTCGAGGAGTACCCGCGCCCCGACCATCGCTACATCCTGCAGCACTTCGGGTTCTCGCGGCAGGATCAGGCCACCCGGCTCGGGCGGCTGAACGGTGTGGTGTCGGCCACCGGGTACTACCTGTGGCAGCTGGGTGACAAATACGCGGAGGTCGGGATCGGCCCGGAACGTGCCGACCAGATGATCCGCCTCGGGTCGCTGGTGCGGAACGGCGTGAGGGTCACGCTGCACTCCGACCTGCCGATGGGACCGGTGCGGCCGCTCCTAGCCGTCTGGTCGGTGACGACGCGAAAGACGGCTAGCGGCACGGTGCGAGGGCCGGACGAGGCGCTGACGCTCGACCAGGCGCTGCGCGCTGTCACGGTCGACGCCGCGTGGTCGCTTCGTATGGACCACGAAATCGGCAGCATCGCCGCCGGCAAGAAGGCCGATTTCGCCGTCCTGGAGGAGGATCCCTTCGCCGTGTCACCCGACGACGTGAAAGACATCGAAGTCTGGGGGACTGTTTTTGAGGGTCAGGTCTTCCCGGTTCTTCCAGCTGAAGCCCCGTCGGTGCGGTGAGGGACTTGACAACACCACTGTGATGCAGCAGGGCTCGCCTATCGCACCGTGGTCATGACCGCCAACACCTTGAAGCCCTCCGCAAGCCGTCTCGCCGTCTGGCGCTCGGCGTCTTCGGGCGTGCTCGCCACGATCGGATAACCACACGGGATATTGCGCTCGAGGCAAGCCTCGAGGACCTGATGCACTAGGGCGTCGACGCGCGGAGCGTTGGGACCGTCCTCGCGGGCTGACGCGGCGAGGTCGGTGGGTCCCAGGAAGATCACGCCGATCCCCGGCACATCGAGGATCTCGTCGAGATTCGCGATTCCAACCAAGGTTTCGATCTGCAGCATCGCGACCAGCGTCCCGTTCGGATCGAGCGGCCAGACGTCCGCACCGGAAGCCCGCCCGACGCGCATCGAGTTGACAGCGGATACGGCCTGCGCCCGTGTCTCGATGTCAGGGAACATCACACTCGACGCACCGGCGTCGAGCACCTGCCTGACCACCGCTTCGGGCGTGTCTCTCTCTGCGAGCGGAATACGCACGACCGGCGTGATGGCGGGTGTAGCTGATCCCGCCCGTATTGCGACAACAGCCTCGCGAACCCCGTCGATATCGAAATCGCCGTACTGTTCGTCGATGACCGCGAAGTCGAGGTCGGGGCGGGCCGCGCGTGTGAAGGTGCCGATGGCGGGCTGGCCCTGCCGGAGTTGCTCAATGACGCGATTGACCTCCTCCTCCTCCTCCTGAGCGTACAGCGGCTGCGACGCCACACCGGTGAGAGCGGCGGTACACACGGCAGCAAGGGCAAGGGGTATCGGTCGCATGGCGTGCCCATCATACTGGGAGGAGGCCGTTAGCGCGATGGTCGGTGGCCCTGATGCGATCCGCCATCAGTTTTGTGGAGGATCGACGTAGGTGATCCACCGCTTTATCATTTGGATGAACTTTCTCACTTGGAGTCGATAGTGGGATGAACCCGCCAACCGTAGGACGGACCATCTTCAGACGAGGGGGCAGGAGTGCCGTGCTTTTCTTGGGCGCGGCGATTTTCGTCTCCGCGTGTGGTGGTGCCGATTCTTCAGACGCTGCTGCTTCAGAGGATGCTTCCGACGACGCCGCTTCCGGGGGCGCAGGGGCCTCGGTCTCACCCCCGACTAGCGCCATCGCTCCGTTGGGGACCGGTTTCGTCATGGTGTCGGCACGGTCTCAGCTTCGCTTGGAGGAACCGACTTATCGAGAGCACGCGGACTGTATGTTACAGGTTTCGAGCCTCCAGGATGCCGAGGAGTTCGCAGGTTGTATGGAGGTCCCGCGAGCCGCGATCTGCCTTCAGGTCACGCTGGGGTACACGGAGGCCGACCGCTCGTGGGAGTGCTTCGTAGAGCCAGTCGTGTGTGAAGGCAGGACTTCGGAACACGATATGTTGTGGTAGCTCATCAAGGACACGCGGGCGATTCTGCAGCCGTGTGCGGAGAGGGAACTGGCATCGGTGTTCGGGGGCGCCTAGCCCGCCCGCAGCTCGCCACCCACAATCGCACTCTTGGACCCACAAAGGAGTCGTAATCAATGTCCGACCTCCTGATCGATAGCGCCGACGGCGTCGCCACACTCACCATGAACCGGCCCGATGCGCGTAATGCTCTTTCATCGGAGATGCGTGCGGGACTCGACGAAGCATTCCACCGTTGCGAGAGCGACGACGACGTGCGCTGCGTCGTTTTACGAGGTGCGGGTGAACACTTCATGGCCGGAGGCGACGTCAAGAGCTTCGCGAGCCTGTTCGCCGAAGAGGAGCCCGTCGACATGCGCGATCTCTTCCTGCATCGGATTCACAGGCTGCACCCGATCATGTTCGCCATGCGGCGTCTCCCCAAGCCCATCATCGCCTCGGTCCGGGGCGCTGCGGCGGGCGCCGGAGTAAGCTTGGCGGCGTGTTGCGACCTTATCATCGCGGCTGAGGACTCGTTCTTCACGCTCGCGTATTCGCTCATCGGCACGAGCCCTGATGGGGGGTCGACGTTTGCACTCCCGCGCGCCATCGGGGCCAAGAAGGCCATGGAGATGGCTCTTCTGGGAGACAGAATCGCCGCCACCGACCTTGCGCGTTTTGGCCTCGTCAACTTCGTGGTGCCTGCGGATGACCTGGCGGATGAGACCGGGAAGCTGGCACAACGGCTCGCCGCGGGCCCGACCCGCGCGTACGGGCAGGCCAAGCGCCTTATCTACGGGTCGCTTGAAAACCAAATGGAGCGCCAACTCCAGATGGAGGCGGAAGCCTTCGCCGACTGTGCCATGACGGACGATTTCCGCGAAGGGGTCACCGCGTTCGTCGAAAAACGGCGGGCGGTTTTCCGAGGAAGGTAGGACCGGCGCGGTCTCTTTTCCCGCCTCGAGGCTCCCCCTTAACGGCCCGGGCTATACCAGATCGGCGACGTGTAGGCGCGTTCCTGGGTTATCATCGGCACATCAACGGTGTCTGACGACGCTCCGAGATTCTGTGAGGATTGAGCATAGACCGTCCGGGCTTTCGACGGCAATTCGACCAAGGTCGTATAGCGGTTTGTGATCTCTCGCCGGCCGACTGGGCTCTACGCCTCTGGCGGAGGCGGATAGGGCTGGGAGCTCCAGCCGGGCATCATCTGGGTGGCGTAGTTGTCCGGGTCGAAGTTGGCTTCCATCCACTCGTCGCGCTCCGCCACCCCGCGGGACTGGTCGCGTCGGGTCTGCAGGCAGTCGTAGCAGACGGAGCCCGGCACCCGGTGCGCTTCGCTCTCGGTCTCGAGCCCGCGGGCCTGCATTAGCTCCTCGAGCCGGGCCGCGGTATGCAGCTGGGCCTTGTAGAAGTCCGTGTAACTGAGCCCCCGGGCGATCGCCAGCGCCGACCAACCGTCGACGGTCAGCGCCGCTAAGTCGGCACCCTGCTCCACGAGATAGTCGAGCACGATGTTCACGCCCCGGAAGCCGACCCCATGCAGGGCGGTTTCGCCACGGTAGTTGCGCGCGTTGACGTCGTTGCCGCCTTCGACCGTGATCCGGACCGCCTCGAGGACCTCCGCTTCCTGCCCGGTAAACGACCCGCCATCTTCGCCCGGATTCCAGATGGCCAGACCGGCGGCGACCATCAACGGCGTGGTGCCGTCCGCGGTCGGCATCGTCGGGTCGGCGCCCGCCTCGAGCAGCACCTGCATCGCCTCGACGTCGGTCACCTTGGCCGCCAGCATGAACGCGGTCGCTCCGAGCCGGTTGAACCGGTTGCGCTGTCCGTCCCGCATCCCGTTACGGGTCATCCGGGCGTTCACGTCGACCCCGGCGTCCAGGAGTTTCCGGATCAGGTCGATGCTGTCGAGTGTCCCGGACGAGAACGGCCCCGGCGTGCCGAACGCTAGGTTCATCCGGCGAGTCCGCACCGTCTGGTGCAGGGCGTTCCAGCCGCCCTCGGCGTGCGTGGCATCGGCACCGCGGTCGAGAAGATAGGCCGCCAGCTCCCAGTTGGCGTTGGCCGCCGCCACGACCAGTGCGCTCTCTCCGTCCGACACGGTGTCGTTTACGTCCGCATCGGCATCGAGCAGCACCCGCGTGGCATCGATATGCCCGGCGCGTACCGCGAACATCAACGCTGAGAAGCCAGTGGGGGATGGAGACGCGAAGGTGCTGCCCCTGCCGCGGGATGGGTTGTCGGTCTTCGTGTTGATCTCCGCACCGTTTTCGGCAAGCAAGCGGAGCGCAGCGGCGTTGTTGTTGGCGGCGGCCCACATCAGCGCCGTCTGGCCCTGGGTCGTCTCCCGGAGGTTTGGATCGGCCCCATGCGCAAGCAGGGTCCGTACCGTCTCCGGATCGCCGGTGCGCGCGGCGGTCATGAGCAGCGTTTCACCACCTCGCAGCGTGGGGTTAGGGTCGACACCGGCCAGGAGGAGACGCTCGAGAATCGCCGCATCGCCGTTTTCGGCCGCCAGGTACGCCGGGCCGACTCCGTAGCGGTTGCTGATGTCGACATCGGCCCCGGCCTCGAGCAGCAGCGTCACCAGCTCGGGCTGGCCGGTGTGCACTGCCCAAAGCAGCGCGGTGGCGCCGTCCGCTGTCCTCGCGTCGACCTCGACACCCGACTCGAGCAGCTCGCGTACTGCGTTGGCGTCACCACGACGCACCGCGTCCACCAGCGGCACGTCCGCCGCCGGCAGGTAAGGCTTCGGCAGGTCCGGCGGCTGTAGGTCAGAGGGCTGCGGGTCAGGCGGCGCTGGTGTGGCGCCGGCGCACAGCAAAACCGACGCAGCGACCCAGACCATCCTCATCGCGCCGGCCCGTTTCGCCTTCTGCCCCCTGCCTTCTTCGAGTGAACCATCAGAGATCCGTCAACCGCCCCGTGCTATCCGAGATCCGGTCCAGGTTGACGTCGACCTTGTCGAGCAGCGTCAACCCGAGGTTCATGAACGGCGTGTCCATCTCGTACTTCATGTGGCGACCACCAGCGAGCCGTCCGCAGCCGCCACCGACCAGGATCACCGGCAGGTTGTAAGGTGTGTGGTGATCACCATCCCCCATACCGGTGCCGTAGAGCATGATAGTGTGGTCCAGCAGCGTGCCGTCGCCGTCCGGCGTGTTGGCCATCCGCTCGATCAGCTTGCTGAACAGCGTGACGTGGTGGACGTTGATCTTCGTGTACTGCTCGATGTTGTGCGGGTTGAGCTGGTGATGGGACACACTGTGGTGCGCCTCCGGCACCCCGATGCCCGGGTAGGTGCGGCCGCTCAGCTCGCGGGCCATCTGGAAGCAGCTCACCCGGGTGACATCGGCCTGATAGGCCAGGGCCAGCATGTCGAACAGCATCTCCACGTGCGCGTCGTACGCATCGGGCACACCGGCCGGCTGGTTCGCGGTTGGAAGCGGTGTCGTGGCACTGTTCTCCTCGGTGCGCTGGATCCGGCGTTCGATATCTCGCACCGCATCCAGGTACTCCTCTACCACGTCGCGGTCACTCTGCCCCAGCCGGCGCTCGAGCTGGTTGATGCTCTCCATGACCGAGTCGAGAATGCTGCGGTCGGTCTGCATCTGGGCCAACCGTGCTTCCACGCTTCCGCCGTCGCCGAAGAGCCGCTGGAACACCACACGCGGGTCGCGCTCGTGGGGCAACGGCTGGGTCGGAGTGCGCCAGGACGTGGAGTTCTGGTATGTGCAGCTGTAGCCGTTCTCACAGTTGCCGACGCTGAAGTTCGACTCGGTGGTCAGCTCCAGCGACCGCAGCGAGGTCTCGGCACCTAGCACGTCGGCGGCATACTGGTCGACCGTCTTACCGGCTTCGATGTCGGCACCTTCGGTCCGCTTCGGCAGCACGCCGCTCAGCCAGCCGCCGTGGGCGCGGGTGTGCACGCCGCCGCCCTCGTTGGGGCTCACGATCCCGCGGTTGCTCAGCCCGGTAACCACCACCATCTGCTCACGGTAGGCTTCCAGCGGACTCAGGATCGGGGTCATCGCGTAGTCGCTTCCGCCCTCTCCGGCCGGATGGAAGTTCGGCAGGAACATCCCGTTCGGCGCATAGACGAACCCGAGCCGCGGGATGACGGGGGCGGCCGCTGTCCCTGCGAGCGGAGTCATCGCAGGCACCATCGAGTCGAGGAATGGCAGAGCCACCATGGCCCCCATCCCGCGGAGTGCTTCCCGACGCGACAACGCCTTTTTGGTGACGAAGTTCATGACTCGGATCTCCTGTACAGAAACGGATAGCTGTTTACGATGCCCACGATGATGGACTGCATGCCATAGCCGTCTGACGCCGCCTCTCTAACGATACGGCGGACCGCCGGCATATCATAGTAGTCGAGGCCCCGGCCCAGCGCGTACGTCATCATTTTCTCGGTGACGGTGCCGACGAACCGCTCCGGGTGCGCGACCAATGCGGCCCGCAGCTCCGCGGCGCCGTCGAACACGGTACCGTCGGGGAGCACCCCGGAGGTGTCAAGGCGGTTGTAGTACTCGTCGACCACTCGCGACCGGCCGATGGCGTCGAAGCCCTCGAGGGCGAACCCGGCCGGGTCGATCATTGCGTGGCACGCCGCGCAGGCCGGGTTGTCACGGTGGGCCGACATCCGCTCGCGCATCGTCCCCATCCTGAGCTGGGTCTGCCTGTCGTCGAGCGCAGGGACGTTCGGCGGCGGATCGGGCGGCGGAGTCCCGAGGATGTTGTTCAGGATCCACTTGCCACGCAGCACTGGCGACGTCCGGATCGCGTGCGAGGTCAGGGTCAGGATGCTGCCTTGTCCCAGCAGCCCTCCGCGGGGGCTGCCGGCCGGATAAGTCACCAGCCGGAAGTGGGAGCCCTGGACGTTGGGGATCCCGTAGTGCCCGGCCAGGCGCCCGTTCAGATAAGTGTAGTCGGCGGTCAGCAGCTCGAGGACACCACGGTCCTCCCGTACCACATGGTCGAAGAACAGCTCCGTCTCGGTGATCATCGCCTGACGTAGTGTCTCGTCGAACGCGACCGAGTAGGGAGCCCCCGGCCGCACCACGGTCGCAAGGTTCCTCAGCTGCAACCACTGTCCGGTAAAGTTGGTGGTCAGCTCCTTCGATCGAGGGTCGGCGATCATCCGCCGCACCTGCCGATCGAGCTCGGCCGGCTGGCTGAGCACCCCTCGCTCGGCCAGATCAAGCAACTCGTCATCCGGGATGCTGCTCCAAAGGAAGAACGAAAGGCGGGAGGCTAGCTCGATGTCAGTCACTGCGTAAGGAGTGTCCGATGCGACTCCGGTTGGGTCCGCTTCGATCCGAACCAGGAACTCCGGGCTGACGAGCAACCGCCTCAGCGCCAGCTCGATTCCGCTATCGAAGCCGCGGCTAGCAGCAGAGCCGTCGCCGTTGACACGGCCCATCTCGAAGAACTCGATCAGGACCTCGACGTCGGCCGATGTGACCGGCCTCCGATAGGCCCGCCGAGCCAGACCGGCCAGGATCGTCCGGGCGCAGTCCAGCTCCTCGGAGCCGGTCGCCGGCTGGCAGACGAAGACCCTATCGCGGCTTGGCGTAATGCCTGGACCCCTGATGTCGTATGGACCGGCGATGGTGAGGCTGGTGACGGTCGGCATCGAGCCGCCCGGTCCGCCACTGTTCCCCGCCGTGCGCGGATTCTGGAAGCGTTCCCGGACCTGCTCGACCAGTACCGGCGGATTGCGATAGAACGCCACCCCGATGTCGTGGGGTCCGGCCGTAATGGGCACCCGCAACTCGATGCTGGAACCGAGCTCCACGGTGGACAGATCTATGGGCTCGCCATCGACCGTGACCTCGATCCGGTTCTGTTCGTCCAACCCGCGGGCGCCGCTCACTCGGATCTTAAGGTCGTAGTCGGCATCGAGCGGAAAATGGTACGGCACCAGCATCCCGCCGCGTGTGCCGAACGGCATTCCGGTGGCTCGGTCCTGCTGTTGCTCGTCCTGAGCGGTACGAAATTCCTCAGAGAACGGGGCCGGCGGTGGGCTACCGACCGCGAGCCGGCTGATGACGCGTGATGCGTTCAGATACCGCTCCAGCAACGACTGTGAAATCCGCAGCACGCCGCCGATGTTGTCGAACCCGAAGCTGGCGTCGTCCGCGGGAAGGAAGTCGACGACGTCGATCTCCAGCGCCAGCAGGTCACGGATGGCGTTGTGATACTCGGCCCGGTTCAGCCGGTGGAACGTCGCTGTCCGTCCCGGGTCCGGGCTGGCCGCTGCGGCCCCATCGAGTTCGGTCTCGAGCCAGGCGCGGAACTCGTCGAGCAGCGCCTGGTCGGGCCGCCGGCGCCCGGCGGGCGGCATCAGCCCGGCCCGCAGTTTGCGCACGACCGGCTCCCAGTGGGCTGCGTCGGCGGCTATGGCGGACAGGTCGAGTGCGTCGAGTGCCAGACCGACCGCGCGGAGCTGTGACGTCAACGCGGTGGCCGGCTCATTCTGGCCATCGACGATGCGCTGGCTGTGGCAAGTGACGCAGTAGTCGTCGAGCAGGGCGCGATACTCCGTCGCCTGCTGCGCACCGACGTCGCTGGCCAGCCAGCCGGTCGCTAGGGCCGCCACGACGACGGCCACGGAATGCGTTGATCTTAACATTGAACCGTAGCGCTTCCTCAAGGGGTCGGATTCAGGGCCGGATTAGCTGTGCGAATCGTAGTCTAAGGGCAGGACCTGCGTCCCGTCCAGCATGTTTACGGCACCGGATCCACCACGGCGGAGGCCATCGGAAGGAATCCGGGGGATCGCTCTCGGGTACGCACGGGTAGGACAGTCGGGTGGAGAGCAGGGCGAACCCTCCCACCGGAAGCTAGACCATGGTCGCGATGGGCAAACACAGGGACAGGTACGGCTACGGGCACGCGCATGGGCGCGTGCTTTCTGGCTGGCTCGTGCTGGCCAGCTCCGTCCTTCTCCTCCTGTCGGGCTGCAGCCGCTTCAGCTGGGGCCCCGAGGGCATGAGGATGGCCGTAGGATCAACGGCGCCGGCGCGCCCCCCCTTCGACGTCGAAGAGGCCCTGATCCTCCGGGCCCAAGACCGTCCACCCGAGGCCATGGATCGCGCTCCGTTGCAGGGGCGATTCTCCTCCGCGATCGAAGCTGGTCTCCTGCCCCCATCGGGAGAGCGAGCACTCGTCGCCTGGCTGTTGATCAGTCGGGACGGCGTGGTGGCCGACGTCCGGGTCGAAAAGGAGTCCGGCGACCCCAACTTCGACGAGGTGTTCCGCGAGGGCATCTCCCTCATCCTGTTTCGGCCAGCCGAGCGAATTGCGGCCGAATCGCCGTCCGCCGCGCCGCTGTGCGCCGAGCCGCCGTGTGCCGAGCCGGTGTCCGTCTGGATGGAGTACCCGTACACGATCACCTGGTCAAAGACGGAGCCGCGGGGACCTGAT
>PCCM01000114.1 GCA_002731735.1 Gemmatimonadota bacterium | reverse complement strand
CCCCAGATCATGTGGTGGAAGACGTACCGCTGGCCCACCGTCTGCCTGTCGGCGGCGTTTCCGCTGCGGTTATCGACGTCGTTGACCTCTCTGATCTCGACGGAGGAGACCCATCGGTCCTCGTCGAGCCCGACAGACACGGGCTCGATCTCGCCCCACCAGTCCGGCGCACCACCCTCCACCAGAATCTCGTTCGTCTTGACGATCAGATCCGGCTGTCCCGCGATCCAGGTCTCGTTGTTGGGGAATACCCTCGGCGGAGGCATGTCCGCCGGGTCCCCTTCCGGCATCCCGTTCTCAACCCACGCAGCGATCGCGGCCACCTCCCAATCACTCAGCGACGGGTCGTTCTTGAAGTGTTGGATCCCGATGTCCTTCTCTACGTACCAGGGCGGCATTGCCCCAGCCACGTAACGGAGGCCCGTCCGATACACGATCCTGCTCGAGTAACGACGCACCTGCTGGTAGTTCACGAGGGTCATCGGTGCGACACCGCCGTCCCGGTGACAAGTCTGACAGCTACGCTGAAGAATCGGGGCGATATCGCGAGTGAAAGTCACGTCACCCAAAGACGACTCCTGGGCCCCGAGCGAACTGGGTGCCACAAGTGCTGTAACCATCAGAGCCGATAACGCCGTTGCGGCTGCCACTCCCGGTAGGACCCTCTTTGCGACCTTCATCATGCGCACTCCCTGAGATGCAGGAACAATCATAGGTTCGAGCCGAAAATCGGCACGGGTAAGGCGGCTTTGCCGCCCACGGTTACCGGACTCCGGATTGGTTTAAAGTAGGGGATCTTCTCGGTGTTTGTCAAAGGAAACACCCCCCCTCTATTTGACCCACCGCCACATCAGTAAAACAGAGATGAGCGACAGCCCACTCCCAAAGATGAACGGCGCCGCCGGTCCGAGCCCGGGCCACGTACCGACCCCCTCCCACAGCACGCCTGCAACCACGCTGGCAGGCAACAGAGTGAGGCCGATCACGCCGTTGAACACACCGAACGCCCACCCACGCCGATCGGGGTTCGGAGTCAAGTCGGCCACGAAAGCCTTCGCCACACCGGCGGTCAGGGCGTAGTAGGCCCCGTACAGGCCGTAAAGAAGCGCAAACTGCCACGTTTGGTCGGCCCATGCGAAGCCCAGGTAGACGATCGCGTACAGGAGCCATCCCCCGATCATGACCTTTCGCCGGTCGATACGATCGGACAGAGCCCCCGCGGGCCCGGACAACACCGTATAAACGAGGTTGAAGCCGGCCAGAAGAATGAGAATCGCGACGACTGACGTCCCGCTACTCTGGGCTCGAAGGACCAAAAACGCATCCGTGCTGTTGCCCAAGGTAAAGAGCGCCATCACCGCCAGAAATCGCGTGAAGCGGGGGTCGATGTCCGGAACACCCGTCTTGGAGCCCGTGTGCGGGCCCCTCGTTCGGGCCTCTCTCACACCCACGACCACCACCAGCACGGCGAGGGCCGCCGGAACGATCGCGAAATAGACGATCGCTCGGAACGTCTGGGCGTCCAGTACCAGGCCGCTGCCTTGCATACGTGTCACGAATACAGCAGCCAACAACAATCCAAGGAACGCACCTGCGCTGTCGGCTGCCCGGTGCAGGCCGAAACTCAAGCCACGCTGGTCGGGCTCCACCGAGTCGGCGATGAGGGCGTCCCGAGGAGCAGTCCGAATCCCCTTCCCGATCCGGTCGAGGAATCGGTAGAGCAATACCAACGTCCAGGTCTGCGCCACCAGAAGAAGAGGCATGGCCAGCGCAGCCAACCCGTATCCTCCGACCGTGAGCCCCTTCCGGCGGCCCAGCCTGTCCGAGAGCCACCCCGACAAGATCTTCACGAGGCTGGCGGTGGTCTCTGCGACCCCCTCGATGAGCCCGATCAACGCGAGTCGCACACCCAGCACGTTGGCCAAGAACAACGGCAGAAGGTGCACGAGCATCTCGCTCGCGACATCCCGCAGGAGACTCGTCAGTGAAAGAACCCAAACGTTGCGTGGGACACGGCTTGGTACACGGGAAGCCATCGGGCAACCTACCGGTACTTGCCGGGGACAAGAAGAACCCCGACATAAAGGAGAGAATTCCAACGGACCCCATCTCCGTTGTTGGAACTCCTTCAACAGCCTTCTAGACCTGGAGCGGATTTGAGCACGACTTCCGAGTACGCGGCACCCGGGGACCATACGACGGGCGGAAAAACGTTCTTCGGGCAGCCGAGAGGGCTGGCCACCCTGTTCTTCACGGAAATGTGGGAACGGTTTTCGTACTATGGGATGCGCGCGTTCCTGATCCTGTTCATGGTCGCTGCGGTAGACGGTGCCAATCCCGGCCTGGGCTTCGGCGAAGGCATGTCGGGCGCCCTTTACGGGCTGTACACGTCGATGGTGTACCTGCTCACACTGCCCGGTGGCTGGGTGGCCGACAACCTCTGGGGGCAGCGACAGGCTGTCTTCCGCGGCGGCGTGATCATCGCGATGGGCCACTTCACGCTGGCGGCGCCCCTCGTCGGCGCGCCCGACGTGCCCTCGTTTTTCCTGGGCCTGCTCTTCATCGTCATCGGCACCGGGCTACTCAAGCCGAACGTCAGCACCATGGTCGGTGACCTCTATCCACGATTGAGCGACGACGCCACCGACCATGAGCGCAAAGTGTGGGGTGCAAATCGCGACGCGGCCTTTTCGATCTTTTACATGGGCATCAACATCGGAGCGATGCTGGGGCCGTTCATCTGCGGCACATTGGGCGAAGGGATCAACTGGCCGGCCATCGGCCTGGTGATCGAGGGGAATTGGCACGTGGGCTTCTCCGTGGCCGGGTTCGGGATGATACTCGGACTGATCCAATACAGAATGGGCGACAAGTACCTGGGTGAGGCCGGCCTGTTCAAGCCGGATGCCCCACAGGACGAGATCGATCGACGTGGGCGCAACTTCTATCTCTCGACGGGTGCGGTCGCGGCGGTAGCAGCTTTGGTGATCTTCTTGCTGGTGACCGACGCACTCGGCATGACGATCGTGGACTTCGCCACGTGGATCGCCTACGGCATCGTGCTGCTCTCGATCCTGTTTTTTGCATATCTCATCTTGGACATCCGGTGGGCGACTTCGCTGCTGATCCTGTTCGCCACCCTGTGTGCCGTTCTCGTGCCCCGCATGGGCGTCGCGGGAGGACAGTGGGCCGCTGCCGGCACGCTCGGCGCGTTCGTCGTCATGTGTCTCGGGTTGCTGACCCTGCGGGGCGGCCAGGTCACGACCGACCAGAAGCGCCTGATGACCATCTATTGGCTGTTTCTGCTGGCAGCCGTCTTCTGGGCTGGATTCGAACAAGCCGGCTCGTCGATGAATCTGTTCGCCGAAAACGACACGGACCGTGTCCTCTTTGGGTGGGAGATCAACACCACCTGGCTCCAGAACGTGAACCCGTTCTTCGTCGTCGTGCTTGCGCCGGTCTTCGGCTCCTTGTGGACCTGGCTCGCGCACCGCGACGTGAACCCGTCGACCCCCCGGAAGTTCGCCCTTGGCCTGATGGCCCTCGCGGCCGGCATGTTCGTCCTGGCTTGGGGCGCGTCTTATGCGGCTGACGGAACCCGCGTATCGATGGCCTGGCTCGTCGTCACCTACTTCCTATTCACGTGCGGCGAACTCGCGCTATCGCCGATCGGACTCTCGGCGATGACCAAGCTCGCGCCACACGGCCGGCTGGGGCAGATGATGGGCGTCTGGTTCATCGCCGCGGCCCTGGGCAGCCTCGTGGCTGGACTCGTTGCGGCCCAACTCGAAACTCTTTCGGCCGTGACGATTTTCACGTTCACCGCGATCTTCGCCGGTGCAGCCGGCTTGCTCGCACTGCTGGTCAGCCCTGCGGTGAATAGACTGATGGGCCACCCGGAGTAGTCCCGGAATCGTCCCGAGCCGTTGGCCATGCTCCTCTTCCACGGTACATTTGACGCTGCCGAATCTGGACCCACTGATCAAGACGCACTGATCGAGACCTACTGATCAAGGACGACTCATGCGACTCCGTTCCAATTTGACGGCAATTTTCGCCGTGACGATCCTGGCCGCCTGTCAGAGTGGCTCAGCTTCCCTCGAGACAGACGATCAGATCGCGAGCTACGGCTTCGGACTGGACATCGGCGCCTCCCTCGAGCCGACCCTGACCCACCTCGACCGGCCTGCGCTGTTGCGCGGGATCGAGGACGTCCTGGACGAGCTCGAGCCGGCGATCTCATTCGAGCAAATCTCCGAAGTCACGGAGCGGGTCGGCACACTCATCCGGGAGGAGGAAGCCGCGGAGTTCGAAGCCATGACCGAAACCAACAGAGTCGCAGGCGAGGAGTACCTCGCGTCGAATGCGGAAAAGGACAACGTGACCGTTACCGCCAGCGGGCTCCAGTACGAAGTCATCCTAGAGGGTGAAGCAGGTGCCGCTCGGCCCACCACCGCCAACACGGTAACACTTCACTATCGGGGAACCCTCATCGACGGATCGGAATTCGATAGCTCGTACTCCCGGGGCCAGCCCGCAACGTTCCCGGTGACCGGCGTCATTCCCGGATTCAGCGAAGGTCTTCAATTGATGAGTGTGGGGAGCCACTACCGTTTCACCATTCCCTCGAACTTGGCATATGGCCCTCAGGGTAGCGGACCTGACATCGGACCCAACGCCACGCTGATCTTCGAGATCGAACTCATCGAGGTTCTCTAAAGGCCTGCTGCTGCACTGGGAGGGCCGCGTCAGCAGAACTGGGGAGGTCTAGACGTCTATCCCCGCCAACGTGGCCTCGATGAACGCCGTCTTCGCCTGCAAGTATCCGTCGGCATCGGCACGCGGTGCGAGATCAACCTTGATTTTCGTGTAGGCGGCTCTGGCATCGGCGTCCTCCTGGAGATGGTCACGGAACGCCAACAGTCGGCCGAGTGTGGTCGTCAGGGGGCGGGGACTCACGGGACGCGATTACTCCAACGGATCTGAAAACGTGAGGTCAGCGCGGGTAATCCCCCCCGACGCAACCTCGACGGGTACGGTCACCCGCCCGAAAAACTCGTGCCAGGCCGTAAGCTCGTACGTCCCCGGTGGAACGCCCGCAAGGGAGTAGCTCCCATCCTCCGCGGGCATGGCATGGAAGACATTCGGAAGCACGAGAATGTGAGCAATCATTTGGGAGTGCAGGTCGCAGCGAACCTGGATACTGTCCGGCCGCTCAAAGGTTTCCGTGAAAGTCAACCCGGGAAGCTGCGAACGATTGAACATTCGATTCGCCCCGCGATCCCCAGCAAAGGTGTGGATGTTGTGGAGTTCCGAATCCCCGTTTCGGAACCTGACCTCGGCTCCGACCACGACCGGCAGAACCCTCGGAACGAACGTGTAGTCGATCTGATCCAGAAGGCTGACACGTCGCTCCGCCTGGGCAACGCCCGGGGCCTCGGCCAGCCCCTCCCCGGTGAGATAGACGACCGCGTCGGTAGGCTCGAAAGACTCGTCAGAGGGGAACATGGCGTACGTGATCCGGCCGGCGATGCCGCCGGTTTGCCCGAAACCCAGTTCGGGCCCACGAGCGGCCACGAGGAACAACAAGCCCGCAAGGACCGCTGTGAGACAACCCAACGTCTTGTACCGGATCCCTGTCATCAGAACGACACCTCACCCCCCTGACTCATATTCCGTTGAACGCACATCCATAATACCACTGTATCCCGTTAGCGTTCGCGGAAACGCTCCGTTGACTCATGAGACCTCTTGTGCTCGAGCCCCCTGCACGAAACTTTGTCGGAGGCCCCCGGGCCACGTAAAACGCAAATGCGGAGGCAGTTGGCAGGCAGGCTCGCGGAGAGCTGGCCGACTACGCCAGGGATCACAGCCTGCTCCCGGAGGAGCCCAAAGAATGAGTCAACGCACCCTGTCCGCTCTCCTCGCCGTATCCACCCTGGCGTGCGGTGGCGCCAAAGCGCACCAGGCCATCTGGGAGCCCTCGGTCTCGGATCTCGCGGTCCACGCGCCGGATTCGTTCAGGGTCACGTTCGAGACGAGTGCCGGAGAGTTCGTGGTGGCTTTCTACCGCGATTTGGCACCTCTGGGTGTTGATCGCATCTACCATCTCACTCGTTATAACTTCTACGCGGGAGCCCGGTTCTTCCGCGTCAACCCCGGGCTGGTCCAGTTCGGACTGAGCGGCCAGCCCGCGCTCGACTCCGTATGGGCGGACCTGTCGATACCGGACGATCCGGTCGTCGGAAGCAACACACGGGGAACCATCTCGTTCGCCAAGGCCGGTCCCGGCACACGTAATACCCAGGTGTTCATCAATCGGCAGGACAACCCACTCTACGATACGTGTTGCGCCGGCGGATTCCCCCCGATCGGCAGAGTGGTGAGCGGCATGGAAACGGTCGATGCCCTCTTCGCCGGACACGGCGAGTCACCTGTGAACTACCAGGACTCGATCACGATGTTGGGGAACAGCTTCCTGGACGAGCAGTATCCGGGGCTCGATACGATCGCCATGACTCGGGCGGTAGAGCCGTAAGAGTAGCGGGACTTTCCGGGCGGTCTCCTAGCCGATCTCTTCTTCCGCGCTCTCCCACTCCGACGTGAGTTTGGCCACCTCACGTTGAAGCGACGTGCGTTCGGCCTCCAGGATCTTCACCTCGTCGGGCGAAGTTCGTTCGAAGTACGCGGGTTCGCAGAACACCTCGTCGATCTCGGCCACGCGAGCTTCTGCTTGCTCGATGGACGCGGCCAGCGCTTCCTGATGCTCCAGGACTTGTTTCGTCCCTTTCGCCTTCTTCTTGCGACTTTCCGTCTTCCTCCGCTCCTCGGTCTTCCCCCGCTCTTTCGTCTTCCCCTGCCCTTCCGTCTTCTTCCGCCCTTCCGTCTTCTTCCGTTTTTCCGTCTTCGCTTTGAGGATTACGCGGTCGGCATCGAGGTGATCATCGCCACAGAAGTGCACGTACTCCTCATAGGTCCCGTGATAGTCGCGGACTTCTTCCGGCTTGATCTCGATGATTCGGGTGGCCAGACCGCTGACGAACCAGCGGTCGTGCGACACCAGAATGAGCGTCCCCGGAAACGCTTTGAGTCCCTCGACGAGTGCCTCGATCGACTCGAGGTCCAGGTGGTTCGTGGGTTCGTCCAGCACCAGAACGTTGGGACGCGCGATCGCCAATCGCGTGAACACCAGCCGCGCCGCTTCACCCCCTGAAAGCGCGCTCAATCGCTTCTTGGAGTCATCCCCGGAAAAAAGCATTTGTGCCATCCGTGCTCGCACGTAGCCGATATCCCTGTCCGGGCAAGAATCCCAGACCCAGCCCTCGGCCGTATTGTGCGGAGGACCGAACTCCTCCCGATGATCTTGGGCGAAATACGCCGGATGGGCCTCGTATCCCCACTCGGACTCACCCTCATCCGCGTCGAGCTCACCCATGACGATCTTCAAGAGTGTGGACTTTCCGATACCGTTCGGTCCCATGATCGCGACCCGCTCGCCGCGCTGGACCAGGAGATCGACACCATGGAGCACATGGTTGTCTCCGAAAGCCTTTTTCACTCCCTGGATCTTGAGGACGTCCCGTCCACTGTCCCTAACCTGCTCGAAGCGGAAAGTCGGATAACGGCGGGAGCTGGGAGCGAGTTCGATCAGCCCTTCCGCCCTCTTCTCGATCATGCGCACCTTGCTCTGCGCTTG
>PCCM01000113.1 GCA_002731735.1 Gemmatimonadota bacterium | reverse complement strand
GCAGCACGCGAATTTTGGGACGACGTCTCTGGGGTCCGTCATCCAGGGCCTTTCATTCACGCCAGCGAATCTCCATTGCGTCGGCTAGGCCCCGCACCGGATTTAGGTCAACATGACGAAGAGGTTCGGGTCCCGCGAACGTCGCGTCCCGAACTTCCTCCACCCGCTAAGAAACTTGAACCGAGTCGACCCCTTGAAGGCCTTAAAGTTCTAGATTTTTCGTGGGTGGCCGCGGGACCGCTGACGACGAAACTGCTTGCGTTTTGGGGAGCAGAAGTTGTTCGACTTGAATCGGTGACTCGCCCGTGTCTACTCCGAGGGGCCTTGGGTCATCGAGACGATATTCCTGATCAAGAAAACGCGATTACTTGGCACTCGGTAAACGCCAACAAGATGAGCTTGGCAATCAACCTTTCGAAACCCGAGGCCAAACAAGTTGTTCTCGACTTGGCTGCGTGGGCCGATATCGCAGTCGAATCGTTCACCCCTGGAACTCTGGACGCGATGGGAATGGGGTACGAGGTACTTCGCGGGATCAACCCGAGGATCATCCTTTTGTCGAGTTGCCTCTTCGGACAAACGGGTCCGCTGCGAGACTTTGCTGGATTCGGAAATCTTGCCGCTGCGGTCGCTGGGTTTTATGACATCACGGGATGGCCAGACCGCGGTGCTGCCGGACCGTACATGGCCTATACCGATTACACGTCGCCTCGTTTCAGTGCGGCAGCCCTTCTAGCGGCACTTGATTACCGACGGCGCACCGGAGAAGGCCAGTATTTGGACTTTTCCCAGGCTGAGGCAGCAACGCACTATCTAACCCCCGGAATAGTGGACTACCAAAGGACTGGCCAAGTCCCAAGTCGTCGCGGGAACAGTGACCCGGACATGGCCCCGCACGGGGTTTACCCAGCCGCGGGAGTGGACAAATGGTGTGCCATCGCATGTGAAAATGATGAACAATGGCGATCTTTCTGCCGAGAAATGCGCCGCGAAGACCTTGCCGAACTCACTCTCAGCGAACGGCATGAGCAATCGGTAGCGCTCGACGATGACATTGGAGCGTGGACGAAGAATCAGAGCGCGGGAGGTTTACAAATACGGCTGCAACGGCATGGCATTGCGGCTCACATGGTGCAGGACACCTCTGACTGCATGAACGACCCGCAGTTGGTTCATCGAGGCCACTTTCCTTGGGCACCACACCCGGAAGCGGGTCAAGTGATGATTGATGGCATTCCTTATCAACTTTCACGATCGGCCGGTGGTTTCGACTGGGCGGGCCCAACGTATGGCCAGCATTCGATGGAAGTTCTAGAAGACATTCTTGGTTATGACGGCGACCAAATCGCCGAGCTAGCGATTGCGGAGGTTCTCGAATGAGGTCTGCATCTATTCGCCAGAATGCGTACCATCCCGCACGTGACAAAAAGCTCCGCGGATCCCTACCCACAAAGCACGGCTGAGCCTTATCAGCTTGAACGGTCTGGCGTAGGCCACTGCTTTGGCTGCGCGGTATCTAACGATGAAGGCTTGCGCCTAGCCTTTTTCAGGTACGACAACGGCACCATCGAAACGAGGCACCAAGCCGCTGAACATCACTGTGGTTTTGACACCGTCATCCACGGCGGAATCCAGGCCGCGATCTTGGACGAAGTTATGGGCGTCGCGGCCCACGGCTCACTTCCGACAAAAGCACCAGACCTCTCGTGCGCGACAGCAGAGATGAGAGAACTTACTACCGCCACTTCGCGATGGCGGCAGATGCGGACTGAACCGATCTGATTTAAGTGGGCAGTTCTCCTATGGCGGTCACGCCGCTTTCTGACGCTATGTGTGTCATCGAAACGTCGTGTGCCTCCGCTGGAAGCTCTTGGAAGATGAATTCGTCGGTGATGACACCGACACGCAAGCAGTCATCTGGGACGCGCGTTAACAGTTCGTCGTAGTAGCCAACGCCTTGACCCAGGCGATTGCCTTTCAAATCAAAGGCCAGTCCCGGAACGAGGGCGACTGAAATACGGTCAATGGAAATTTCTGCGGTACCCGCCACGGGTTGGGCGTAACCATAGGGATGCTGTTCCATGGGACCGGCCGACGAGTGAACTGTAAGCACACCAGACTGAGGGGTTCTCGTAGTGGCAAACCTTTCCCACCCCAACTGGTCAGCTAATGCGTCAAGCGAGATTTCTGTTCGCATAGCTCTGTAGAACAAAAATAGTCCGGTTCGTTGATCAAGGAACGCCTTCAACCCCGCAACTATTCGCTGTTCAACTGTCTGCTCAGGGGACGCTCGCAGTTGACGCAACCTGTTGCGCCAGGTTGATTTATCAGCGGCGGGACTTAGGTCAGCCCCCACTTACGTTCACCTCCGCAGAAGCAGCGAGAATTATTTCCTCGTGGGGGTCGCTCAACCAACCTTCAGGAAGCGCCACTTTTCTCGGCCCGCCCGTGTGACTTCGTTTCACACGAACACCTTCAGGTGGCAAGACAATGTCCCTATCGAAATCTGCTGTTACTGCGGTCAGTTCGTCGAGACTGCCTACTGCATGTAAGCGACGTCGTAATTCTTTTCCGACAGGCCACCCCGCAACGTACCAACCAGCGTGCTTTCGGAATCGCCGAACCACGTCGCGTTCGCACTGATCGTAGAACTCAAGTAGGCGGCGAACATGATCCAGCATCACATCAGCTACGAGTCCAAGCGATGGCCGTGTCAGATTGGGCTCTTTTCCACTTAAGACAGACACCAAGTCTGAGAAAAGCCACGGACGACCCAAACAGCCCCTCCCGATTTCCACTCCAGCGGCACCCGTGTGACGGATCATCCGCAAGGCATCCCACGGTTCCCAAATATCACCATTTCCAAATACTGGAATGTCTATGTGCTCCACCAATTGGGTAATTGCGTCCCAATCCGCGTGTCCCGAGTAGAGGTCCTTCGCGGTGCGGGCGTGCAAGGTAACCGCCGCACATCCGGCTTCTTGAGCGATTCTGCCGCTATGAAGAAACGTCAAGTGATCGTCATCGATTCCCTTGCGAAACTTGATCGTCACAGGGACTTCTCCAGCGGCCTTGACCGCTGATTCCACGATGCTTCCCAGCAAGCGATGCTTCACAGGAATTGCTGCTCCACCGCCGTTACGGGTCACCTTCGGGGCCGGGCAACCAAAGTTCATGTCAACGTGGTCGATGTCGAGCCGATCTTTCAGCATGCGAACAGCTAGAGCCACATATTTCGGGTCGGTTCCGTATAGCTGAATTGATCGGATTGGTTCACCGTGCCCAAATTCTGCCAGCTTCCAAGTCAGGGAATGTTCTTCCACCAAGGCCCGCGCTGTGATCATTTGGTTGACATATAGGGCGGCCCCCCAACCGAGACACAAAGAGCGGAAAGGCCAATCGGTGACCCCGGCCATCGGTGCGAGAACCACCGGAGTATCAAGACGGATTGGACCCAAATGGACGGGCGAGATCGCCCCCGGAACGGCTGGGTCTAGATGCTCGTTGAGTGGGCTTCGGTAGGCCGTCATCGGCGACCCGACCTGCCGGAGTGCATCAAATCGATTCCAGCCACACGGAGCAGATTCGCAGTTTCAACGAGCGGAAGCCCGATCACGTTGGAGTGACTGCCGCGAATAGCGTTCACAAACGCGCCGCCCGGTCCCTGCAAGCCGTATGCGCCCGCTTTGTCCAACGACTCTCCGAGACTGAGGTACCAATCAATAACGGTTTGGTCTAACTCGACGAATTCAACATCAGTTTTTACGACTTCGCTCAGTAAGTGGTCGCCGAATTGCACCGCGATACCAGTGATCACCTGATGAGTCTTTCCCGATAATTCTTTGAGAATGACTTCCGCGTGGTCGAGATCAGACGGTTTGCCGAAGATTGTGCCGTTTAACGAAACACAAGTATCTGCACCGAGCACAACGTCGCCGGTAACCGCGTGAGCTTTGGCCGACGAAATCCTTGTGGCGTACTCCTCCGGCTGTTCGTTTATTTGTTGCGATTCATCTACCGAAGGAACGCGAACATCGAAAGTAACGCCGAGTTGAGCCAACAGTCTTTTTCGGCGAGGTGATTCCGATGCAAGAACAAGTCGCTTATCCACGCACTCATTTTGGCGGATCATCGCAAACCTGCCTACTTCGGCCAAATTTACTGGCATCGCAGAAACGCATGACGGTCAAATTCGTTACTGTCTCGTCCGTGGAATTCAACTTAGCTCGGGTCGTAGCCGCCGTCGCCAAGGCCCATCCCGAGCGAGTGGCTCTAATCCATCAGGGTACAGAAATATTGTTTCCGGATTTTGTCGATCGATATCGGCGACTGGGAAACGCTTTCGCTGAGGTCGGACTGGGATGCCACACGGACCGCTCAGCCTTAGAGAGCCATGAAAGCGGTCAAGATCATGTCGCTCTATACCTAAACAACGGACCCGAATATCTCGAGTCGATGCTAGGCGGATGGGTCGCTCGAACGGCCACGCTCAATGTCAACCACCGCTATGTCGCCGAAGAGCTGCATTACCTGCTCAGTGATTCTGCAGCTAAGGCAGTGGTGGTTAACTCCATGTACGCACCAAACCTTGCTGAGGTTCTCTCGGATCTGCCTGACGTAGAACTCATAGTCCAGGTGGCGGATCAGTCGGGTAACGAACTGCTGCCAGGAGCGATTCCTTATGAAGAGTTCGTTAGGGGCCAAGTACCCCGATCTCTCGATGATTGTTCACCAGACGATTTGTACGTGCTGTACACCGGTGGAACCACTGGCGTGCCGAAAGGCGTTCTTTGGCGGAACGCCGATTTTTTCGTTGGAGCTTTAGGCGGACTTAATCGAGACGAGGGCCGTGAATACAAGTCATACGAAGAAATTTCCGCCGCGGCAAGTCGAGGCACTTTGCGTTGGATGACGAGCGCGCCGTTCATGCACGGTGCTGCCCAATGGATAGCGCTACAGGCCCTCTCAATGGGTCACACAGTCGTGTTGCCGGATGTCACTGACAGGTATGACGCCTCAACAGTTCTGCAAGTTTGTGAGCGCGAAGGCGTCGAATTCCTGCAGATAGTTGGCGACGCATTCGCTCGACCGCTTCTTGATGCCTTGAAGTCCGGAGCGCCGTCGCCATCGTCGTTACGGTCAATAATTAGTGGCGGTGCTGTTCTAAACGCCGAACTCAAGAACGAACTCAAAGAACAATTTGGTGGCGTGACGATCCGCGACTCCATTGGATCGAGCGAAACAGGCGTCCAGGGAAGCAACGTGAGCAGTAAGAACCAGCGCGCAAGTACAGGTGACTTTGAACCCGCTCCGGGAAGCATTGTTGTCAATGCATCGATGGACGCGGTGTTGGAAGCCGGATCTGACGAGGTTGGATGGTTCGCAATGTCCGGTCGAGTGCCACTTGGTTATCTCAACGACGCGGAAAAAACTCGGAGTACTTTTCCGGTGATCGATGATGTTCGCCTTTCGATCCCGGGGGACCGTGCTCGCCTTCTCTTAGGTGGACGAATTCAGGTTTTAGGTCGAGACTCGGCAAGCATTAACTCTGGTGGCGAGAAAATCTTCGCGGAAGAAGTGGAGAATGCGGTGAAAATGCACGCCGACGTTTATGACGTGGTCGTATGCGGGCGTCCGAGTCAACGTTGGGGGAATGAGGTGGTGGCTATCGTTCAACTGGTAGCTGGAGCTCGGCTAAGAGAGTCAGAAATCATCGAACACTGCGGCACAACGATTGCTCGGTACAAAAGACCGAAAGCCGTTCTACAGGTCGAAAATATCCAGCGGAGCCCTGCTGGTAAAGCGGACTATCGATGGGCGAAAGCCATCGCGGAAGAATTGAGAATCGATTGACCGACCCCATAGCTAACCGTGATGAGGTGCACCGACGCACGATCAGGGTATTGCAAGGGGGAGTGATCCCGGGAGGCTTGGCTATGACCACCTCCTATGCAGCGGCTGCATTGTTAGGTAGCGAGATCACCGGCAGCGACACACGTGGAGCTATCGCGGCCGTAGGTCTCAGTATTGGTGGAACTCTGGCCGGCCTGCCCGTAGCAGCGGTCATGGCCCGACACGGACGGCGAATCGGCATAGGTGCTGCGTATCTAGTAGGAGCGGTTGGTGCGGTAAGCGCCCTCGCAGCGGCGATTTCACAGAATTATTTTCTCCTTGTCGTCGGCATGATTCTCGTGGGTTGCGGACAAGCGGGGAACCTTGCAGCCCGCTACGCAGGAGCTGACTTGGCGACGGATGCCAATCGCGCACGCAGCATCAGCCTTGTGATATGGGCAAGTACTGTGGGTTCGGTTCTCGGACCGACGGTGGGTCTAGGACTTCGGTCCGTCTTGGGGTCGAGCGAAGGGGCCAGCGGATACGTCCTTCCTTACGCCTGTTCCGTGGGGTTCTTTCTCTTGGCTGCTGGTGTGGTTCTTTACCGGCTTCGACCCGACCCGCTTCACTTACTAGCAGGAGAGGGTCAGACCGGATTCCGCGCGCCGCGGGTTGCCGACCTTGGTCTCATCCTCGCTCACCCGGCGGCCCGAATTGCCCTGTTGGGAATGATGCTTTCGCAAGCGGTGATGGTCGCAGTAATGACAGTTACCCCGCTACATATGGTCGATGGTGATCAAGACCCACTCATCATCGGCTTAATGATCTCCCTTCACATTGTTGGTATGTATGCCTTCTCACCGATCATTGGGGAAATTGCTGACCGTGTAAGCAAAGAGTTGCTTATTGGCATCGGAGCTGTGATCACAGCCTTGGGATCTGAAATTGCGTCCCACACAGACGCTCCAGACGCGACCGGACACATGATGGGCCTTTTCCTTATCGGAATTGGATGGTGTGCCTCGCTAGTGGCCGGCAGCGCATTGATGACTGAGGCGTTCGAGCCTGAGGTTCGCGTCGCAACTCAAGCCACGGCAGATGTATTGATGACAGCGACCGGAGCTGCCGCCGGTATCTTCTCAGGGTTAGCCGTGGAGCAGCGCAGCTACCATGACCTCGCTCATTGGGCCACGTTTATTTCGATCTTCCTTGCTGTCGTAGCGGCCGTCGCGGTGGTGCAATCGTCGCGCGTCCGCGAAACTGGAATACATTCCAGCTGATTGGAGAACCCCATGGCTTTCCACCACGTCGCCTACTCGACAAAAGACCTCGAAGCTACTCGCCACTTTTATGAAGACCTTTTCGGGTTCCCGCTAGTAAACACGGAGTTTCACGATCGAGAAGATGGGTGGATTAAGCACGTCTTTTTCGACACGGGCAACGGCCAATGCATCGCCTTTTTCGCGTTCGACAACATCGGAGAACGACCCGACTGGGCTACCGACGTCAATGAAACTTTGGGTGTACCGGTGTTTGTTAACCATGCTGCCTTCGCAGCAACCGAAGAGATGCAAGAAAGCATTCGCGCCCGTATGGCATCCGAAGATATTGAGCCCACCATGGAAATTGACCACGGCTGGTGTCATTCCCTCTACTACCTCGACCCCAATCAGGTTTTGGTAGAGCTTTGCCGCGACACCCCCGG
>PCCM01000112.1 GCA_002731735.1 Gemmatimonadota bacterium | reverse complement strand
GGGTCCATCACCCGGGTCGCAGTGACCGGGTACACGGTCCCGTCCAATCGCATTCTAGCCCTGTCGTTGCCGACTACCACGCCGGCCCAACGCTTCGTATCACACACGCTACAGCTGAGATAGAGACCGCCGGAGCTCGTTGCCATACAGTTGAGGTTTACCGAATAGGGCAACAGGCCGCCGACTTGGATCTGACACAGAGAGACATCATTGGCGAAGGACCAGTCGGCAATCTCTTCGCCAGCCCGGTCTCCGAACAACAACCCGCCGGGCGTGAAGTCGCAGGGGCAGGTGATGGACCAACCCAGGAACGCCGTGACCAACAGACTCGCAGCTACGGCCCCGACAATCGCACCAAGCTGGCCTCTGGTGAGCGACTTCTTCTTCAGTTCACTCATGTCCTCTCCTCAATCAGGCCGCGCTCAACATCCGAGACTGGCTCGGTAGGCGCAAGCAGAGTAAGGTCTAGAGCACACCAGCGATGCATTTCTCCGTTCATGATCCGGTGTTAATCTCCCCCAGAATCGAGCCACACGCCGAGCTGCGCGGCGCGCGCTACCAGGAACACCCGGAGGACGGCAGATGAGCATTCAGAATCGGATTTCACTTCTCGGACTATGCATCCCGATCGCTGCTACGGTAGTGTTCGCAACGGCGGCAGCGACCGCAGTCGCCGCCCAGGATCGCGAATTCACCCCGGTCACGTCAGCGATGCTGGCGAACCCCGACGTGGCAGACTGGCTGAACTGGCGGCGCACATTGGATGCGTGGGGGTACAGCCCGCTGGACCAGATCAACACGGACAACGTGCATCGGCTCCAACTGGTCTGGGCTTGGCGGATGGAGCCGGGCGCCAGCCAGCCGACGCCGCTCGTCTACGACGGCGTGATGTACCTCGCGAATCCGAACAACATCATTCAGGCCATCGACGCCGTCACGGGAGACCTGCTATGGCGGTATGGCCGTGAGTTGGAGGGCCCCCCGGACCCGATCTTGAGCAGTCGCTCCCGATCGATCGCGATCTACGGTGACAAGATCTACCTCAACGCCTCGGACGCGCACATCGTGGCGCTCGACGCCCGCACAGGTGAAGTGGCCTGGGATCAGACGGTGGGGGACAAAGCGATGGGCTACCGATACACGAGTGGTCCGATCGTGGTGAACGGAAACATCGTGGCCGGGATGAGCGGGTGCGAGCGCTTCAAGGAGGATGTGTGCTTCATCTCGGCCCATGACGCCGACACGGGCGCGGAGGTCTGGCGTACATCGACCATCGCGCGTCCGGGCGACCCGGGGGGCGACACCTGGGGAGATCTGCCCCTCGAATATCGAGCCGGCGCCGACTCGTGGATTCCGGGCAGCTACGATCCGGAGACCAACTTGACGTACTGGTCGACGTCACAGGCCAAGCCGTGGGCGCGACTGACCCGCGGGACCGACGGCGACGCGCTCTACAGCAACAGCGTGCTGGCGCTCGACCCGGAGACCGGAGAGATGGAGTGGTACTACCAGTTCGTGCCGGGCGAGACCCATGATCTGGACGACGTGTTCGAGAGCGTGCTGATCAACCACAACGGCCGACGCTCGCTCTTCAAGATGGGTAAGATGGGCATCCTCTGGGAGATCGATCGGACGAACGGAGCGTTCGTGGCGGCGCACGACCTCGGGTATCAAACCCTGATCGACGTCGACCCACAGACGGGCGAAGTCACCTACCGGCCCGGAATGATCCCTCAGGCGGGGGTGGAGCTGGAGTTCTGCCCCGACTTCCGCGGCATCAGAAACTGGCCGGCGTCAGCGTATCACCCGGAGACGCAGGCGCTCTACATCCCCATCCACCCGACCTGCGTAAGTGGGACGTTCACCGAGATCGACAAGGTACTCGAAGCACAATACTACTTGAACACCGGGTGGCGCTCGCAAGGCACCACCGCGCACCCCGACAGCCCGGACCACCGCGGCCACCTGGTCGCCATGGACATCAACAGCGGCGAGATCTTGTGGCGGCACTCCACGCGCACGGTGCCGCGCTCGGCTGCGCTCACGACGGGCGGCAGCCTGGTGGTCAGTGCCGACACTGACCGCCATCTGTACTTCCACGACGCATCAACCGGCGACGTCCTGTTCCAGACACGGTTGCCCGCCTCGGCGGAGGGGTACCCGATCACCTACGCGGTCGACGGCAGGCAGTACGTGGCAGTGCCGGTCGGGGGCAATCGGAGCAACGCGATCTACGTGTTCGCACTCCCGGTAGAGACGGGCGGGACGCCTTGACCTCCCCGACACTCCCGCGTACGGTTCCCGGCCCACATTCGAGCCTGTCCAAAGGAGGTACTATCATGTCGACCCGGAGCCGTAAGTCGAGTCTAGGCACTTTGATGTGCGCCGTCGCGGCGCTGGCAGTCATGGTTCCCGCCGAGGCAACAGCGCAGTCGGGCCCCAGCCCCTACCGCCTGGTGGACGACTGGGCGCAGCTGCCTGACGGAAGACCGATGGGCGCGGTCGGCAAGGTCACGATGGATCCGGACGGAGATCACCTGTGGGCGGTGATCCGTTGTATCGCCCGCGGATTCGATGTGACACCGAGCCGGTTCGGCAACGAGTGTGTGGATTCCGACCTCGATCCGGTGATCAAGTTCGACCTCGATGGGAACGTCGTGGAGAGCTTCGGCGGCGGGTTGTTCATCTGGCCACACGGCATTGATGTCGACCCTGATGGCAACATTTGGGTTACGGACGCCGTGGGTTCGAACAACATCCCGGACGGTGACCAGCGGGGGCACCTGGTCTACAAGTTCGGCCCTACGGGTGAGGTGCTGCTGCGCCTCGGCACACCGGGCAGGGCCGGCAGCGGTCGGGACGCCTTCAACTCCCCGTCCGACGTGGTGGTGGCAGACAACGGCAACGTCTTCATCGCGGACGGCCACAACGCCACCGGAAACAACCGCGTCATGAAGTTCACGAGCGACGGTGAGTACATCATGGAGTGGGGCCAGACGGGATACGCCCCCGGTGAATTCCGTGCTCTGCACGCCATTGAGATGGACTCCAGGGGACGGATCTTCGTCGGGGACCGGAGCAACAACCGAGTCCAGATCTTCGATCAAGAAGGCGCGCACTTGGCCACGTGGACGCAGTTCGGGCGGCCCAGCGGAATCGCGTTCGACACGAACGGGCAGATCTATGTGGCCGACTCGGAGTCGGACATCGTGGAGAATCCGGGCTGGGAGATGGGGATCCGGATCGGAGACGCCGAGACGGGCTGGGTGACGGACTTCATCGTCTACCCGTGGGGAGACCCCGCGGTCAGACTCGGAAACGGGGCTGAGTTCGTCGCGGTGGATCGCGACGGGAACATGTACGGCGGTGAGCCTGTGCCGCGTAATCTTCAGAAGTACGTACGGGTCAGGTAGAAGGGCATTCACACTCGAGGAGACCGGACATGACACAACCAGAATCGGACACGTCCCTCCCGGATCAGAGGGCAAGTCGGCGGAAATTCTTCAAGTTCATGGCCGCCAGTCCGCTTGCGGCCCTGGCCTACGCGGCGTGGCCGTCGAGATTGCTGGAGCAGGTCGCAGCCGAGGTGCCAAGCGGGCCACCCATGACGCCGGCACCGTTGCCCTGCGTCAACTGCGGCGCCCCGGTGCTCCCGCCCGGCATCGACGAGACTCGCGCGGTCCCGGCGATCCCTCCTCGGGCGGCGCGCCAACAGGTGCCGTATCCCCAGGAAGCCCAGGAAGAGCAGTTGATGGGGAGCCTCATTGCGGCGCCCGGCGACGCGACCAATGTCTGGGACTTTGAGCGCGTGACCCATGAGAACAACCTGGCCCCGCACTGGGACTACCTGCACATGGGCGTCGACGACTACGAGACGCGCGTGGCGAACCGGGAGGGTTTCCAGCGGCTGATGCTCCGTCCCCGTCGGCTCGCGACCGAGCCCGCGAGGGGATTCAGCACGTCGACCGAGATCCTCGGACAGCAGTTCAATTCACCCCTGTTCCTCTGCCCCGTGGCGGCCCTGCAGGCGTACCACACGCAGGGGGAGGCCGGCGCCGCCCGGGCAGCTCAACGCAGGGGCCTGCTGCAGCTCCAGTCGCACCAAAGCTCGCAGACGTACGAAGAGATCGCCGAGGCGCGAGGCGAGCCCCACTGGTTCCAGATCTACACAAATCCCGATATGAACGTTAATCAGCGGGTGGTCGACCGCGTGGTCAGTGCTGGCTGCCGTACACTCGTGTGGACGATCGACCTCCTCGGTGGAAGCAACCGGGAGCTGTCGCGGCGGTCCCTCGTCGGCGAGGGCAGGGACTCGGAGCTCTGCCAGCAGTGCCACCAGCACCAAGAAGGCTACGTGCGGGCAATGAACCAGAATCTAGGTGGGCCAGCCGGTGAGCGTCCTCCGTATACCTGGGACTGGGTCAATCGTCTCAAGGACCTGAGCGACATGAACCTCGTCGTGAAGGGCATCGTCACGGCGGAAGAGGCGGAGCTGGCGATCGAGCACGGCGCCGACGGGATCTACGTCTCGAACCACGGTGGACGGGCGGTGAACAGTCTGTGGTCGACGATCGACGCGCTGCCCGAAGTAGTCGCGGCAGTGAGAGGACGGGTCCCCGTGATGATCGACAGCGGGGTCCGTCGCGGCGGCGACGTCTTCAAGGCCCTCGCGCTCGGTGCCGACGCGGTCGGCATCGGTCGGCCCTACGTGTGGGGCCTCGGAGCGTTCGGCGAGGACGGAGTCGACGAGGTGATCCAAGTGATCATGAACGAGTTCCGCATGGTCATGCGGCAGACGCGGACCACCTCGATCGATCAAATCACTTCGCGCTTCGTGATGGAGGCGGAGAATCCCATCATGACGCGGCTCAACGAGTTCGGGTTCGGCCTATGAGAGTGGTGAGCATGACCGTGACGGCCGGCATGGTCGGCCTGGCACTGTTGCAGGCGGATCAGGCGTCCGCGTTGCAGTCTTCCGTCGATTTCACGGTGTCAGGCACTTCGACCGTACGGGGATGGACGTGTGAGGTGACGGGCTCGGCCCAGGTCACAGCCGGCTCGGGCGCCGCAGTGCGTGGGCTGGCCGATGGAGTCCAAGAGGCCATGCTCACCGTGCCGGTAGGCGATTTCGTTTGTCCTGACGAGGAGATGACGGAACATCTTCTGGAGGCGTTGAGGCCAGACGAGTTCCCGGAGATCACTTTTCGGCTCGTGCGCTACGAGGCGAGTGGTCAGGGCGCCGTCACTACAGGTACGCTCACGATCCTCGATTCGGCCCGAGGGGTGAGCTTCCCGCTCTCGCTGACGCCCTCCGGACCGGATGTCCGGATTGCAGGAGAGTTGGCCTTGGACATGACCGACTACGGCGTTGAGCCACCCGTGGTCATGCTCGGCCTGATGCGGGTCAGGCCACAGATTCGGATCGAGTTTTCGGGCATCATCAGCCCCTAGAGGGAATAGGCGAAACAAAAGCCCTTCAACACCTCCTAAGGAGTGGTCTCATGAGAAAATCGGCATTGTTGTTCTTGTCTGTGAGCATAATGGCAGCCATTCCTTCGATGGCGTGGGCACAGCAAGAGGAATATCCCATCATCGTGGTGCCGACGGGCGAGGGCCCGTTCACGTTTCCGCAGGGCTACCAAACCCCGTGGGATCAGATCGAGATCATGGTGACAGAAAAGATGTCGCCGAATCTTTTTGTTCTGCACGGCTCGCAAGGCCTTGATCGGGGACACCCCGACGCATCAGGCGGCAGGGTCATGGTGCTCTTCGGACCGGATGGCGTCCTGCTGGTGGACACCCAGAACCGACAGGTGGCCGACAAGACACTGGCGGCAATCCGGACGTTCACCGACGGCCCCATCAAGGTCCTGGTCAACTCGCATGTTCATTCGGACCACACGGGCGCCAACGCCTTCTTCGCGAACCAGGGGGCGTTGATCTTCGCGCAGGAAAACCTGCGGCTCGACATGATCACTCCGCGGCGTCCCAACGGCCCACCCCCGACACGCGATCCGGCCTCTGTTCCGGTGGTGACCTATCGCTACGATCCCACCGCGCCCGGCGAGCCCGCCGTCACCCTGAACATGAACGGCGAAACGGTGGATTTCATCCCGATGATGCCGTCCCACACGGGTGGGGACACCGTCGTGCGCTTCCGCAACGCCAATGTGATCTACATTGAGGATTTCTACCGTAACTTCGGCTTCCCTTTCGCCGCTCAGACCAGTGGCGGCTCAATCCAGGGAATGATCGAGGCGATTGATCTCTTTCAGACGATCGCCGGTCCCGACACCTGGCTGATCCCCGGCCATGGCACGCTCATCCATAGAGAGGATCTCCTGCCGTATCGCGCCATGCTGGTTGACATCGTGACGAAGGTCACGGCGCGGCGCGACCAGGGCCAGTCGCTGGAGGAAGTTCTGGCCGCGAATCTGACGGCGCCGTATGAGGCCCAGGGCGACACGCAGCAGAGCAGAGATCGCTTTATCAGGGCAGTGTATGCTGAGGCGAGGGACTTTCCGCCTATCGTAAACGGCAGGCGGGCCATGCCCTAGAGCAGGTGGCAAGCGGCCACTCGACTCGCAACCACTGGCCTAGGTAAACAAGAGGACCGCCACCTGCGAACGATGGGCCCTATCCTACCGGCAGCCTGGTTAGCTGGATGCTCTCGTTGTTGTATCCCGAACCATTGAGCGTGGCCGCTATCGTGGTTGTGGACATGACGGTGCCGGTAAGGTCCAGGTCGTAGGAGCCGAAAGGGGCTAGTGTAAGGCTCAAGTTCGGGAAGACGTGAGTTCCAACCCTAACCGCGAGCGCGACGTTTTGATCTTGCGCCAGGTTGCCGCTACCAGTCACGGTCCCATCAACTGCCTCGATCAAGGTGAGCGTGAGCGTTATTGTGCCGTTGTTGCCACCCCAAGTCCCTGTCACGGTGGGGTTGGGCTCCGTACCGCCGTCCCCGCAAGCGGCCAACATCATGTAAAGAGGAAGCAAGAAAAAGAGACGGGAAAGTGTACGAGTGCGTTTATTCATGTTCAGGTTTGGCGACGTGGCGTTGGGGTCCCGCCGCCCTCTCAGGGGTCGTCCGGATCGGTGACCATCTCCTGAACCTGTTGAACTACTCTTCTCGCCCTCAGAGCACGACCGATGACCCCGTTGACGAAAGCCAGTAATCCCATGGCACCGACGACGAAGCCCACCAAATTGTGGAGCGCAAAAAGCAACACGGCAGCGACGAGCAACCACCGCCACCGAGCCGCTACCCAATCCATTGAGACCTCCGTCCCTGAGCCTTCAATTGCCCGCCCGCTCCAGCAGTTCCTCGAGCCAATTGGTGACCATGATGAGTTTCAGAGGTGTTCACCACTTCAATCAGGATGGGTTGGTCCGCGAAAGATCGAGGCTCACTCCATGGGGTGGCCGTCGAGTCGCCTGGTGCCGCCTGCAATCGTTAACGCGACCGAGTTGGCAGCGTGCCGCCTTCAGCGAGGATCTTCATGCTCCCGAGTGCCCTCGTGAACGTTGCGAGCCTTCGCGCCCGGTCCGCTTCCCGGGCAGCATCGTCCGCCAGCATCGAGTTGTCGTAAATCAAGGTATAGACGAGCTTCGACGTGGTCGCCGTGACCGGCCTGGCCTCGAGGGTTCCGTGATAGAGGTCGTACGGCCGGCCCTCTCTTGGGGTCTGCGTGTAGGTATAGGAAAGCTCGGTCCGTCCCACGAGAACCTCGTTCGCGACGCTGCGCACGGAGCCGAACTCGCCCTCAACACCCGACACCATCGTGCACCCCATCCCAAACCATTCTCCGATATCGCAGTACCCTCCGACACGCGCCCACACCTCGGCCGCGGGGCGGTCGACATCGATCTCCATGGGAATGAACGTGTAGGTCGGTGATTCGACCACGATTGGGTCCTGCGCGGCGACGGTGGTGGTGGCGCAGGCGAGCGCGACCGCGCAGCTGGCGGCGATTAAGGTGAATCGATGCTTCATGAATTCCCTCCAGATGGTTTGGCACAGTTGTTCAGATCCTGCCGCCATCCACCATGGCGCCTTCAGGCGTGTGCTGCAAGGCAGGCGACGCTACACCACCTGGTCAAAACGCTGTGGGGAGACTGCCCCTAACCCGCGAGTTCAGCTATGTGGTCGACCGCGAGTTAGTTTTTGCATGACGGATGTCTTCTCATTCGACAAACTTCTGGATGCGCCCAGCCAGCTGCGCCACGAATACGTCTCCGGCGTCGGTCGTGGTCATTCCGTGCCCGCCGTCGCCCCCCGGCAACCTTGCTAGCGCCACGCCCTCGAGGTTCCGGAGTGTGCCGCCGGTCCAGATCTGCTCTTCTTCGGTCATGAACAGGGCAGAGACGGCGCCGATATTGGGCCACTCCGCCAAGAATTCACCGTCCGGTGCGAACACCTGCACCCGCCGGTTGTCACGATCGGCCACGTAGACACGACCCTCAGCGTCGACCACCAGATTGTGTGGAAGGCCGAACTCGCCCGGCCCGGTGCCCCGGCTGCCCCACTCGAGCGCGTACTGTCCGCCGGCCGTGTATTTGACCACGCGGGCGTTGCCGTAGCCGTCGCTCACATACACATCGCCGTTCGGGCCGAAGGCGACGTCGGTCGGCAGGTTGAACGTATTCCGGCTCATGCCGGCGACACCCCTCGAGCCAAGCTCCATCAGCACACGCCCTTGGGGGCTCGTCTTGTAGACGACGTGGCCAGGCGCGTCGACCACCCAGATGTTGCCGTCCGGATCGACACGCACCGAGTGGGCCCCGCAGGCATGGCACCCGGCCGCCCCGTAGACGGCCGTGTAGCCCGACTGCCCGGCCTCGCGATCTGCCGGCGCGATGATGATGATCTTGCCGTTGCTGAATAGGCCGTCGCCCCAAGCCCCGACGAACCGCCCACCACCGTCGAACAACATGATCGGCTGGGCGCCGCGATGCAGGACTAGGACATACCCGTCCGCGCTGGTTGCCACTGCCGATACCTGACCGAAGTTCCACGCCGCGGGAGTGCCGGCAGCCGTCGTGGCCGGGTTGGGCCAGTCAGGCGCTTCGGTGTAGTCGACGACCTGCGCACTCGCTTGCCGGCCGACGGGGAGTACGAGCACGAAGCACAGAAGCAGACTGATCCATCGCCGGCTCTCGATCACGCCGAGACGGCTCTCAGTCACGCCTGGAGTCACTCGCTCCCTGAGCTTCCATTCTCTCCTGATAACGGGCGCCACTCAAGACGCCCGTCAGGCTGTAGTTGCCCTCATGACAAGCGTACTCATAGACGCGGGCGTGCAGCTGGTTGATCGGGATCTGTCCGCCCCAGGATTGGGTCCACCTCGCGGGATCATCGACAGTGAACTCGTACAGAATGGTCTCTTCGTCGACCCGAGTGAAGCGTTCGACCACCCTGGCGTCCTCCGAGGGGGGGACGCCCCGGATGAGCTGTAGTGGGCTGAGGTTCGTGGTCTCGACTACGAGTACGTCCCCTTCCCACCGACCCCAGGAGTTGCCGAAGTACGGACGGAGGCTCTTGGGCATCGGGTTAGGCTCACCAATCCGGATGATCCGCGCGTCGTGAACCATCTCCGACATGATCATCAGATAATCGGCCGTCTGTACGATGAGGTAGTTGGAGTTGTACGCCCCAACGGGAAACATGGGGGGTCCGGAAGGGGAACCGAAAAAGATGCAGCGCTCGCCGAGTGGTCTCATCTCAGGGTGGTCGTATTGGCCAAATGGGCTTCTGAGGTCCCGGCGCTCCTGGACAAGCCGTTCAGCCTCCGGCGTGCGGGCCGGAACACGGCCGTTCGCTGGATTGGTGACCAGAGAAGTTCTGGCCTCGCCATTGACGATGGCTACCCGAGTGCCCCGCTCCCAATAGACCTCGTTGTACGTGCCGACTGAGGTGCCTGCTGTCGGTGCCGGGCGGTCCGGGTCACTCGGCGCGGTCCCGCGGATGAAACGATCCACGGGTCGCTGTTCGAGTGCGGCGACCTCCTCAGCGGTGTAGACAGGCCCACTACCCTCTCGGCGCTCGAACGGAGTGAGCGTCGAGTTAGTCCAGTTTCCATGAAAATCCGGACGGCCGTCGGCTGTCCTGGGGACTTGCCACTCCTCGGCGTCGGAGGTTCGAGCCTGCGCCACCGCGGTCGAGGCGAGGGCGGGTGCTACGGTTGCACAAAGAACGGCGAAAAGTAGAGCGGAGAAACGCATGATCTCAACCTCCATTCCAGCGGGATTCACAACCCTGAATGGCACTCCTATCATGTTCCATACTAAGCCCCTAGGCAGCCCTCTCATCTAGAGGAGCGATCGGATCGGACATGGTCGGGCTCCGGGTTCAGAACG
>PCCM01000111.1 GCA_002731735.1 Gemmatimonadota bacterium | reverse complement strand
GCCAAGGAGAACCCCTCTTCAAGGTGGCGGCGAGTAAAATGTATTATAGTTTCGTCAACTGGATCACCCACGGCGCAATCCCAAAACATGTGTCGGATTTTCGCCTAATAGACCGCGCTGTATATCTTGCCGTCAACCACATGCCAGTAGTGGCGGAGGACGCCCGTGGTCGTCGCTCGTGTCTCTTTTTCCGGTGCAGTCATCCGATCGCCGGACCTCTTGGTGGTACTGAAATGCCTTGCCCGGTGGAGTATAGCACTGGCCGACGGCGTGAACGACCGGGATTCGGGCGTTGCTTCAGTAAGGGCTGTCTCTGAGATTCCAAGCTGATCGCCTTCGGGGGGCCGATCTGACGGCCTTCGGCACCCCAATGAACCAGAGGAGCTTGTGCGAGGGACTTCCTGTACGATCGTGAGGGCGAGGTATGTCTGACGAGGGTGACCAGGGGCGCCCTAAAGTTTTCTGCGTGGGCTTCAGCAAGACCGGCACGACCACGCTGCACCGGATCTTGGGCGATCAACTCTCGTATCGTTCGGCACACAAACCGGGGTGGACCGACTGGTCGATCACCAGGAATCGGTATCAACTGGACCGATTCGAGGCGTTCACCGATGGCGAATGTGCCGCGATCAGAAATCTGGACGATCTCTATCCCGAGGCTCTTTTCGTCCTCAACACGAGACCACTGAAGCACTGGGTGCTCAGTCGACACAAAGCGGTCGAGCGATCCCGGACGGGCGTTCGATGGGCCCTCACCAAGTACGTTCCGCTCGGGTTTGTCGCCCGGATCATCAACTGGTGGGTCCTCGACAACCGTGAGCGAGCGGTGATGCGCTGGATCCGGATCCGGAATTCATATCACGAACACGTGATTCGCTATTTCAGTGACCGGAGCGGTAAGCTTCTCGTCATGAATATTGAGGAGGCCGACTTCGGAGTGCAGTTGGCACGATTCCTCGGCGCTGATGAGGGCTCCATATCACCGACCCTGGCGAATCGGGACGGAGGCGATACGATGACCGGGACCATTCTCGACGCGATCGGCGTGAGGGTTGGAAAACAGACGAGTGACCAGGACATCGAGGCCTTCTTCTCGTCGCACGGCCTAGACGGGCACGGCGACACTCTCACGTTTTTCGAATCACCCCGGTCTGGTTTGTCTCGAAGTGCCTCCGACTACTGTCTGATCATTCTGCCCTTCTTGAGACCTCTGTTTCGATGGATCTACACCGTGCTCGTGGCGTTCAGATCCAAGGCTCGCAGCGTCCTGTCGAACTGGCTGGTCGATTCGCTCATCCGATTCTTCAGGAGCGAATCGGACATGCATTATTTCACCACGGTGCGTCAACTGGGCGGCGGCTTTAAGTGAGCTCTTCTCTTGAGATCACCCAGGTAGAGGGGCGGCGGGGCACATCGCGTTTTGTGGACGCCGCCTGGAGCGTGCACAACCAACCTGTTTCTTCCGGTTGGATCCCGCCCCTTCGGGCCCTCGTGCGGGATGGCCTGGATCAGGGTGGAAACCCGTTCTATCAGCAGGCGGAGCGGGCACTCTTCATCGCCCAGCGTAATGGCCGGGTTGTCGGGAGGGTGGCCGCGATCGAGAACCGATCGCACAACGACCACCACGAGGATCGAGTCGGGTTCTTCGGCTTTTTCGATTGTCGTGACGATCAGGAGGCCGCGAACGGGCTCTTCGATCGGGCCGAGGAGTGGCTCGGAGGCCGGGGGATGACCTCAGCGCGTGGTCCCGTAAGCCCGTCGATGAACCATGAGTGCGGTGTGCTCGTCCACGGGTTCGACCACCCGCCGGTGATCATGACGCCCTGGAATCCGACCTATTACGACTCTTTGATCGGACGGGCGGGTTATGCTCCGGCCCGAGATCTCCTCGGATACTATTTGCCTGCCGACGACCAATTCGCGGTTCCGGATCGGGTACGTCGGCTTGCGGAGCGAACGCTCGAGAGGAGCCACCTCGTGTTTCGGGAGTGGGATTTAGCCGACCTGAAAGAGACGGCGAGAGATGCCTTCGACCTCTACTGTGACGCGTGGGGCGGGAACTGGGGTTTCGTCCCCCCGTCATGGGAGGAATTCTGGCACCTGGCCAAGGACCTCAAGTCTGTGCTGCATCCTGATTTCGCATTCATAGCGGAGCTCGAAGGAAAGACGGTGGGGTTCATCATGATCGCACGTGACATGAACCGAGTGCTTCGGCAGATACCGTCGGGACGGCTTTGGCCTTGGAATATCGCCCGTCTCCTGTTGGGGCTCCCCAAAGTCCTGAGCGGGCGGATCGTGCTATTGGGCCTCAGACCAGAATACCGGAACCGGGGGTTTTTCCCGCTTTTTGCCTTCGAGGTGGCTCGGCGTGCGGAGAAAATCGGGGCCGAAGGGGCTGAAGCGTCGTGGGTTCTCGAGGACAACGAGTCGCTTGTTGCACCCCTCGAGGCGATGGACCTGGAGCCCTACAAGCGTTGGCGCATTTACGAGAAGTCGCTCGCCATGATTCCGGGGTCATGATTCCGCGCGTCATTCATCAGACCTGGAAGGACCAGGACGTTCCCGCCCGGTTCCTCGATGCTCAGCGCAGTTGGCAGGATGCCCACCCCGACTGGGAGTACCGCTTCTGGACCGACGAGGACCTGGCCGCACTCGTTCGGGAGCGGGCGCCCGAGCTCGTCCCCTTGTATGAGAGCTATCCCGAGGCCATTCAGCGAGTCGACGCCGCCCGGTATGTGATCCTGAGAGAATTCGGAGGGGTTTATGCGGATCTGGACCTGCATTGCCTCCGCGCCATGGACTCTCTTCGCGAGGCCGAGGTGGTGCTTCCGCGGACGACGCCGTTTGGCATGTCGAACCAGTTCATGCTCTCCGTAAAAGGGCACCCACTGTTCCACCATGCCGTTGCTTCCCTTCCACGCGCCTACCGAAAGTGGGGTAGGGTGTGGCCGCGACACCTTCGGGTCCTCACCACGGCGGGTCCCCTCTTCCTGACCGGGAGGGTGCGAGAGCACGGCGTGACGGAAGGCATGAGAATTCTTTCGCTGGACGAGCACGGGCACGGTGACCCGGAGGTCGCCTACGTGGCACACCTTCGCGGTAATACATGGGCGGCTTGGGACACCCACGTGATCAACTTCCTACACGAGAACTGGAAGTGGCTCGCGGCGGGCGCCGCGGTCTCAGCAGTGCTGCTGGCGAGATTCCTTTGACTTCAACAGCTTTCCCGTCACAATATGACGCGCCTAAATCGTTTTTTATTGGGCTATTCCATCCACAGCCGGATTCAAGGTGTCTGAACTCAAGTCCCAGGTGGCTGAGCGCGCATTCGATGTGCTGAGTAAGGCCTATGAGTTCCATGCGGCCGACGACGCCAGAAGAGAAGGGATCTACCCCTACTTCAAGCCCTTCGACTACCACGACGGACCCGAGGGGGTGATCGACGGCAAACGGGTGACGATGTTCGGTTCCAACAACTACCTGGGGCTGACGACGCACCCGAAGGTTCAGGAGGCCGCCGCCGCCGCTATCAGCAGTTTCGGAACGAGCATGACGGGGTCTCCCTTCGTGAACGGCTCGATCCGGCTGCATGGTGAATTCGAGGAAAAAATCGCCGACTTCTATGGGCGAGAGTCGGCCCTCGTCTTCACCACTGGGTACCAGGTGAACCTCGCCTTGGGCTCCGCCCTGCTCGGTGCGGAAAACAGCGTCGCGGTGGTCGACCGAAGCGTGCATGCGTCGATCTACGATGGAGTACGCCTGGGCCAGGCCGCGGGCGGGCGTATGGTCCGGTTCAGACACAACTCGGCGGTTTCCCTGGAGCGCGCGCTCTCCAAGCTCGCAAACAATGAATCCGCGCTCGTGATGACGGATGGCGTCTTCAGCGCCGAGGGCGATATCGCGAAGCTCGACGAGTTGATCCCGGTGGTCCAGAAGTATGGCGCGAGATTCTTTCTGGACGACGCGCACGCTCTCGGGGTGATCGGACCGGGAGGGCGCGGGACGGCACACCACTTCGGATTGGAGGAGAAGGTCGACCTCGTCGGGGGCACCTTCAGCAAGTCGCTGGCCAGCGTCGGCGGGTATCTCGTCGGGGAGCGGAAGGTACTGGACTACATAAGACACTTTGCACCTTCATTCATGTTTGCGGCCAGTGGTGCACCATCCTGTACCGCCGCCGCGATGGCCGCGTTCGACGTCATGCAGGAAGAGACCTGGCGGCTTGAAAAGTTGAGGGAGAACTACACCTACATGAAGGGTGAGTTGGCTGGGATGGGCTTCGAGTTGAGTGACTCGGAGAGTGCCGTAATCGCGATCTTCGTTCGTGATAATGAGCGGACGCTGGAGTTCTGGAGGATGCTGTTGGAGGATTATTCGGTGTACACCAATCCGTTTATCTCTCCGGGTGTGCGGCCCCGGCACTCTCTGCTGCGCACCAGCTACATGGCTACCCACGAACGCGAGCATCTCGATCGGGGCCTCGAAGCCCTCCGAAGCGCCGGTAAGGCGCTCGCGGTGATCTGAAGCGTCGTCTCTGTGCGGATTTTGCTGACCGGGGCCTCGGGATTCCTTGGCTCGCACATTGCCGAACAGCTCGATCAGCAAGGTGCCGATGTTCGTGCGCTGGTTCGGCCGACGAGCGACACCCGATTTCTCGAAGGTCTCGAGCATGTGACACTTGTGGCCGGGGCTCTGAGCGACAAGGACAGCTTACTCGCGGCTGTGGAAGGTGTGGATGGAATTATCCACGCGGCTGGCTTGGTGAAGGCCCGGCGTCCGGCCGATTTTCACCGGACGAACGGCCAAGGGACAGGCAACCTGCTCGATGCTGCGAAACAAAATGCTCAGGGTATCCAGCGCCTCGTGTTGGTTTCGTCGCTGGCGGTGATGGGGCCTAGTGAAGACGGACGTCCTCTCCCGGCTGATGCGCCTCCCAATCCCGTCACCCACTATGGGCGGAGCAAACTGGCCGCAGAACAAGCCGCGCGGGCGGAGGCCGACTCGCTTCCCATCACGATCATCAGGCCACCCATAATCTACGGTCCCCGAGATCGGGAAGTCCTTCCTTTCTTCAAGTCCGTTCAGCTGGGGGTCCTCCCCTTGACGGGTTCGCCGAACTCCGCCGTTAGCGCCATCTACGTCGCGGATTGTGCCGCGGCGTGTATCAAGGCGCTCGACGCTGACGTACCGAGCGGCGCCACGTACTTCGTCGAGGACGGAGGCCTGGAGACCCTCGGCGGATTGATTGCCCACATCGAAAACGCACTCGGTAAGCGCGCCTGGTTGCGCGTTCCCGTGCCCCGCTTCCTCATGTATGGGGCGGCTCTGGGTAGCGAATTCTACGGAACTGTCATGGGACGTGCGGTCATGTTGACGCGCGACAAACTGAACGAGTTATTGGCGGCACACTGGGTATGCGACTCGGCGGAGGCCCAAGCCGCGCTTGGCTGGAAACCCCGCATTTCCTTCGCTGAGGGAACACGAATCACCGGGGCATGGTATCGTCGGGCGGGCTGGCTGTAGGTCGGGGATGGACGAGAATCGCTGGCGAATGGTATGTTCTTTTTTGTCACCCCAATGATAGATGCTCAAAATCAGGTTGGAGGCGCCGGTGAAGTCGTTTGATTTTCTCGTCAAACTACTGGTAGATGAGTTTGGCGTGAACGCCGACGAGTTGGTGCCCGACGCCTCGCCTGCGGGCCTGGGTCTGGACTCCCTCTCCACGATGGAAATGGTGAGGGAGTTAGAGGACGAGTTCGGTATCAAGTTCTCCACCAAGCAGGTTAATTTCTCCACTTTGGGTGAGGCAGCAGCTCTAGCCGATGAGTTGATCGAGGCCAAGGGACTCTGAGCCGCGTGCCCCCGCGCCGCACGTTTATCACAGGGGTCGGCGTGGTATCCCCCCACGGGGACAACCTGGACGAGGTTTTCGATCGGGTTTTCGCGGGGGAGTCCTCGGTTCGGAAGGTGCCGATCGAGGCCAATGGGTCGACCTGCGACATGCTTCTGTCGCCGGTCGACTTCGAGCCGGACCCTCTGATTCCCAAGGTGTCGGGACGCTTCATGGCACGGGCGACCAAGATGGCAGTTGTTGCGGCGCGTCACGCCTTAGAGCGATCAGGCCTGCTGGTATCCGGTGCCGGACCGACAGAGGCAGGCATCTACATGGGCTGTGGACTTGGCGGTTCCGACGAGCTCCAAGCCCACTATGAACGTTATCTGGCCGATCCCCCCAAGAGGCTGAGAGCCGCGAGCACACCGATGATCATGGCGAGTGGCCCGGCGTCCCACATCTCCATGCAGTATGGGATTACCGGCCCGACAATGACCTATTCCATCGCATGTGTTTCCTCGGCGGTGGCGATCGGAGAGGCCTTTCGTGCGATCAGGCATGGGTACATCGATACGGCCTTGGCCGGTGGGGCCGAAGCCCAACTCAACACCGGGGCATTGGCCGGTTGGAGAGAGCTGAGCGTCCTTGCGAGTGAGCATGCGACCGGCGCCGAAGCGTCCAGCCGACCGTTCGACGCCCAGCGGACGGGCTTGGTTCTCGGCGAGGGCTCCGTGGTTCTGGTGCTTGAGAGCGAGGATGTGGCTCGGGCCAGAGGAGTCGAGCTGCTGGCCGAGATCGTGGGCTTCGGTGTCTCCAGCGATGCGTACAACCTGACCGAGCCTTCTTCGGACGGTCAGACTCGTGCGATGCGCCTGGCACTGGAGGACGCGTCCGTTGCGGGCGAGAGCATCGGGTACGTTAATGCGCATGCCACGGGTACACGCCTGGGAGATCGAGTCGAGGCGCAGGCCATCAGGACCACTTTCGGCTCGCATTCCGACAAGCTGGCGGTAAGCTCCACAAAGTCGGTTCACGGCCACCTGATCGGTGCCGCGAGTGCGCTGGAGACTGCCTTGACGGTTCGTACGCTCCAGACCGGTCGGATCGCTCCCACCGCCAACCTCACCGATCCCGATCCGGAGTGCGACCTCGACTGTGTGCCGTTGGTAGGTCGAGAGGCGCCAGGGTTGGAGTACGCCCTTACGAACTCGTTTGCGTTTGGTGGCAGCAACGCGACGCTGGTATTGCGCAAGGTGTTGGCCTCATGAAGTTATGTCTTCAGAAGCCGGATATGTCTTCGGGAGGTACGAGCGTGTGAGCCCTTATGAGTTCTTGGCCCAGGTGTTGAGCGAAAAATACGACGTCAGTCCAGACGCGATCAGTCCGGAGGCGACACTGACCGAACTCGGTCTCGACTCCCTGACGGTCGTCGAACTCTTGTTCGACGTCGAAGACGAGTTTGGAATCGAGGTTCCCGAGGAGCGCGCGACTTTCCAGACGCTTGCGGAGGCTGCGGCTCTGGTGGACGAGCTCGTCCAAGCCAAGGGAGCCTGAGCCGCCCGTGAGTGGCCGCCGCGTCTTCGTGACGGGGCTCGGGTTGGTGTCCCCCCATGGAGAGGACCCGGCGAAAATCTTCGAGAGGATCTGTCTCGGAGAGTCTGCCATCCGCTTGGTACAATCCGGTGTTCCCGAGCTCGGGACCGATGTGCTGCTTGCCTCCATCGACTTTGAACCGGGCGACCGAATCAACAAGGCCGACCTGCTTTTCATGGCGCGGGCGGCACAAATGGCCGTGGTCGCTACCCGAAACGCTCTCGAGGACTCCGGTCTCATGGCCGACGGACGTGGACCCGAAGAGGCAGGAGTGTACATGGGGTGCGGTCTCGGAGGAGCCGAGATTCTTCAGCGATCCTATAGGACCTACTTCGAGCGGCACAGCAGGCGGGTGAGGCCGACGACGGTTCCGCTGATCATGGCCAGTGGCCCGGCTTCCCAGGTATGCATGCGCTTCGGGATTCGCGGACCGGCGCAGACGTATTCGATCGCCTGTGCCTCCTCTTCGGTCGCGATCGGTGAAGCGTTCCGTTCCATCCGAGACGGGCACTCCGACGTGGTCATCGCTGGAGGAGCGGAAGCGATGCTCAACGACGGATCCGTCGCTGCATGGCAGGCCGTCGGTGTGATCGCCAAGGAGCACACCGACGGTGCGGGGGCCTCCTGTCGCCCCTTCGACCTCGAGCGCACGGGGCTCGTGCTAGGGGAGGGCGCTGCCACGCTCATTCTCGAGAGCGAGGAAAGAGCCGCGGCACGGGGGGCCGAATTGCTCGCGGAGATCATCGGATTCGGCGCCTCGAGCGATGCGCACAAGCTGACTGAGCCGTCGGTGGAGGGTCAGGAGCGCGCCATGCGGAATGCTCTGGAAGATGCTGGGGTCCCGGCGGATGCCGTCGGTTATATCAATGCGCACGCAACGGGAACGCCGGCCGGGGATCCGGTCGAGATCGAGGCGATCAAACGGGTTTTCGGGGCGACCGCACAGCGTGTGGCCGTCAGTTCGACCAAGTCGATGCACGGGCACCTCGTGGGAGCATCCGGCGCGCTCGAGTGCGCGATTGCAGCGATGGCGCTCCACGAGCGCCGGATTCCGCCGACGGCCAACCTGACCGTCCCGGATCCGGCGTGTGACCTCGACTGTGTCGCCCATGTTGGCCGGGATGCCCCGGACCTTGAGGCCGCCCTCTCGAATTCGTTCGCATTCGGGGGGTCGAACGCCACGCTGGTGTTGCGGCGGGTCTGACGCCCGGCGTCCCTGTGACCCGATCTTCGCAACCGGTGCGGATCGTGATCGCCAGTTATCTGGAGCCGCACCACGTGGATCGAATCCGCGCGGTAAGTCCACGCCTCGAGGTCGTGTACGAGCCCCACCTACTCCCGGCGCCCCGTTATGTGGCGGACCATGTGGGTGAAGCGTTTGAGCGTCCCGCGGAGGACGAGAGGCGTTGGACGTCTCTACTCGCCGAGGCGGAAGTCCTGTTCGATTTCGACCGAACTCACATGGAGGACCTGCCCGAGCGTGCACCGTCGCTGAGTTGGGTCCAGGCAACGAGCGCTGGGATCGGCCAACTCGTGGCCAAACATCGGTACGCGGAACGAATGCCCGAAACGGTCTTCACGACCGCCAGTGGGGTCCACGCGATCCCTCTGGCCGAGTACACCCTGATGTCCATCCTCATGTTTCGGAGGAAGGTCCCGCAGATGCTCACTGATCAGCGGGAACTTCGGTGGCGGCGCTTCGCCTCCACGGATCTCACGGGGCGGAGTCTTGTCGTGGTGGGGGTGGGGTCGATCGGGCGGGCGGTGGCTCGCTTGGCATCGTCTTTCGGCATGCGAACTATCGGCGTGAAACGGACCGTGGCGGGAGTCGATCCTGCCTCTCTTCACGTGGAGGATCTTTACCCGTTCAATGAACTCCACACGGCCCTCGGGGGCGCCGAGCACGTCGTATTGTCGGCTCCCCACACACCGGAGACGGAAAGAATGATCGGGGTGACCGAGCTCGCGCTCCTGGCTTCGGGAGCGATTGTCGTCAACGTGGCAAGGGGCGCACTAATCGACGAATCCGCTCTGGTCGATGCCCTCGAATCGGGTCATGTCGGAGGTGCGGCGCTCGATGTGTTCCAGGAGGAGCCGCTTTCCCTCGACTCCCCGTTCTGGACGATACCCAACGTGCTCGTCTGCTCGCACTCTGCCGGAACCAGCGACCACGAGAACGAGAGGATCACAGATATCTTCTGCGAGAACCTTCGCCGGTACCTTGCGGGAGAGCCACTGCTGAACATGCTGGATACTGCCACGATGTACTAGTCACCCGCCTAGCGCATTTTCAGGATGTACTAGCTCCTACTTCGTTCTTATCATGGTGTAGCTACGGCCCTCCCCGATTTTGGGGGTTCCATGGATGGTCACCCGAAAAGGCTTCCTGGAGGGGACCACCCGCCCGACGGAGGTGACATGCGTCGAGCACGACCGTTTGTGACGCTTCTTGGCATATCCCTGTTGAGCGCGTGTGCAGGGACCACGCCTCCGCCCGTTGCCCCACCCGAGCCGGCGATCGAGCCGCCCGCTCCCATCGAGCCGAGGATCGAGCCGCCCGCTCCCATCGAGCCGGAGCCGGGATTCGACCACGATCTGATCATCGAGAATGGGCGGATTGTGGACGGTACGGGGAGCGCGTGGTTCTACGGCGATGTTGCTGTGAGCGATGGCAGGATCGCTCGGATCACACCGGGTGGCTTGCTGAGGGGATCGACGGCGATGCAGCGGGTAGACGCCGTCGGGCACGTGGTATCACCCGGATTCATCGACATTCAGAGCCAGTCCCGCTTCGCTCTGCTGTCGGGGGACAGCCGGGTCATCAGCAAGGTCACTCAGGGTATCACGACGGAGATCATGGGGGAGGGGACGACCACGGCTCCGGTCAATCCGGCCTACCTCGGTCCTGCGGGGGACGATGAGTCGACCGCGGACCGCCAAGCCCGGCTTTTTTCCGGAGAGCGAGGGTTCGACCAGTGGCTTCGGGCGATGGAGGCTCGGGGCACCTCAGTAAATCAGGGCTCTTTCCTCGGGGGTGGGACGCTCCGGGCCTATGCCCTCGGGTCGCGAATGGACGCGGCCAGCCGGGCCGAGCTGGACACGATGAAAGCGGTGGTGCGCAGAGCCATGGAGGACGGCGCTTTCGGAGTGGCCACAGCGCTGATCTACGCCCCGGGGAACTTCGCCTCCACCGAGGAGCTGGGAGAAGTCGCGGCCGCCATGGCCCCCTACGGGGGTGTTTACATCTCGCACATCCGTTCCGAGGCCAACAACCTTCTCGAGGCGATCGACGAGGCTATCGAGATCGGGACCCTTGGTGGTGTGCCCGTGGAGATCTTCCATCTCAAGGCCGGTGGCCGGGAGAATTGGCCCAAGACGGCCCAAGCGATCGAGAAGATCGATTCGGCGAGGGCCGGAGGCGTCGACGTTCAGGCCAACATGTACCCTTACGCGGCCGGGAGCACCGGCCTCACATCGTGTTTTCCGCCGTCGGCGTCCGCCCGCGGTAGGCTCTACCTCAACCTTGGGGACGTCGAAGCACGGGCCCGGATTCGGGCCGAGATCGAGAATCAGACTGAGGATTGGGAGAATCTCTGTGCACTGGCGACTCCGAGCGGTGTGCTCCTGCTCGGTTTTGACAACGCGGAGAACCGGCGGGCGTATTCCGGCCGCTATCTCGACGACGTCGCTCGAGAACTCGGCAAGGACTGGATCGAGACTGCGATGGATCTGGTCCTCGACGAGCGCCAACGGATCGGATCAGTCTTTTTCATGATGAGTGAAGAAAACGTCCGGCTTCAGATCAAGCAGCCGTGGATGAAATTTGGTACCGATGCGGGGGGGGTGGATCCCCAGACTACTACCGCTCTGATACACCCGAGGTCGTACGGCACCTACGCTCGAATCCTCGGCCGGTACGTCCGTGAGCAGGGTGTCGTGCCCCTCGAAGACGCCGTCCGGAAGATGTCCTCGGCGGTCGCAACCCGTTTGTCGATTCACGATCGCGGAGTGCTCCGTGAGGGTTTTTATGCCGATATCGTCATCTTCGACCCCGAGACCGTCATCGACCGGGCTACGTACGAAGAGCCCCACCAGGTCTCGGCCGGGATCCGAGACGTTTTCGTAAACGGAGTGGCCGTCGTTCGTGAAGGCGAGCACACGGGTGCCAAACCAGGCATGATCGTACGGGGGCCCGGGTACCGTCCCTGAAGCCTACCGCCCCCTGCAGGGTGGCTCCGCCTGAAACACTTCCCCATGGCGGGCGTATTACGTAGGTGGCAGTTCGAGGGGCGAGGACCGAGTTTGACGGGTCCGGTGAGGAAGGAGGCGGAGGATGAGCGTGGAGCAGAGAATCCGGCAACTACTTCGGGCCGCATGCAGAGTGGAACGCGAGGGAAACCTGCACGTGGCGGAGGTTCTCAGGAAAATAGCCGCAGAATCTCTCCCGGCCGACGGACTACAGACGCTTCCATCCATCGAATGTCCTGAAGACTGAGAGTTCAAGAGTTCGAGGTCACCTTGGCGCCGCCTTTGCAGAGGGCGGCGCTCTTTACTTTTAGGTGACCCCCGCGCCCTCCCCGCTCGAACGGGCTCGGTCAGCTCTGAGATTCAAGACCTCTACGAAGACCGAGAATGCCATCGCGGCGTAGATATACCCCTTGGGGATGTGAAAACCTGCTCCGTCGGCGATGAGGCTCGTTCCAATGAGAAGCAGGAAACTCAGGGCCAGCATTTTCACGGTGGGGTGCTTGGATACGAAGCTCCCGACTGGGCCTGCCGAAATCATCATGACACCCACGGCCAGGATCACGGCCGTGACCATGACAGCCAAGTCGTCGGCCATCCCGACGGCGGTAATCACCGAGTCGAGCGAAAAGACCATGTCCAGGATCGCGATCTGGATGAGTACACCACCGAACGTCACCGCTTTGCCGCCGCTCCTCTCTTCGTCACCGCCCCCTTCCATCTTGCTGTGGATTTCGCGCGTCGATTTGGTCAGGAGAAAGAGACCACCGACGATCAGGATCAGATCTTTCCCTGACACGCTATGCTCGAAAACCTCAAACAGCGGCTCCGTGAGCCGCATGATCAGCGAGATGGAGAAAAGCAACAGGATCCGCGTGAGCATCGCCAGCAAGAGTCCTAACTGACGAGCCTTCGGACGCTCGTCAGCTGGAAGCCGGTCGGCCAGGACCGAGATGAAGACGATGTTGTCGATCCCGAGAACGATCTCGAGTGTCGTGAGCGTGGCCAGGGCGATCCACGCTTCTGGGCTGGTTAGGAGGTCCATCCCACAATTATGTACGAGGGGCGGCACACGAAGAAGAGGTGAGACCCATGATGTTCGGTTGGGCTCGCCGGTGTGGCGGTCCTATCGAGGGCGCTCACCGAGCGCGAGTTGGAGGATTTGTTGGACCGTACGTTAGGCCCCCGCTGAAGTCTGCAAGAGCTGCGGTGGCCGCTGGCGCAGTCCGTTTCGATGGGTAGATTATGGCCGTGAACCCGCTGCCGGTCTGATTGAGCCGGCGCAGACGACGTCTTTCGCGAGTATATGACGAAGTCTTTGATGAGTCCTAAGAGAGTCTGATGAAACTACGGTATCTTGTGGCCAAGCTCGTCTGCATAGGGGCAGTCTCGGGCTCCGCCTGTACTCAGGAGCAAGCTGATGTCGGTCCCGAGCCTCTGGGTGAGGATGTCTCGGCCGCAGCCGCGTCCATCACGCCGGAGGACTATCTGCGAAAGCTCGGTGTGATTGCTCACGACAGCATGGGCGGGCGGGATACACCGAGCCCCGGCCTCGAGATGACGGCCTCGTGGATTGCCAGCGAATTCGAACGGATGGGCCTGGTCCCCGCGGGCGATGACAGATCCTATGTCCAGCGGTACGTGATCGAGACGGTCGGGCCTGATCAGTTTCGCCAAAGCGTGTCGGCGCCGAATGTGGCCGGTATCTTGGAAGGCAGCGACCCGCTCCTCAAGGAAGAGTACGTGGTCTTCAGTGCCCATATGGATCACGTCGGAATCGGTACACCCAACGCCGAAGGTGACAGCATCTTCAACGGTGCCGATGATGACGGGTCCGGTACGACGGCCGTCCTCGAGATCGCAGAGGCGTATGCGTCGCTGGCCACCAAGCCGAAGCGCTCGATGATCTTCCTGTTGGTGAGCGGTGAAGAAAAGGGTCTGTGGGGCAGCGCCCATTTCACAGAAAACCCGCCCGTGCCCACCGACCGCATGGTGGCCGACCTCAATATCGACATGGTGGGGCGCAACTGGCCGGACACCATCGCAGCGATCGGAATGGAACACTCCGACCTTGGAGCGATGCTCAGGCTCACCAGCGAAGCGCATCCGGAACTCGGGATGACCGCGATCGACGACATCTGGCCCGAAGAGCGCTTCTACTTCCGCTCCGACCACTACAACTTCGCCCTGAAGGGTGTGCCGGTCCTCTTCTTCTTCAACGGTACACACGCGGACTACCACGGGCGTGACGACGAGGTGGATCGCATCGATGCGGACAAGGCGGTGAGAATCAGCCAATTGATTTTCTATCTTGGATACGAGCTTGCCATGCGCCCCGACCGTCCCCGATGGAACCCCGAAAGTCGGCGCCAGATCGTACCCGCGCCATAGAGCCTTTCCGGGACCGTGTAAACGGCCCTCAGCGCGGCACTTAGGTCCATCAATTGCGGCGCGCTGCATATGGCGAAACGTTCGTAGGGGTGGAAGATTGGGGGCTAGGACCTTGGAGGAGACGTCCCCGTACCTTTTTGGAGACACCTCGAACTGAACATTCCAATTCCACAAGTCCCGTTGTCCAGCTACGTCGAGTTGCCCGTGGATGAAATGCGGGAGCGCGCGCGTGCGTTCCTGAAGCAGGCCCAGAACCGGCGCACGGTACGTGATTTTTCCGACCGTCCGATTCCACGAGACATCATCGAAACGTGCATCCTCGCTGCTGGAACCGCGCCCAACGGAGCTCATCGGCAACCATGGCGCTTCGTGGCCGTGTCCGATCCGGAGATCAAGCGAGCGATCCGGGTGGCTGCCGAGGAGGAGGAAAAGGCGTTCTACGAGGGACGCGCGCCCGACGATTGGTTGGAGGCCTTGGCACCTCTCGGAACCGATGAAAAGAAGCCGTTTCTTGAAGGGGCTCCCTACTTGATCGTCGTTTTCGCAGAGAGTTACGCGGTCGAGGAAAATGGCGAAAAGAGTAAGAACTACTACGTGTCGGAGTCTGTGGGCATCGCCACGGGGATACTGGTCACCGCCATTCACGAGGCCGGCCTCGTTTCACTGACGCACACGCCCTCCCCGATGGGCTTTCTCAACGAGATACTCGGACGGCCCGAGAATGAGCGACCGTTCTTGATCCTGGTGGTGGGCTATCCTGCGCCCGACACGACTGTGCCGGAGCTCCGCAGGAAGTCGTTGGAGGAGATCGTGATCTTCATCGAATGACGAGTCACACGGTCACTTCGGAGATGGGGAAAGGCTCGGCCCGCGCCTTTTCGAAGGCACTTCTCAAAGACCTTCAGGCCCTCGAAAAGATGCTGGAGAACGGTCTGATCGAATCAGGTGTGCGGCGCTTCGGTTGCGAGCAGGAAATGTTCTTGGTCAACCGAGCTTGGCGCCCAGCCCCGGTCGCAATGGAGGTCCTCGAGCGGCTCGATGGAGAAGCGTTCACCACGGAGTTGGCGCGTTTCAACCTGGAGATGAACGTCGAGCCCATGATCCTCGGTGGCGCTTGCCTGAGCACGCTCCAAGAGAGCATTGAGGAACTCCTGGACATGGCACGCGAGGCCGCGAGCGAGGAGGGTGCGGACGTGGTTCTGGCGGGCATCCTCCCGACACTCGGCAAATCCGACCTCACACTCGACAACATCAGTCCGATGCCGCGCTACTATGCTCTGAACGAGTCGCTGACGAGGATGCGTGGGAAGGCCTACAGGCTCCAAATCCAGGGGCGTGACGAACTCCAGATCGAACACGATTCGGTAATGCTGGAGGCGTGCAACTGCAGCTGCCAGGTCCATCTTCAGGTCGACTCGACGGAGTTCGCACCGATGTACAACGCGGCCCAGGCCATGACCGGCCCGGTTCTGGCAGCCGCCGTGAACTCACCCGTCCTCTTCGGAAAACGCCTCTGGGCCGAGACTCGGATCGCACTCTTTCGTCAGTCCATTGATACGAGGAGCACGTCGGTCCATCTACGTGAGTTCAGCACCCGTGTGCGATTCGGCGACCGTTGGGTGAAGGAGAGTGTGGCCGAACTTTTCCAAGAGGATATCGCCCAATTCAGGGTTTTGTTGGCTCAGGAGACCGTAGAAGATCCTTTCGAGCAATTGGCGGCCGGGGACATCCCTCGCCTGCAGGCACTCCAGTTGCACAATGGCACGGTCTATCGATGGAACCGGCCCTGTTATGGAATTTCAGAGGGAAAACCCCATCTGCGTATCGAGTGCCGGGTGCTGCCTTCCGGCCCGACCGTGCTGGACGAAGTTGCGAATGCGGCGTTCTGGATCGGCCTGGTCCTCGGCGCCAAACACGAATACGGCGATATCACGGAGAGGCTGAGCTTCGCCGACGCGAAGTACAACTTCCTCACGGCTTCGCGCCAAGGGCTCGACGCCGGATTTCGCTGGGTTGATGGACAGAGCGTGACCGCGCCGGAACTCATTCTCGAGACTCTGCTCCCGCTCGCTCGGGCGGGACTAGAGGCATACGTCGATCGATCCGAAATCGACAAGTACCTCGGTGTGATTCACGACCGCGTGCAGAGTCGTGGAACCGGTTCCGATTGGATGATGCGCTCGCTTTCCGAGATGGAGGATCGGGGCAGCCGATCCGAACGTATGACGGCGCTTACAGCTGCGATCGCCAATCGGCAGTCGGAGCGAAAGCCCTGCCACGAATGGGAGTTGGCTATGCTGGAAGAAGCGGGTGGTTGGACCCGAAAGTATGTGAAGGTGGAGGACTACATGACCACTCAACTCTTCACNGTGCAGGAAGATGAACTGCTCGAGNTGGTGGCGTTNCTGATGGAGCGAAACCAAATNCGGCACGTGCCGGTGGAAGATGAACAGAATCGGCTGGTCGGGCTCGTATCGTACCGGTCCATCCTGCGTATGGCGTCCGACATGGGGAACGAAGGGGACAAGGGGACCACGCCCGTAAAGACGATCATGGAGCGAGATCCAGTGTGTGTCACCCCCGAGACGTCCACACTCGAGGCTATCGACATGATGCGGAAGAACGCCGTGTCCTGTTTGCCTGTGCTGAAAGGCGAAAAGCTTGTGGGGCTGGTGACCGAGGCGGATTTCATGCCGATTGCATACGAGCTGCTGGAAAAACAGCTGACGGATGCATCAACCGAGGATTGAAGGCTGTTGGTAGACGCCGAGGTTGGTCATGTGCGGTCGCTATAGCCTGTCGACACCTGAAGACCATCTCGTCGAGGTCTTCGACGTTCCTCCGCTCGCGTTCGACTACCGGGCTAGGTACAACATCGCTCCCTCGCAGGATGTGCCGGTCGTCGCGTCGGACCGGCGCGGCACGAGGCTGGGTTNGTTACGTTGGGGCTTGGTGCCCGCCTGGGCTGACGATCCTTCGATGGNTTCGCGAATGATCAACGCCAGAGCCGAGAGCCTGCTTGACAAGCCCTCCTTNAAGGAGGCGGCCGTCGCCCGGCGTTGTTTGGTCCCCGCCGACGGATTTTACGAATGGGCTGCCGAAGGCGAGGGTAAGGTTCCGTATTGGATTCACTCCCCGGACCGTGAGCCAATGGGTTTCGCCGGTGTCTGGGAGCGCTGGCATCTCCAGGGGACCGAGCCGGTCTTCTCAATGGCCATCATCACGGTGAATGCCAACGACCAGATCCAGCACCTACACCATCGAATGCCTGCCATCGTGCATGCCTCCGATCGGGAGGCCTGGCTCGACACAGAAACGCCGGTCGCGNACGCCCTGAGCTTGCTCAAACCGTACGAGNGGGAGTTGGNGGCGTATCCCGTGTCGACCCTCGTCAATCGCCCGGCGAACGACGTGCCCGANTGCATCGAGCCGCTGTCCTGAATCAGAACGACCGGAAGTCGGAAAGATCCTAGTTGGCCGGCCGGGCTCGTTCCTCGACGGTATCGAATGTGGTGGCCATACGTTCCAGGGCCTCCTCCAGTTCAGTCGCCGGCAGGCCAAATCCGAGCCTCAAATAATGATCCATNCCGAAGTGATCTCCCGGAACCACCAGAAGGTCCATCTCTGTCCGAAGGATCTCTGCGAATTCGGNGGAATTGATNGATGTGTGATAGCGCGTATAGCAGATCGCACCTGCGTCGGGAGGCCGGTACCTGAACCGGTCTTTTTGGGCATCCATCCAACTCGACAAGAGGGCGATGTTGTTGGTCAGAATCTCACGCGTTCGTGCCAGNATCTTCAGCCTGGTNNCGGGTTCCAGGGCTACGCGGGCGAGCACGTCGGAAAGGCTCGCGGGGGTGATCGACGTGTAATCCGTNCGGCCCCAAAGGGTTTCCATCATCTCTGCGGGCCCAACCACCCAGCCGATCCGAAGCCCGGGTAATCCGTAGGCTTTGGATAAGGAGTTGGTGACAAGGACCCGATCGTGGAGGCCCCAAAACGAGGGAGTCTCGGGACCGCTGAGTTCGGCGCCNCGATAGACCTCATCGGCGAGAATCCACGCCCCGTGGCGATCGGCGAGTTCGACGATCCCGGACACCGAAGTGTCATCGAGCACGGCTCCCGTAGGGTTGTTCGGGTTGGTGATGAGAATGAAACGCGCNCCGTCCCTGAGGCCCTTCTCCAACTCGTTCAGGTTCGGCTGCCAGCCGTTCTCTTCCACCAAGTGGAAAGGGTGGATGNGTGCCCCGAAGCTNTCGAGCAATCCTGGAATCTGCATGTAGTTGGGAAGCATGACCGCGACCGATGTGCCGGGCTCCATGAGTTCCCAGAACGCTGTGAAGTTGGCTTCGGCGCCCCCCGTGGTCACCAGNACCGATGCTTCGGTCGCCCCGGTATAGAGATCGGCGATCAGCTTTCGGAGGTCATCGCTGCCGTTGGACTGTCCGTATCCGAGACGGACGTCGAGAGTATCCGGATCAAGNTCCGCCAGGGAGAGCANCTCCGTGACCGAAANCGGGTGTACCCCGCTCTCAGAGAGGTTGAAGCGAACGCGGTGTTCGTACGTGGATTGCCATCGTTCCATTGCGAAGGGGTGGTACTTCACCTACAGATCCTCCCGGTGTCGGCGGATGTCGTACTTCTTCTGCAAAGGCTNGNACTGGGGAAATTAACCCCGAAACATCGTAACGGCTCCACGGTCCCGCTATGTTTTTCTAGAAGGGTGATCGGCAAGGGTTCTTCAACACACTTCTCAGGATGAATCATGTCGGACATCTCGCTCCCCCATGACCTCGCGTTCCACGGCGACGGTGGCGGAACGATNATCATGCTNGTCATGGATGGCCTAGGCGGACTGCCACATCCGGACACGGGCCGAACCGAGTTGGAATCTGCCGCGACTCCCCACCTCGACGCACTCGCTGCCCGGAGTTCCTTGGGGATGCTGGCTCCGGTGGGGCACGGGATCACGCCGGGAAGTGGGCCCGGACACCTCGCGCTCTTCGGGTACGACCCAATCGAGTCCATGATCGGGAGGGGCGTACTCAGCGCACTGGGCGTCGGGTTCGAGCTTTGGCCGGGAGACGTGGCGGCCCGTATCAACCTGGCCACTGTCGACGGTGACGGAGTGGTGACGGACCGCCGCGCGGGACGTCCCTCGGACGAAGACGGGCGGCGCGTGATCGAAACGGTCCGGAACGGTCTTCGCGCACCCGAGGGGGTGGACGTGACGCTCATACATGAAAAGGAGCACCGTGCGGTCCTAGTGCTTCGGGGTGAGGGTCTGGGTGCCGACGTCGCCGACACCGATCCACAGCGGACAGGCCTGCCACCCATTCCGGCTACTGCCATAGGGGCAGATCCGGCGTCCGAGCGGATGGCGAGTACGGTTCAGGGCATCCTCGACCAGGTCCGGGACATCCTCGCGGACGAACCTCGGGTGAACTCGTTCCTGGCGCGTGGGTTCGCTGCGTTTACGCCGTACCCCTCCTTCGAGGCGCGGTACGGCCTACGGGCGGTGGCAGTGGCGAAGTACCCCATGTATCGCGGTGTGGCGAGCTTGGTTGGCATGACCATCGACGGGGTGCCCGACTCGAACGAAGGCAGCGTGGAGATGCTCGAGCGGCACTTTGGCGCCTACGACTTCTACTTCATCCACTTCAAGGACACGGACTCTCGGGCTCACGATGGCGATTTCGAGGGGAAGGTCGCGGCCATCGAAGAGGTGGATGCCTTGCTCCCCCGAGTCACGGACCTCGGTGCCGACGTGCTCGTCGTTACTGGGGATCACTCGACTCCTGCGCTCTACGGTGAGCACTCGTGGCACCATGTGCCTATGCTCGTCGCGTCGAACTGGACGAGGCCTTCGGCTGAGGTGTTCGGGGAGTCGTCTTGCCGGGGAGGAGATCTCGGGGTCGTACCAGGCAAGGAGTTGATGACCCTGGCCCTCGCGCATGCGGTCCGGCTCGACAAGTATGGGGCGTAGTAACGCCTGACAATCCGCTCGGGGCGCCGAAACGGGGCCCACCGAGGGTTGAAATGAGGTGTGGGAGTAGCGCCACCCACCGACTCCGCTATTGTTAGACCCGCCATCGCGCCGTATGAACGGCGCGTCCCCCCCAGTGGGGAGCCTCATGCTGTCCATCCCGATCGAACGGTTTACGCTCGACAACGGCCTCCGGGTGAACCTCTCCTATGATGCCACTACCCCCGTTGTCGCCGTCAACCTCTGGTATGGCGTGGGATCCCGGAACGAACGCGAGGGCAAAACCGGATTCGCTCACCTGTTCGAGCACATGATGTTCCAGGGCTCCGAACATGTGCCCAAGAACAGGCATTTCGAGTTGATCGAGAGGGCAGGCGGATCGCTCAACGCGACTACCTGGTTCGACCGGACCAACTACTTCGAGACTGTCCCCTCACACCACTTGGAGCTCGCCCTGTGGCTCGAGTCCGATCGAATGGGGTGGATGCTTCCGGCGATGACTCAGGACAAGCTCGATAATCAGCGTGATGTTGTGATGAACGAAAAGCGGCAGCGCTACGACAACCAGCCCTACGGCGACTGGGACGAGTGGATTCAGGCGATGGTATTTCCAGAGTCTCACCCTTACCACCATACCGTAATCGGATCAATGGAGGACATCGAGGCTGCCACCCTCGAAGATGTCGCTGAGTTTTTTCAGACGTACTACGTACCCAACAATGCGGTTCTGACCGTGTGTGGAGACTTCGGTCGAGATGAGGCTCTGGACCTCATCGAGCGTCACTTCGGAGAAATTGCGCAGGGTGAAGAGATCCCGGCCATTCCGGGGGATCTGAACCTCGACCCCACCATCGGGGCGACGGTTCGCGAACGCGTCGAGGCCGAGGTGCCTCTTCCCCGTGTTCTCATGGCTTACCGCGTCCCCCCCTTCACCGATGCCGGTTTCTATGCGGCGGACATCGCTGGTTCCGTGCTTGGGACCGGGCGCGCGTCACGCTTGTACCGTTCGCTGGTGCGTGAAAGGCGTGTGGCCAAGGATGTCACCAGTTTTGTTCTCCCACTCACTTCAGGAGCCGGGATGTTGCTCGTATGGGCGACCGGCTTCCCCGATGGAGATCCATGTGAGATCGAGGCTGCTTTGGCCGCCGAGATGGAAGGACTCTCGTCAGTTACGGACCAGGAGATCGAACGGGCTGTGGCGCTCACTGAGACCGCCCTCGTAAGGCAGGTCGAACAAGTAGGGCAACGCGCCGACCTGGTGTCGATGTTCGACCAGTTCTTCGATGATCCAGCCCGGTTGAACGGTGAGTTGGAGCGACTGCGCGCCGTGACGCCCGCGGATGTTTCCGCATTTGTGGGCGGGTTTTTGGGAGCGGAAAATCGGGCTGTCCTGACGTACGTTCCCGCGACGGTGAAATCGGCGACTCCTGGTGTGGCATGAGCGGATCATCCCGATCTGTTGCACCGTCTACTGGGCTCATCCGAAGTTTCGACTTTCCGCCAGTCCATGCTGACGTGTTGGACAACGGTCTCCGAATCCGTTCGGTGCAGGTCGGGCGCCTACCCATCGTAACGGCCATGTTGGTCCTGGACGCCGGAGAGGCTCTACTAGACGACAGCAGGGCCGGAATAGCGGTTCTGACGGGGGACTGCCTGGAGGGGGGCACCGCCAAACGGAGCGGGGTGGAGTTGGCCGAGGCCTTGGAGACGATCGGGGCCGGGCTCTCCATCGGCACGGGGTGGGACTCGACCACCGTTTCCCTGTCGTGCATGGCTGACCGGCTGGATGATGCGATCGGCCTCCTCGCGGAAGTAGTTCTTCAACCCGCCTTCCCTGATGACGAGGTCGAACGAATCCGGGGGCAACGTCTGGCGGCGATACACCAGAGAGAGATGGACCCCGTCGGGATTGCCACGACCGCGTCACGCCGTCTGACCTACAGAGACGGGGTTGCGTACGGGCGTCCACTTGGAGGGAGCGTGGAGTCGGTGGGTCCGTTCAACCCTGCCGCGGCTGCAGGATTTGTGGTGGCTCAATACCGTCCCAAGGGGTCTGGCCTGGTTGTGGTGGGCGACGTCGATCCCGGACAGGTGCGCTCGTTGGTGGAGACTCATTTTGGCGAGTGGACGGGCGGGACCGGCCTCCGGCCCAGGATCGACGCCGAGGCCAGGACTCACGAGCGGGGGATCGTGGTAGTACATCGCGCGGATGCTGTGCAATCCGAAATCCGTATCGGTCACGTTGGCCAGGCCCGATCCACGCCACTGTACTTCCCGCTGAGGGTTGTTAATACGGTTCTGGGAGGTGCGTTCACGAGCCGGCTCAACCTCAACCTGAGGGAGGAGCACGGGTTCACGTATGGCGTTCGCTCTCGATTCCTGGTCCGCAGGGGAGAAGGTCCGTGGTGCGTTTCCACTGCGGTGGGTACCGACGTCACGGCCGACGCCGTACGCGAGGCGGTCTCCG
>PCCM01000110.1 GCA_002731735.1 Gemmatimonadota bacterium | reverse complement strand
GCGACGTTTCTCACGTCCCGAGGATCGACCTCCGCCAGAAGGGCCCCCGGCTCTATCTCGTCGCCAACATCGACGTGGATACGAAGGATCTCGCCCGAGGCTTTGGACGTGACCTCCACCTCGAGAACGGGCTCCAAGACGCCGGTGGACGATGAGGTGACGATGAGGTCACCCCGCTCCACGGCCACAGCCTCAAGGTCCAAAACGTCTCCGCCCTCGCCGATTCCGCAAGCAGCGACGACAGGAAGCAACAGAGCCGCCGCCCAAATCTTCGTCCTTCGAATCGTCGACATAGAGTAGCTCCCTCCTCNGTCAAGAAGTCGCCTACGACCACTGCATCCCGATCANGACCGTAGATAACAAACTTATCCGGTCATTCGTCGCGGAACAACATCGTGACAANCGCTCGTGATGGCGGTGTTAATCGTGCACCAACNCCGTACTTGGCGTAGACTGTGCCCGTATTGGCCTCGAAACCTCAAACTCGGGATATTTCATGGAACTGAGAGATACAGTTGCGCTGGTGACCGGTGGCAGCGAGGGGATCGGTCNCGCCATTGCCGAAGCGCTGGCAAACGAGGGAAGCAGGGTCACGATTACGGGCCGTCGTGAAGATGTCGTCCGGGATGTAGCTGAGGAGCTTGGACTGGATTGGATAGCCGGCGACGTGGGGANCGANGAGNATGCCGTTCGCACTGTGAGTTCAGTGATCGAGAAACACGGCCGGCTCGACATTCTGGTCAACAACGCCGGTTACGGNCTCTTCAAACCTTTGGTNGACATGACACTTGAGGAGATGGAGGGTGTGTACCGCACGAACGTGTTCGGCCCATTCCTCATGACGCGGGAAGCGGCTCGCCAATTCATCCAACANGGCAGTGGCGAGCTGATCAACATATCCTCTACCTCGGGCCTCAAGGGCAGCGCCGGCCGTACCGCATACGGGTCCTCGAAGTTTGCCTTGCGCGGTATGACGGAATGTTGGCGCGATGAGCTTCGACGTCACAACGTCCGAGTCATGTTGGTGAACCCGAGCGAAGTGATGACCGNTTTCGCTGCAAAAGCCGGGGTCGAGCGGGAGCCTTCCGACAAGAAACTGCGGCCTGAGGAGATCGCCGACGCGATCCTCGGAGCACTCAAGGTGGATAGCCGTGGGTTCGTCCCGGAATTCTCAGTCTTCGCGACGAATCCGTTCTAACAACCGGGCCTCNCCCATGGAACCGNCCCTACCCTTACAAGCTCNACCTCGTCACCCGGGNGCAAGACTCCACGGATCTCGCGCTATCGGCCTCCACCCGGACTTGGCTCATACTCCAACTCGAACTCTACGCTCTCGACGCCGGGTATCGCTCGGACGACGGCGCCGAGACTCTGCTGAACCGTGCCGGAGCCGCCAGGAGTACGGCGGCCCCCNCACTCCTGACACACCACCGANCCGCTAATCGTCACGATACCGTCCATAACCACCACGGAAAGTGCATCCGCGGGAACGTCGGACGCTGCAGCCAGGGCCGCTTCGACCCGCTCCTGGAGCAGTTCATCNGGCACACCCGAAGCGCAAGCGNTGAAGGCCNCTGCGGCACCAAAGCTGATCGCAAGGGCGAGATAGAACNTCGACGCCCTGTTTCTGGATCTCAGGCTCATCGTCTCAGGCACTCGTGGTTCACGCCGACGTGGCCAGCGCCAGGACCGTACGTTCCACCACGCCTCGTGTCAGCGGGACCTTGTATCTGTTCTTCGAGAGGGGCCTCGCTCCTGCCACGGCGGCGACCCCGACTTCACGCGCGAGCTCCGGCGTGACACGCTGGCCCGCNAGCAGCCCTTCTGCTTCTGGAACCCTCCACGGGATGGGAGCCACACCGCCAAGCACGATCCGCGCCTCGCGACACACGTCTCCGTTCATGTCGAGTACCACGGCGGCGCTCGCCAACGCGTGGGTCCAGGCCTCNCGATCCATGACCTTGTGATACGCACTCCGCACGCCGTCACCGGGCGCGGCAAGCGNGATCGACGCCAGCACTTCGTCGTCTTGCAAGACGTTCTCNTGTTCCGCGTCCTGGCTCGGGAGAACGAAGAAATCCGATCCGGACANGGTCCGCTCCCCCTCNGGCCCTACGATCCGGAACGTCGCATCGTGCGCAACAAGCGCCGGCGCGAGGTCAGAGGGATGGACGATATAGCTGGGGCCACCACCAAAAATCGCGTGGAGCTGATTCTCGCCGACGACTGAGAAGCACTGGTTTCCCCCGGCCTTGTAACAAGGGAAGTCGTTCCGATANTACCAGCACCAGGGCCGCTGAACGACATTTCCCGCNACGGTGCCGGNGTTNCGGATCTGGGGNGTCGCNACACTCTCAGCGGCCTCAGCGAGCGATGTGAACTGGTCGCGGATGACGGGGTGTTCGGTGAGCGTGNCCAATGTGGTCAGCCCACCTANGGTCACCCCGCCCTGGGCCGTCGAGGATATCTCATCGAGCCCGTCCACGGTCTTGAGGTTCACGAGGACGTCCGGCTGGCCGGATCCGGGCCGATTCACCAGCCTGTCCTTCATCAGCTGAAGTAAATCGGTGCCTCCGCCGGCAAACGAGACCGACTGTCCGGCCTGGAGCGCTTCGCGGGCGAGCGACACCGCTTCGTCCAGCGTGCGAGGATTCTGGTTCGTGAAAGCTTTCATGCGAGTGCCTCCAGAATCTTTTCCCGCGTGATGGGAAGATCCTTCATACGGTGTCCTATGGCGTTGAAGACCGCGTTGGCCACCGCGGCCGGGCCCAGAATGATACCCGCCTCCCCGACCGTCTTGGCACCGTAGGGTCCGTAGCCGTCGTCGGTCTCGATGAAGGTCACCTCGATTTCCGGCACATCCATATGGGTCACGTGCCGCGCTCCGTAGTATCCCGCATTGAGCGGATGTCCGTTCAGGGGGTCATACCGGAGATCCTCGTGCAGCGCCTGCCCGACCCCCTGCAACGCCGCGCCACGGATTTGGTCCTTGGCGGGAAGCGGATTGAGGATACGACCCGACTCGTGCACGGCGACGTACTTAGTGATCCGCACATTGCCGAGCTGAACGTCCGCTTCCACTTCGACGAAGTGGGCGCCGAAACACATGCGCCGCATTCCCTGAGTGCTGGGGGTCGGAGTCGCTGATGCGATCAGCACCTCGTCTCCTATCGGCATCCGTCTCTCGACAATCTGGCCCTTGAGGTCCAGGGCTGCTTGAACGACCGCGTAGCCCGTCATCGTCGTGGTCCGGCTCCCCGACTCGCCCACTGAATACGGGCAGAGATCGGTATCTCCCCAAACCACTTCCACCTGTGACAGCGGAACACCCAGTTCCTCGGCGGCGATCAAGGCCATCGTCGTTTTCGCGCCGGGGCCGATGTCTGTGACCCCAACGTACAGCGTGTACAGCTCATCGGAGTTCACCCGGAGGATCGCACTGCTCGGGCCGACTCCCGCTCGGAACATCATGAACGCCATGCCGGCGCCGCGCTTGATCGGGCCGGGGTCCGAGCCCGGCTCAGGACGCCAACGGCTCTCCCAGTCGAAGATCTCTCGACCCTGCTCGATGCACTCATCGAGCGAGTAGTTGGTATACCGCTGCTGCTCAGTCGGCCTCCGCATGTTCTTCAACGCGAAATCGACCGGGTCCATACCGATCTTGTACGAGATATCGTCCATCATCGACTGGATGGCGAAGTACCCCTGGGGGTCCGAGGGCGCCCGGAAATTCCCCGACACCATTCGGTTCGTGTGCATCGAATAGATCGTGCGGTCGACGTTGGGACACGCATAGGCCTCGGTACCGCTGATGCCCCCGGAACGCCTCAGATACGGACCCATCCCGCTGTAACCGCGCAGTTCAATGGCAGTCACGGTGCCATCCTGTGCCACACCCACCCTGAAGTCCTGCACGGTGTGCCAGCGACCGTGTGTGCCGAGCCAGTCGTCCTTCCGCGATAGCTCGAGCATCACCGGGGCGTCGGCCACTTCCGACAGCGTCGCAGCGATCAGATCGAAGTAGTAACTGCCATTCTTGTCACCGAACCCACCACCCATGTACTTGCAGATGATCTGAACCTGATGGTCTTCCAGCCCCAGATCCCGCGCGTTGTCATGGCGGCAGTTCGAGATGCCCTGGGTCGGCGTGTAGATGGTGACTTTGTCGCCATCCCACTGCGCCAACGCAGAGCGCGGCTCCATCTGACCATCCTGAACGAAGGCCGTCGTATATCGGTCCTCAAACACCTGATCGGCCGCCGCGAATCCCGCCTCCGGGTCCCCTTGGGTTCCCGCCGACGGTCTCGGTTGGTTCGCGAAATCCAGCCCGATATTACCCTCGGGCCAAATCTGAGGAGCATCAGGCTCGAGGGCCTCCTCGGGATCGAGAACGAACGGCAGCTCCTCGTAGTCGATCTCGATGAGATGGAGCGCCTCCTCGGCCACGTGCCGGTCGACCGCGGCCACGGCGGCCACGGGCTGGCCGACGAAACGCACCGGGTTGTCGAACATGTACCGCAAGTGCGTAGTGACATCCTTGGCCGCGTCGCTGTACTGGCGACCCCCGGCGATGGAGCCCGAACTGTAGATCACCTCGTGCGTCTCGTGTGTGATGACGGCCCTCACGCCCGGCAAGGCCTCAGCCCTCGACGTGTCGACACTGCGGATGCGCGCGTGTGGGTGCGGGCTCCGCAACACGCGAGCGTACAACATCCCAGGAAGCCGCACGTCACGTGTATAGGTGGCCTTCCCGGTGACACGCTCGTAGGAATCGATGCGGGGGACGTTGTGACCAACCGTGTTCATCGGGTCGAGGGGCCCGGTCCCTTGCCGCGGGCTCATGCTGCACCTCCCGATCCCGAAGTTCCGGCAGCCGCAAGCACGGCTTCCACAATCGCGTTGTAGTTCGAACAGCGGCAGAGATTGCCCACCATCGCCTCACGCACCTCTTCTGCTGTGGGCCGCGAGTTACGGTGCAGCAGGGCAGTCGCGGTCATCAGCTGGCCCGGCGTGCAGAACCCACATTGTGGCGCATTGTGATCCATGAAGGCCTGCTGCAACGGAGACACGTCACCGTCGCGCTCCAGCCCCTCTACGGTCACGATCTCCCGACCGTCTGCCCACACTGCAAGTGTGCTGCACGAGTATACGGGCTCCCCGTCGAGTAGCACCGTGCAGGCACCGCACTCACCGCGGTTGCAGCCGATCTTCGAGCCCGTGAGCCCGAAGTTGCCCCGGAGGAGTTCGGTGAGCGTCCACCGGTCCTCCACCTCCACCCGTTCCCGGCTTCCGTTGACCGTGACACGGATGGTGGTCTGCGGAACGGCCTCTGCCTGTGAGAGGACCGTGGCCGGTGCGACCTCCGCGATTCCCAGCTTCGGTACGCCCGCGACCACCAGAGCGGCCCCGGTTCCTTCCAAGAACCCTCGCCGCGTGACGTCGCTCTCCCCGACGTCCGCTTCTCGCTCGTTCTCCCGGGAAGTGTCCTCAATCCCGGAGTTATTGCCGTTCTCGCGCTTCCCCATGGATACCTGCCCACGTGAAGTGTTCACAAAATCAAGCGCTCAGATCCCTTCTCTATCCGTCCTTCGAGCGGTCCTTCGAAGACCGTTGGCATCATGCGTATACAACCCTCTCCGCGCCAGAGCCCGCATCGGCTGGCAGGGATCAAGGTCGGGATCGCTACGTTATTCCCGCCCAGCAGGAAGAGGCATCTCCTCGCTGTCCTCTGCCCGCGCTCGCTCGAACGACGCCACCGGTTCCCGTGTCCGCACCTGCTCGAGCCAGAAGACGCCGTCCCAAGGCACGCTGTTCCCCCGGGTCGAGACGAAGTCGATGTCACCGTCAGAATCCATATCCCTGGCGATGAACTTGTCGAACATGCCACGCTTACGGCGCGAGATGTCGTGTCGGGGCCAAACCCCGGTCACATCATCCGGATGCTCAAACCAGCCAATACGTCCCAGGGCGTCATTCACATCGACGTCACCGTCACCTTCACGCGGTCCGCGGCTGTAGCTCCCGGCCATGACGTCCAGGCGCCCATCGCCATTGATGTCCGCGATCTCCAGGCCCGTCATGCTGTCCGGCGTGAACCTCCCGATGAGATGTGCGGTCCATGCGTCACCGATGCGCTCGGGCTGCTCGAACCAATAGAGCCCCCCGCCAGCCGCGCCGATGATGTCGAGTCGGCCATCCCGATTCAGATCCGCGTACTCCAGGTTGAATCCGGCAGCCCGGGCACCGTTGATGCGAATGGAGTCCTCACGGAACTCGAGGTCACCCACGTTCTCGAAGAACACCAACCGGTTCTCGCCACGGGATCCGGCGACGATGTCCAGATCTCCGTCGCCGTCGAGATCCACCGGTTCGGCGTTCTGCGGCACGCTGTATTGTCCGAGATCCGTTGCTGTCCAGTTGTCACCGACAAGCGGGTCGCCGGTCACCTGATAGATGGACACGGCGGTCGACCGCGCGAAGTCCTCGGGTCCCGGCCGCTGAGCGCCCTTGTTCGGGGCGGTGGCCTCGGGTACCCCGTCACCGTCGAAATCGGCGAGGAACACGCGAATATAGGAGCCCCGTCCCTCGGTCATGGGAAGGATCAAACGCGGCCAAGTCACTGTGCGGGCGCCGGCACCTGGATTCTGCAAATAGATGAGATGTGCCAGCTCGGCCGCCACCATCACATCGAGATACCCATCGCCGTTGACGTCGGCGATGGCGGCATCTTCCGGCGCGGGTGCGTCGGTTCCTTCGGCCAGGGTGATGTTGATCCAGCGGTCTGGGTCCGCCGTACCGAACGCTATACGCACGTGGCCTTCGGCGTCCGGAACGAAGTCCGGGTCGAACGCACTGGAGTCATATTCGCTATCCGATTCATGCACCGAGACGATGTCCTCGTACCCATCGTTGTCGATATCGGCCATGACCAGACCATCGCTGCCACTCAGCTTGAACCCGGCGGACGCCGCTTCGTCGATGATGTGCTCTCGCCACGAGATGTACTGGCCGTTCGTAGCCCGAGCCACCGTCATCGCGTCGCCGACGAGGGCCCCACTCCCGGCCCGGGCAGCGTCGGCCTGACCCTCGACGAAGGATGGTGCACCCCCGGAGCCCAGAACCGCTAGGGCTACGAGGAGGAAGGCCCTTCTAAAAGCTACGAGGGGAAAGGCGTTCTCGACGGACTGGATCATTGTGCCCTCCGCTCGTCAGTGTGTCGTCAGCCACCACCGCATGGTCTCGATCACGCGCTCGGCGGCCTGGATCTGGACGGTGTGCCCGATACCCGGGTAGGTGACGAGCGTGTAGTCGCCGTCGATCCAGTCCCAAGTCTTGCTGAGTCCGTCTTTGTCGACGGCGGAATCCGCCAGCCCATGGAACTGAAGGACCGGCATGTCTATCTGGGGCCAGTCCGTCAGCTCTACATACGGCTCCTTGGGGTAGTTCGCACGGTAGAAATTGAGCATCAGCTCGACATCTGACCGCTCATAGGCCTCCTGCACGAACCGGACGACGCGCTCACCCTGCTCGCCATAGGTGCGCTGCGCCCTGCCCGCGGCCCCGCTTTGTATCCCCGCGCCCACACCAGGCTGCTGAAAGGTGCGCGCATACTCCGTGGCCCGCCGCTGCTCGGGTGTTGCGTTCGCCAACGTGCGGGAGAAGCCGCGCGGGTGCGTCAGATTCATCATGATCAGGCGCTTCACCTTGGAGGCGTACGTGTCGTCCATGACGAACTGCCAAGAGATGATGCCGCCCCAGTCATGGGCGACCAGCGTGACCTGATCGACGCCCAGGTCATCGATGACCGCGTTGATGTCCGCCAAGAGGAGCGGCATGTCGTAGTTCTCGACGCCTTCGGGCTTACCCGAGCGATTAGTAGCACGGGTGTCCATGGCGACGACGCGGTACTCGTCCGCGAAGGCCTCCATCTGGTTGTGCCAGACGTACCAGAAATTCGGGAAGCCGTGAACGAACAGAAGTGTCTCGCCCGTCGTGGCCTCGCCGAGCGTGACGTAGTGAACGTTCACGCCGTCGTTATCCACATTGTGGTGCTCCACGCGGTCGATGAGCAGACGATCCTGCGCGACAACATCGAGGCTCGAAAACGCGAGAAGCAGCGCTACGGACGGTACTATCGGGAGTGCCACAGGCAGTGTAATTGGCACTGTTACACGCATGACCAACCCTTGGGAAAAAGCGAGAGATGCAACCAAACCATGAGCGCTACCATACGCTCCCCGAAAGTGATAGTCCAACGCTCCGAAGG
>PCCM01000109.1 GCA_002731735.1 Gemmatimonadota bacterium | reverse complement strand
GTAAGCTGGCTCCGTGGGACCGTCGCGTCCTGAACCAGGAGATCGCTCGCTATCTGGCCCATGGCCCCGAAAGCCTTCTTGCGGCCTTGCCAAAACGCCAGCCGCTCCTCCGTCGAGTCGGCCGTTCGGACCTCCCGGGCCCCCGCCTCCCGGCAGCAGGCCACCGCCCGTTCGACATCGGCCGCAAGGCCCGCCTCGATCCCGTCGAACTCGACCACCAGCGCCGCCGCCGCGTCGGTCGGGAACCCCGCCGCGAACACACTCGCCTCGACCGCTCGGATCGTGGGTCCGTCGATGATCTCCAGAGCCGCCGGCATCAGGCCCTCGGCCATGATCTCGGTCACGGCACTGCCAGCATCTCCCAATCGGTCGAAGATCGCCAGTAGAGTAGACACTGCTTCGGACTTCGGGAGAAGTCGCACCTCGATCTCGGTAGCGATTCCGAAACATCCCTCAGAACCGACGAACACGCCGACAAGGTCGTATCCGCCTGGCTCCCGGCCGAAGCCCCCAAGGTCTACGACCTTCCCGTCGTAGGTTACGACCCTGAGCCCCGTCACATACCGCGACGTGACACCGTACTTGAGGCAGTGGGGCCCGCCCGAATTCTCGGCCACGTTCCCACCTAGAGTACAAGCGCTCTGGGAGGAAGGATCGGGCGCATAGTAAAGCCCGAAGGGCTCGGCGGCGGTCGTGAGATGGGCGTTGATCATCCCCGGCTGAACCCGGGCGAGTCGGTTCCCGGGGTCGAGCTCGAGCAGGTCGGTCATCCGTGCCGTACCGACCACGACCGCGTCACCATCCGCCAGCGCGCCCCCGGAGAGTCCCGTTCCCGCACCTCTCGGGACCACGGGCACTGCTTCCTGCGAAAGGATGCCCAGCACACGGCTGACTTCGTCGGTGTTCCGAGGGAGCACGACCGCTCGTGGCGTCCTTCGGTAGGCGGTCAGCCCGTCGGATTCATAAGCCAGAAGACGATCCGCGTCGACGATGACCCAAGCGTCTCCCACGACACCTCGGAGGCGATCCCTCAACTCCTTCGTCAGCGGCTCTGGCAATATGTTCTCCATCCCGGGCCTCGGCGGGTGATAGCGCCGTCGGCCACCTGATTCTTACCGATGAACCCGGTAGGCTGTCAGCTACGCTCCTGGGCTAGCTGCTCGGCGACCTTGTCCGCCAGGGATTGGACGGCTGCACTGTCCTCGTCCGTAAACGCCTCTTCCGTTCTACTCTCGATATTGATCAGCCCGAAGATCTCATCGTCGCCGCGGATCAGGACAACCATCTCGGATTTGGTTCTACGATCACTCTCGATGTAGTGCTCTACCACACTCACATCGGGGACATTTGTGTTCTCCCCTTGTGAGACAGCGGTGCCGCATACGCCCTCACCGATCGGAATCTTGGCGTGCGTCGTGGCTCTTCCCACGTAGTTGTGCAGCCACACCACGTTCTCCTCGGAGTTCACGAGGTAAACGCCGACCCAGTCGAAGCGATCGTCGGCCGCCGCAGTGTTCTTTACGATTCGCCGCAAGAGGGTATCCGAGAGGAATCCGTTCTCCCTCAGATCCTCCAACTCATTCAAAACAACGTTCGGTTCGAGCATTCGGACCTATTCCGGTTCAGGTAACTCGCGCACGGGCGCGAGGAACGCGTGCGTGCACGAAATGGGGCCAACCATGGAAGCCATCGAGTTCGTTGGCCAAGGACGGTACATGGGACCCCGCCTATGAGCAAGCCATCATCGCGGAGTAAAGTCCGTGTCTTCGTCGAGACTCATCACGAAAGCAGCCAACAGACGGGCCGCGGATTCCAGGTCCGTCAGGCTCACGATCTCGTTCGGCGAATGCATATACCGATTCGGCACCGACACCAACCCGGTGGGGACACCGGAACGGGTCAGATAGATGGAGTCGGCGTCTGTGCGCGTAGACCGTGGCGAGGCCTGAATCGTATGAGCAATATCCTCCGCCTCGGCCACTTCCACCAAAAGGTCGAAAATCACCGGATGGGCCGCAGATCCTCTGCTCAAGACTGGGCCTCCTCCCAGATTGTGCTCGCCCAACTGCTTCTTCTCAATATCCGGTACGTCGGTGCTGAAAGTGACGTCGACCACAAGAGCGGCGTCCGGTTCCAAGCCGAAAGCACTGCTGCGTGCTCCCCCACCCGATCCGCCACCGATTTCCTCCTGGACGGTCGCAACGGCGACGGCGGAGGCATTCGGGGACAGGTCCGAAAGGAGCCGCAGGGCTTCGAGCACGACGTACGCTCCGATACGATTGTCGATGGCTCGGCTCGCGATTCGATCACCGGCCAAACTCACCATCGCAGCGTCGATGACCATGGCGTCTCCGACCCTCAGGCCGAGCTCCGTCGCTTCCGCCCGGGACCCCACCCCGACGTCGACCCACAGTTGATCGATTTGCGACGCGCTCTTGCGCTCGGCGACCTTCAGTAGGTGAATGGCCTTCTTGCCGACCACTCCGACAACACCGCCCAGCGAGCCCAATATTTTCACGCGTTGACCTACGAGTACCTGGGGATCCCATCCGCCGATCCCGGCGATGTAGAGGAATCCGTCCTCGTCGATGTGCGTGACCTGGAGGCCGATCTCGTCGATATGACCGGCAAGCATAATGCGTGGTCGCCCGTCGGGGTTGACGGTCGCGATTGTGTTCCCGCTGACGTCCGTAGTAACAGAGTCCGCGAAGGTCTCCGCCTCCACTCGCCAGAGTCGAGCCACGTCAACTTCGAATCCGGAGGGGCCTGCAGCATCGAGGAGACTGGCGAGAAACGCGGGTGGTTGATTCATAGTGGGAAAACTTATGCGCTACGGGACGGCACTCAAAGGGCTCGGATCCGGGGTGGCCTACTCTCCCGGTGATCCCGACGGGGACATCGAATCGGGTGACATTGAATCAGGAGGCATGGGATCGGGCGACGTGGCATGCGGAGGCGTCGCGTGCGGCGAGCGAGACCAGAGTTCGCCACCGGTCACTACCTGTACTGCACCCTCCTGGATGCGGCGCTCGAGTCGGGCCATGATGCGCTTCTGGATGAGGTGCCGCGTCCCGGGGACCAGCAGGCTGAATCCGATCAGGTCGGTCAGGACCCCCGGCGTGAGGAGGAGCGCGCCCCCCGCAAGCACGGCCATACCGTCCATGATGGCCTGCCCCGGTACCCGCCCATTCGCGAGATCATGGCGCAGCCTCCACATGGTCCGGAGCCCCTGCGCACGCGCCAGCACGGCACCCCCAACACCAGTGAGAACGACTAGGCCAATCGTAGGCCGAACCCCGACCCACTGGCCCATCTGAATCAGAAGGGCCAGTTCCAGCAAGGGGACGATTACGAAGAGAAGGGCAAGCCGCCCAAGAATGCTCATAGCTCGACCATACCCCGGCGGGCGGGGGTTCGGTCCTGCCTCGCCGCACCTTCTTCGTGTGCTTGAGGCCCCCCGTTAGCTTGAATGAGGGTGACTCACCGAGGCCACCCCCTTGAACCCAACGACGGCAAATGGAAGAGACCTATTTTAGACGCGGGTTCGGCCTGAAGTCTCAGGTGCAACCTTTGATTGATCTCGAGTACCACTCCGCTCTGGTCGAGGACATCCGCGCCGAGGGAAATCGCAAGGTGCTGGGTGACGTCACCGTGCGCTTGGCAAAAGAATTCGGATTCTGCTACGGCGTGGATCGAGCCATCGACTACGCCTACGAAACCCGCCACAAATTCCCCGAAAAGCGCATTCGACTGGTGGGCGAAATCATCCACAACCCGCACGTCAATCAGCGTATTCGAGACATGGGGATGGACTTCATCCAACCCGGTGGCCAGGGAGCGTTCGACTTCTCGGACCTGACCGAGCAGGACGTCGTGATCCTTCCCGCGTTCGGGGTCACCGTACAAGACCTGGCCGCACTCAGGGAGATCGGGTGCGTACTGGTGGATACGACCTGCGGGTCGGTTCTCCTCGTCTGGAAGCGGGTGGAGAGCTACGCCCGGGACGGATTCACCGCGGTCATTCACGGAAAGCACTACCACGAGGAATCGAGGGCGACGGCCTCCCAGGTCAGGAACCATGAAGATGGACGGTACATCATTGTGCTGAACATGGAGGAAGCGGACCTCATCTGTGATTACATCGCGCGGCGTCCGAATCGGTTATCTCGTGAAGCCTTCATTCAGCACTTTCAAGGGAAGACAACGGAAGGTTTCGATCCCGACCTACATTTGCAGAAGATCGGCGTGGCAAACCAAACGACCATGCTCGCCAATGAATCACTCGCCATCGGGGCACGAATCCGGGAGGCCATGGTCGAGGGATCTTGGGAAGAGTACGCGGAGAGCCACTTCCGGTCCTTCGGCACGATCTGCTCAGCAACCCAGGAGAGGCAGGACGCGATCGAGGCCATGATGGACGAGGGGCCCCCTGAGGTCATGATCGTCATGGGCGGCTACAACTCCTCGAATACCGATCACCTCGCCCACCTCTGCCGTAAGTTTACGACCACGTACCACATCGAGGACGCGGCTTGTATCGACCCCGAAGACGGGACCATCCGGCACAAGCCGGACGTCGGGAGCGCCACCCCCGAAGTCGTGGTCACGGCCTGGATGCCGGAGGGGCCTTTCGATCTGGGGATGTCGGCCGGAGCGTCGACGCCCAACAACAAGATCGGGGAGGCGCTGGTGCGGATTCTGGAGATTCGGGGCGTGGAGTATCAGTTCACCGGATAGGCAAGAAGTCTCGGGCGCCGGAAACGAACCACCAGCCGATCAGAAGCGGGTAATCACCAAACGAAAGCCGATGAACGGCCGACGCACGCCGGGGTCCACGCCTCCGCGAATCGCGGACCGCACGTTCCTCTCCGGATCGTTGAACGCACCGCCACGCATCACCCATAGGGCGTCCGCGTCGAGGCCCTCCCGGTCGTCCGTTTCGTCGTAGGGGTAGGCCTGGTACGGGCTCCGGGTCAACTCCCAGACGTTGCCACTCATATCGAGAAGGCCGAAAGGGCATTCCGGACAGTCGAAACTGCCGACCGGCGCCGTACCCCGCCCCCCGTAGTTCGCCCGGTCCTGTCTCGGCGCATTCCCCCATGGATAGACTCTCCCGTCCGACCCGCGCGACGCCTTCTCCCATTCGGCTTCGGTCGGCAGGCTGATCCTCCAGCCCTCGCGGAGCAGGCGGCTGAGCTCCGACGGTGTATCCGGCCATTCCCTGAGTGTTGTCTCGAGCCATCGGGCGTAGGCCAGCGCGTCGGTCCATGAGACGGTAGCCACAGGATGATCCGGTGGCGGCTGGAATGCCCCGTCATCGGCTCGGTACCCCGTCTCCTCGACGAATACCGCGAACTGAGCAACCGTGACTTCGTACCGGCCGACGTAGAACGAAGGAAGATCCAACGTCGCCTGAGGACGTGCGCCTGGCCACCACTCGTTGTCGAAGGCCAGTGGATCGATCGCGGGGTCACTTCCCATCAAGAACGGACCGCCCGGAACCTCAACGAAACCGAGGAGCTCTTCGTCCGGGAGAAACCATGCGTCCGAGCGGAAACCAGCAAGGTCTCCAAGACTGGTCGCAAGCCGCGAAAGGCGCTCCACGTCGACCACCGATTCGGGCTGCGGCCCCCGGAGCGACATCCATACGGCCAGTACAACAGCGAGCACGAACGCGATTCCGACGATCGACGGAGGCGGGCCGCCCGCACCCTGCCGCACTTCCTCTTTTTCACTCACAATGACCGCGGAGCCTCAGCGCAGGCGAAGGTCCAGCCGTGGCCACAGGCCCGGGCGTACAAGTCCGACTCGGACATCTCCAACAGGTTTTGCCCCCCTTCGCGTAGGAGCAGTCGAAGGTCGATGACACGCGGGAGCGCCCGGCTGGGACTCTCCGGGTTCAACACGTTGACACATCCCGCCTGGAAACGAACCTCACACGCCCTCGAAAAATAGGCGGTCGCGAGCTCGAGGTCGGTTTCTGTGATCCGGCCCTCGACATAATGACTACCCAACTCGTTGCAAGCCCATCCCGAGTTGTCTCCACAGTACGTGGACTCCAGTTGGATCAGGCGTTCACACGCGTTTCGCCGCTCCTCCGCACACGCCTGTTGCCAGAAGGGCAAGCTATCACCCGTGTGGCGCCCGTCGGTCCGGCCCGTCGCGGTCATGGCTGCGAAAAAGACGATCCAAACCGCCATGTGGGCCAAGTTGAGGCGCTGGGCAGCCCACTCGAATCGCCAACGACTCGCTCTGGGACTGCGCTCAAAAGCCCGCACCAGACGATCGATCCTTTGCACGCTCAAATTCAGGAGCGGAACACACAGAAGCTTGTCGTAGAAGGTCGGCACACCGAGCGCGCCGAGGAGCGCGTAAAGACCAAAAACACCAAGGCCGTAAAGTCCGCCGAAAATGCTCTTACCGACCGGTGTCCTCGGCGACGTGGACGGATCGGTTATGAGCAGGTGCAGTCCGAGGAATACCGCAGATGGGATCTCCGAATCGACAAAGTAGGGAACACCGGTGACCGCCCCATACACCCCGCTCAGGGCGAATAACATGATTGCCGCGGACGCGGCGACCAATGTTATCGAAAAGAAGTACATGACGATCAGGCCGATCAAGAACAGAACCGAGTATATGTAGGGCGCGAGGGTCAGCGTCGACGCGATCTCCTGCCCCCAGGTCAGGCCTGTCGTATTCGTGGCAATCAATACCAGCGAGAACAGCCCCAACGAGAAGGCGGAGGGGTTGAAGATGTGGACCCGCTTTCCATCCCGTTGCCACCGCACGAACTCCTTGCCCAGGAACCCAACCGCAAGCATCAGAAACTGCAGATAGAACCAATCATCCCGGAACCAGAGAAACAGGTTCGTGCTGAAAATGATGGGAAACGGCCCGAACCCGAGCGCATAGTTCTCGCGCCGGGTCCACGCCAGCAGCATGTCGAACGCGTAGGCGAACACCAACTGCGCCACAAGGAGCCAGAAGAACTCGTACACAGGCCGCCAGTAGAAGCCCCAATAGGTGAACACCGACACATGCATCACGGCCTGCAGATAGTGCTGCGGGCGAAGCACGGTGCTGAACGAGCGGCCTTCGGACGCGCCCCTTACGCGAAGGAAGAGCAGAACCTGCCAGACCAATAGTACGGCCGCGGCACCCCAAAACGAGCGAGTCAGAATGGGGTTGTCCGACACGCGCGGCAGTAGCGACATCAGGGCGAGGACCAGCGTCAGCGCCAAGGGCACCAAGAACACACGCCGCGCCGGCGGGACTCGCGAATCTACTTCCTTCTTTTTCTGTCGGCTCCCTTGATGGGCACGCCGCCGTCGCGCAGATGACATCGATTTTGTTCGGGACTCAGGCTGTTAGAAGGCTGGGCGGGGATGCGTAACCGGGCCCCTCACAGTGAGCCTACGCGGTCGGGGAGGCAAGATAGATGGAAGTGCCGACGCCCCACCCAGAAAGAAAACGAGTGGGAGCGGCCCACGGCCGGTTGGGCTCATGGTCGATACATACGATCATGGTCTCGACGAGTGAGAGGAGGCTCTGCGACCTTATCATCCAAGGTGTCTGCCGGCCGTGGCACCGGGCTGCCGAATATGGCCCGGAAGATCATGGACGAAATACAGATATCCATCGTGCTCACCAGAACCGCCGCCGCCGCCAGCGTAAAACCAAGAACGTAGCCGACGACCGGATAGGGCGAATCGAATACCCCCACCGTGACGATCAACCACAGGGCACCGACCCCACACGCAAAGCGACTTGGGGGACCCCTTTTCGGTAGACGTCGAGTCCCCGTCAAATGACGTATCCCGTAATTGTAGATCAGGTCGAACGGGTGGACCGGAAGAATCGCCGCAAGAAACGCGATCGCTGCGAGTGTCAGCAACAGTGGGGTCGAGGCAAGGGCAGTAGCGACGATCGCCAACGTCGCACAAAGTGCGAACGCCAGACGCAACCACGACCCAACTTCGGCCAGGTGTTCTTCGTCAATCGAGTCGAATCCCTGTACATCGAGACGACCCAANCGCTTCGTTCCCAAGATACTCGGCATAATCCGACCTCCGACCGTGGTCTAAATGTGGATCGCCCGCCCCAGGGCTGATAGGGCACCCTCGGCGATGGCCTCCGACAACGTGGGGTGCGGATGCATGGCGCGGTCCATCTCTTCNACGGTGGATTCGAGATGGCGCCCCACNACAAACTCCCCGATCAACTCGGTGGCGTGCGGTCCGACGATGTGGGCCCCGAGGATCTCGGAGTACTGNGCGCCACGAATGACCTTTACGAAACCCTCCGAGTGGCCGGAGGCGAGCGCACGACCGTTACCGACCCACGGAAANTTTCCGATGTCNATCTCCAATCNCTGCTCCCTAGCCTGCTCCTCCGTAAGTCCCACCGACGCGACCTCGGGGCTGCAATACGTGCAGTTCGGGACGTTCTGGTAGTCCACCGCGCCGTGGGCCTGGCCNGCNATGGCCTCGACACAGATCACCCCCTCGTGCATGGCTTTGTGGGCCAGCAGTTGATTGCCGGCACAGTCGCCAACTGCGTAGACACCCTTGGCGTTGGTCCGCATGTACTCGTCCACAATGAAGAAGCCTTGATCGTCGAGCTCGACGCCAGCGGNGTCCAGACCCANGTCTCCTGTGTTCGGCATACGTCCCACGGCCGACAGGACACGCTGGACTTCAAGGGTCTGTTGNTGGCCCTTCTTGTCCTTGAAGTCGAGCTTGATGGACCCTTTCGTGANGTCCGNGCTCTCGACTAGCGCNCCGGTGTGAAAATCCATGCCGCGCTTCTTGAAACTCCGCTCAACCGCATCAGACGAATCGGCGTCTTCGAGCGGTAGGATACGATCCAGTGCTTCAATGACCGTGACCTTGGTGCCGTACGCGTTGTATATGTCAGCGAACTCCATCCCGACGGCACCGGCCCCCACGACAGCCAGCGTTTCCGGTGCCTCACTCTGGAAGAGGGCCCCGGTGGAGGACCAGATCCGTTCCTCATCGATCGGCAGGACCGGGATGTCCCTCGGCCTGGAACCAGTTGCCAGAATGACGTGCGCTGCGGTGTAGACCTGCTGGGCGCCGGCGGCGGCCTCGACCTCTACAGTGCCCCCGATCGANAGGCGGCCACGTCCTTCGATGTGGGTGATCTTGTTCTTCTTGAAGAGGTGGCTCACCCCTTTGGACAGTTCTTCCGCAATCGCCCTGCTACGCTCCTGAGCCGGCCCGAGGTCCACGTTCGCCTCGGCGAACGTGATACCATGCGTCTCCGCAGTCTTGAGTTCGTTGGCCAGGGCCGCGCTGGTCAGGAGGGCTTTGGTGGGAATACATCCTATGTTGAGACAAACACCTCCCAGCTTATGAGCCTCGACACAAGCCACGCTCAGTCCGAGTTGCGCCCCTCGGATAGCTGCAACGTAACCTCCGGGNCCTCCNCCTATGATGAGTAGATCGAAGTCGTNTCCTGTCACGCCTTTACCTCTTTCGAAGCGGTCCGTTCGCTACAGGGCGGTCGGTGAATGAGATGTCCCCCGCCCGTGACCTCCACGGCTNCGCGGAGATGTTCCCCAAGTTAGATACGAATTTCACTTACTTCCAGACGTACGTGTGCTTATCGTTAATCTTAGGGCTACACCACCGTGTTTTTGGCTTTGTCGGAGGCTTGAACATGTGGACACTACTCGCGGCTGCCACGGTCTTCATGTGAGGACGGACGGGCCGTACCCAAAGTGAGTTTCAGCGACGGTATAGCCACCTAAACCCACTCCTCCTGCACTCGCGGCTCGTTTCTACACCGGGCCCCCACCAGAACCAGCCCTGCCAACACCGCCACTGAAATAGAATCATTATTCTATTTTGTGACAACCAAGCCCCACGGAGCACGGGAAGGCATGACGATTGATCTTGATTAGTCATGTATCGCCTCGACATGGCCGACA
>PCCM01000108.1 GCA_002731735.1 Gemmatimonadota bacterium | reverse complement strand
GGTCGTGCCGAGATTCCGGTTCCCGCTGAACGACGGTGTGTGGATGGAGCGAGGTTGAACCTTACGGGGGGGCGCCTCCACAACCTCGAGGGTGTCGACGTAGAAATCCCGCTCGAAACGATGACCGTCGTGACCGGGGTCTCCGGGTCCGGTAAGTCAACGCTCGTTCACGACCTTCTGTACCATGCTTTGGAGGGGCAGTTGAAGGGTGGCGAGACGAGTGCCAAGGAGCACCTCGGAGAGGTGATCGGAGAAGTTGCGTCCCTCGAAGGCGCCACCATGCTCGACGAGGTCGTCCTGGTCGATCAGTCGCCGATCGGGCGAACACCACGATCCAACCCGGTGACCTACATCAAGGCGTGGGACGAAGTCCGGAAGTTGTTCGCAGCTCAGCCGCTCGCGCGCAAGCGGAGGTATACCGCTGGGGCGTTCTCGTTCAACGTAAAGGGTGGCCGGTGCGAGGCGTGTAAGGGAGCGGGGAACGTCGAGATCGAGATGATTTTCATGGCCGACGTCTACGTCCAGTGTGATGCCTGCCGGGGCACCCGCTATCGTCCGGAGATGCTGGAAGTGCGGTTCAAGGGGCGCAACGTGGCGGAAGTGCTCGACCTCACGGTGGACGAGGCGATCCGCTTTTTCATCCGTCAGGACCGGCTGGGGCGCATCCTCTGGCAGCTCCAGCAGGTCGGTCTCGGTTACCTCAAGCTCGGACAACCTGCCCCGACCCTGTCGGGCGGTGAGGCACAACGGCTCAAGATTGCACGGGAGTTGGCGCGTGTCTCCGGAAAGAAGGGGCGTAAGCTCTACATCTTGGACGAACCCACCACCGGCCTCTCGGGCGAGGACATAAGGAAGCTCCTTCACGTGTTGGGCCGCCTGGTGGACGCCGAGAACTCGGTGCTCGTGATCGAGCACAATCTCGAGGTGGTCAAGGCCGCCGATTGGGTGATCGATATGGGGCCGGGTGCGGGCGCCCGGGGCGGACAGGTGGTGGCGATGGGGCGTCCCGAGGAGTTGGTCTCCGTTCCCGAGAGTGAGACCGGGCGCTATCTCGCCGATGTGCTGGGTTGAATGCCCGCGGCGATTTCGGTCCTACTCCCGGTGCGCGACGCTGCGCCGTACTTGCCGGAGTGCATCGCCTCGCTTCGTGCTCAGACGTTCGAGGACTTCGAGGTGCTCGCTGTGGACGATGGTTCGACGGACGACAGCCCGGGGCTTCTTTCTGCGTGGGCTCGAGAAGACTCGCGGGTCAGCGTGGTCCACCAGCCGCCTAGGGGCATCGTACCGGCGCTCGAGGCGGGTCGGACCAGTGCGCGAGGCCGCTATCTGGCTCGCATGGACGCGGATGACATCGCCGAGCCCACTCGCTTCGCCGAACAATTCATGCTGCTCGAGGGTCGGCCGGACCTGGCGGGGTGCGGGGCGGGTGTGCGCTACTTCCCCAGGGCCGAGGTGCGGGGCGGGGGGCGACGTTACGAAGACTGGATCAACGGAATGCGGACTCCGGAGGACGTGGAACGGAATCTGTTCATCGAGTGTCCGCTAGCGCACCCCACCTTCTTCTTGCGGACGGCCATCGTGGCGGAGGTGGGCGGATACGTGGACCGGGGGTGGCCGGAGGACTACGATCTGATACTCCGGCTGTGGCGGTCCAGCGCTCGGCTGGCGGCGGTCGATCGGGTGCTGCTTCAGTGGCGAATCCACCGCGACCGGGCCTCTGTGCGGCATGAGGCCTACACTCCCGAGGCTTTTCGACGTTGCAAGGTCCACTACCTGCTCGAAACGCTGGCGCGGGGTCGAGATGGCTTGGTGGTGTGGGGGGCGGGGCCGATCGGAAAGGCGTTCGCGCGGGAAGTTCAGGTGCAAGGTGGGAGCGTCCGGGCGTTCGTCGATTTGGATCCTCGAAAGATCGATCAGCGCATTCATGGGGCCCCTGTCATACACCCGTCCGGGATCGATGAGTACCGGGATGGCTTCTCGGTGGCGGCGGTCGGCCAAGAGGGAGCCCGGCACCAGATCTGCGCCGAACTCGAGTCGGCGGGCTGGGAGGAGGTCACCGACTTCGTCGCCGTGGCCTAGGAGGAGAACCCCCACAGCCTTAACGAACCGCCCCGGATCCGGCTCCTATTAACTAGGGGGACCGGTGTCCGTGTGACGCCTTGGCCCTGTCGCTCGTCTTCAAGTTGGTGATTCAAGTAACCTTGAAGGAGGATCAGGGCAGAGCGATGTTGAGAATAGAGCGGGCCTCTTCGGTACATTGGATTGAGTGGCTGAAGACCATGGTTGAGCAACCTTCCAAGATGACGAGCTTCATTGCGGAGTTGCGGCGTCGCCACGTCTTCCGCGTAGCCGTGGGCTACGCGGCGTTCGCTTTCGTGGTGCTGCAGCTCGGTGAAATCGTCCTGCCTGCCTTCTCGGCCGAATGGGCTCTCCAGTACGTGGTGGTGTTCGCAGTTTTGGGGTTTCCCGTCGTCATAGTTCTCGCCTGGGTTTTCGACGTCACGACCGATGGCATTCAGGTGACGGCCGATGCTGACCAGTTCAACGACCCACCGTCGACCGGCACTCTTCCTCGTCTGGCGTTGATGACCGTGACCTTACTTGCGGTGGGTGGTGTCGGCGCGTGGTGGGTCCAGAACACCGCCCAGGGCACCGGCGCGGTGAGCACCGGTCTGGGGCCGTCGGTTCTTCCCTCGGTCTACGACCCCGACGAACCAATCCGTTCTATCGCCGTTCTGCCGTTCGATAATTTTTCGGAGAACTCCGAACAGGACTATTTCGTAGCGGGCATGCACGAGGCGTTGATCGCGCGCCTGAGCCAGATTCCGGAAATTCGGGTGGTATCCCGGACCACCGTTGCGCGGTACGCGACCACGGATGAGACCATCAATAAGACCATTCCCGAAATCGCCCAAGAGCTCGGCGTCGCGGGCATCGTGGAGGGCTCGGTGGCGCGTGCGGACGACCAGGTCCGGATCACGGTGCAGCTGATCCATGGAGCGAGTGACACCCACACGTGGGCACAGGACTATTTACGCAGTTTCACGGATGTGCTGGCTCTCCAGACTGAGGTGGCCAACGCCATCGCCGAGGAGATCCAAGCAGAGTTGTCCATGGGTGGGGATAGCCCCGCGAGTGGGGACACCCCGGTTCTCGCTCATGCTACGGGGAGTGAAGTGCCTGCGGCCAACGAGGCGTTCACGAAGGCCCAGTTCGAAGGGTCCCGTGAGACGGTGGAGGGCCTTCAAGCGGCCCTGGAGCTTTATAGCCAGGCGGTAGAGGCAGATCCGACGTTCGCGGGCGCGTATGCAGGGTTGGCCACTACCGAGTTGATGCTCGGCATGTTGGAGGCTTCAGATCTGGCCGAATCCATTTCGAGGGCGCGGGTGTTGGCGTTGAAGGCGTACGAGATGGACCCGGAGCTTCCCGAAGCCCATGACCGAGGTTCGGCTGGCCCGTAGTCCTCCGACCTCGGGCGACCGAAGGAGACTCCATCACCGTTCGGTGTACATGGCTTCGGCTCAAGCTGCTCTGGGGGACACGGAAGAGGCTCTGACCTTCTTGAGGGAGGCGGTCCGCGACCGCGACAGGCGCGTGATGACATCCCTGAGGACGGACCCGGTTTGGGATGTCATGCGGTCCGATCCGGGCTTTGTTTCCCTCATGCGAGAAATCAGGAATCAGCTCTCCGGCAGGGGAGGCAGGGGGGAGCAAAGGGAGGAGGCAGAGGGGGAGACAGGGGAGGGCGTCCCGCGAACTAGCAGACACCCTAGGAGGCCGCCCGCGGTACTTCTTCAGGAGCTCTCGGGGGAATTGTTCGAGGGCTCCTTTTTTGTTAGTTTTCAACGAGTTAGCTCCCTCTGCACATCCCTTCGAGGAGACGCTTTGAGGCGCATCCTCGAAGTCAGAACTACCGGTTCATTTTGCTCCGGGCACGAACGAATCACTGGCACCTTCCGCGACTCTGCCACCCGCCTGAGCGAGGTATTCGCCCAGACGGACCCCCACCCGCCGAAAGATTCCACCAACGCTCTTCTCGAGGCTAATTGATGGCTGACGACGAACTCCGTTTGGGCGGAGAGAAAGTCCTAGAACGTCTTCTCGAAGACGAGATGCGCGAATCGTTCATCGACTACTCGATGAGCGTCATTGTACAGAGAGCGTTGCCCGACGTACGTGACGGCCTGAAGCCGGTTCACAGGCGCATCCTGTACGCGATGGGCGAGCTCGGGCTGAGCCCGGGGCGGGGTTACAAGAAGTCGGCCAACGTGGTCGGGGATGTGCTGGGCAAGTACCACCCCCATGGCGATTCCTCCATTTACGACTCTATGGTGCGGATGGCCCAGGAGTTCTCGCTGCGTTATCCCCTCGTCGACGGCCAGGGAAATTTCGGGTCCATCGATGGCGACTCGGCGGCGGCATACCGGTACACCGAAGCCCGCCTTACCGCACTGGCGATGGAGCTTCGGCAGGACATCGAGAAGGAGACGGTTGCCTTCACGCCCAACTTCGACGGGCGCTTGGAAGAGCCCACGGTCCTTCCGGCGAGGGTGCCGAACCTGCTCATCAACGGCAGTTCTGGGATCGCTGTAGGAATGGCGACCAACATCCCGCCACATAACCTGCGGGAGATCCTCGCGGCGGCGGCGGCCCTGATTGCCGATCCCGACCTTTCGCAGGAGCGGCTCGAGCAATTGGTGACTGGCCCCGATTTTCCGACGGGTGGGTTCATCTGTGGACGGTCGGGCATCGAAGACGCCTTCCGGACCGGCCGAGGCCGGATCGTGATGCGGGCGCGTGCCAAGATCGAAGAAATGAATGAGTCCTCCGAGCGCATCATCGTGACGGAGATCCCGTTCATGGTCAACAAATCCCGCCTGATCGAGCAGATCGCTCAACTGGTTCGGGACAAGAAGATCACCGAAATCCGTGACATGCGGGACGAATCCGACCGAGACGGGCTCCGCATCGTCATCGAGCTCAAGAGGGACGCCATTCCACAAATCGTCTTGAACCGGCTGTACAAGCACACACAGATGCAGTCGACTTTCGGCACGATCATGCTGGCGTTGGTGGACGGGGTACCCCGCGTTCTTACGCTCCGGCAGATGCTCCAGCACTTCATCGATCATCGTCACGTGGTGGTCGTGCGCCGGACGACCTTCGATCTGCGGAAGGCCGATGAGCGGGCGCACATCCTCGAGGGTCTCAAGATCGCCGTCGACAACATCGACCAAGTGATCAAGATCATTCGGGGCTCGCGGGATGCCGAGACGGCGTCGGAGCGCTTGCAGGAAAACTTCGAGCTTTCGGAGCGGCAAGCCAAGGCGATTCTGGACATGCGGTTGGCTCGGCTGACCGGGCTGGAGATGGAGAAGCTCGACGAGGAACTCGCCGCGTTACGTGTCACTATCGAGGAACTCAGGGGGATTCTGGACAGTCGCGATCGCAGGATGGAGATCATCACTGAGGAACTCACCGAGATCGGCAAGAAGTACGGAGACGACCGGCGCAGCGAGATCATCGGGGAGGCGTCTTCGTTGGACGTGGAGGACCTGATCGCGGACGAAGAGATGGTCATCACGGTCTCACGTGCGGGATACGTGAAACGGACCGAGGTGGACACCTACCGTGCTCAGAGGCGTGGGGGACGGGGGCTCCAGGGAATGGGCACGAAGGAGGAGGACTGGGTGGAGCACCTGTTCGTGGCGTCCGCCCACGAATACCTGATGATTTTCACCCGGTCGGGTCAGTGCCACTGGTTGAAGGTATGGCAGGTCCCGCCGGCTGGTCGGCACTCCCGTGGTAAGCCGATCGTCAACCTCCTGAACATCGATCCCTCCGACGAGATCGCGTCGGTGGTTGCCGTACGGGAGTTCTCGGACGACCGGTACCTCCTCTTTTGTACCAAGGGCGGCAAGATCAAGAAGACGGCGCTGTCCGCTTACGGGAATGTGCGGACGGTGGGCCTGATCGGGATCAACATTCGCGAGGGNGACGAACTCATCGATGTCCAGCTCACCGATGCGGACAACGAGGTGATTCTCGCGANCAGGAATGGCCTCGCCATTCGCTTTCGCGAGTCGGACGCCCGTCCGATGGGTCGGGTCGCGGAGGGTGTCCGGGGCATCCGTCTGGGTGCGGACGATGAAGTGGTCGGCATGGTGGTGGTGGCTCGCGACGAGGCCACGTTGCTNGTGGTGTCAGAGTCGGGGATGGGGAAACGNTCAGAGATCGACGCCTACCGACTCCAGGCACGTGGCGGGAAGGGCGTGATCAACCTCAAGACCAACGAGAAGACGGGGAAGGTCGTCGCGATCAAGTCGGTGGTCCCAGAGGACCAGCTCATGGTGATCACCCGGAACGGCGTCATCAATCGTCAACGGATCGACGAAATTCGCGTGATCGGACGAGCGACGCAGGGCGTTCGCCTGGTGAACCTCGATGAGAACGACAGCGTCATGGATGTGGCCCGAGTGTTTCCNGATCCGCCGAACGGTGAGTCGAACGGCGAGGGAGCAAGCGGTGATGGAGCCGCGGGCGACGAAGCCACCGGCGAGGAAGCTGCTGCTGGGGGAGCGGAGGGCGAGCAGGATGCCAAGGCTTCCGTCGACTCGGGTACAGGAGATGCCGTCGAGCCGGACTCCCCCACGGAAGGTGAGTGAGTCTCTAGTCCAGCTGGACGATATCCAGGAAGCCCNGGAGAGGCTCCGCCCAGTCGCCGTACGTACACCGCTCTACCGTGCAGACGTGTTGAGTGGCGAGTTGGGCTCCGACATCCGGCTCAAGCTCGAATCTCTTCAGCGGTCTGGTTCCTTCAAGTTCCGGGGGGCNTACAACTTTATTGCACAGACCTCCAATGACGTCCGCTCGAGGGGCGTGATCACCTACTCGTCCGGGAACCATGCGCAGGCCGTCGCGTTGGCGGCTCAACTCCACGGGATCCGGGCGGTCGTGGTGATGCCTACCACCGTGCCCCGGGTCAAGCGGTTGGGGGCGGAGNGGTTGGGGGCCGAAGTCGTGCTGGAGGGGACGACCTCTATCGAGCGGGAGGCAAGGGCAGAGTCGATCGCCGAGGAACGGGGGCTCGTGATAATCCCGCCTTTTGATGATCCGAGGATCATCGCGGGTGCGGGCACGGTCGGGCTCGAAATCGCCGAAGACTGGGATNCCTTNGATTCGGTATTGGTGCCCATCGGAGGTGGGGGGCTGTGCAGCGGAACCGCGGCGGCTCTACGCCGACTCCGGCCCGACGTTCGGATCGTTGGGGTGGAACCGACCGGGGGTGCGTCCATGAAGGCGGCGCTCGAGGCTGGCGAGCCNGTCACGCTCGATCGGACCGAGTCTGTCGCCGATGGCCTCATNCCGGTGCGGACCGGGGACTTGGCGTTCAAACACGTGCGTGAGCTTGTGGATGACGTCGTGCTCGTGGACGACGACGCGATCAGGAGCGCGTCAGCGTTTCTGTTCAAGCGGCAGAGGTTGGTGGTCGAGTTGTCGGGAGCCGCAACCACGGCCGCACTGCGGTCCGGCCAGGTCGAGACGGAGGGTCGAANCGTGGTCGCGGTCGTGAGCGGCGGGAACGTCGACCCAGCCGTCCTCATGGATCTTTGATCGATGCACACACTCGTCCTTTTCGATATCGACGGTACGCTTGTGAGGGGGGGGCCGGCCAAGGTTTCCTTCCACGCGGCGATGTTGGAGACGTTCGGTACCGTCGGGGCGATGGATTCCTACGACTTCTCCGGGAAGACCGATCCGCAGATCGTTCGGGGTNTACTTGCGGCCGCTGGGCTGGAGGACACGGTCATCGACGCTGGCCTCGCCGGGCTTTGGGACCGGTACATCGGCGAGCTTGAGTCGCGTATCAGCACAAATCCGATGCGGCTGCTCCCGGGCGTCGCGGGTTTGATCGAGGCGCTNGATTCCGAACCAGAGGTGGCGTTGGGACTGGTGACTGGCAACATCGTCCGAGGGGCCCAGGTGAAGCTCGGATCTGTCGGCCTCGCCNAATGCTTCGAAGTTGGCGGATACGGATCCGACCACGAGGTTCGTGAACATCTGCCGGCCATCGCNCTNGAGAGGGCGTTCGAAGCCTGGGGNGTGAGCTTTCCTCCGGAGTCGGCCGTCATCGTCGGTGACACACCGCGAGACGTGGAGTGCGGAAAACACGCGGGCACCAGAACGGTCGCCGTGGCGACCGGGAACTTCGGGCGGGAGCANCTGGAGACGACCGGAGCCGACACGGTTCTGGACGATTTTTCCGATGTAGCCTCGGTGATCGAAGTCCTCATGCCCTGATCAAGACGGGNCGGNGGCGGGTCCTTGGTCCNGTTGGGCCGGCCCGCGATTGCAGCGGGGTGGCTTGGGGAGCATCTTACTGGANCCNGCGTGGCAGGTTACACCCNGGGGGGGGCNTGCCNTGGCCGTACATCGAGCAATGGAGTGAANGGTGACNAAGAAGAAAGGCGGAGATCTCANGGCGTTCTNTNGGGTTTTGGGTGTGANTGCNGTGATCGCAGTTGGCGCNCTTTGGTGGTCGTCCCGCGGGGGCGGCANNGGCGGTGCCGCGACGGNNNCNGTCAGCGANCNTCGNAGANNGGAGAAATGGAGGANATNGGGGCGCTGGTCCAGTTGGCGACGGGCGTTGAGCGTGGNGATNCCGACGCGCCGATCACGATCCTGGAGTTCGGGGACTTTCAGTGTCCGGCCTGCCAACAGTTCGCCNNNNTCGTGAAGCCNCAGATCGATTTGGCGTACGTNGAGGGGGGNATCGCCCGATTCGAGTTCCACGACTTCCCGTTGGNGGGACACCCGCATGCGTTTTTTGCGGCTCGGGCGGCGCGNTGCGCNCTCGATCAGGGTGAGGAGTACTTCTGGCCCTACCACGATNAGCTCTTTNNGCANCAGGCGANNTGGAGNGCTAGCCNAAGCCCNCCGGCGCGTGCCTTCGAGGACTATGCGTCCGCGATCGGTCTCAACGTAGAGGACTTCGCCGANTGTCTCGANAGCGACCGCCATGCNGACGTCATCAGCGCCAACATNCGCCTNGGCNCCGAGTTGGGCGTGACCGGCACGCCGACGATCTTCGTGAGCAAGGGCGATGGCGGGAGTGTTCGGGTGTCTCGTTGGAATGANTTCGAGGCTATCAAGAGCGTGGTCGATCGCATGGTCGGGGAGGAACAGGGAGCCGCGAATTGAGCGACGAGCTCGCCACCGTCCGGCTTCTCTTTGCAGACGACGGATCGTTCCACCATGAGGAGGTCCAAATACCGGCCGGGGCGATGGCGGGTTATGACCGCCTGATCGACTGTCTCATGGAAGACCCGACGGTGCTCAAACGGCTTCACGTGGACGTCTCGCGCGTCTGTTCTGCCGAGTTGACCAACAACGCGGCCGAGTCGACCAACGAGAGCACCTAGAAAGCAGCCTCGGCCAACTCCCGGGCACGGGCGAGAGTCCATTTTCTGACCACCTCAGGGGGCCAGAGCCCGGCTGCTGCCTGTGCTGACAACGTCGTGGCCTCCTGACGGGCTCGCCGCGCGGTATCGGGATCGACCCACGCCTTCGCCTCCGCTTCTTCCAGTTCGTCTTCGTCCAGTATCTGGACGTCNCCGGTCGGATCGATCCAGAGATCGAGAAACAGATCGGTGGTCCGCCAGACGCTGCCTTCCTCGAAGACGCACGGGGTCAGAATATTCGCGTAGGTACCCGAGTAGGATCCGTCGGCACGATGGAAAACTCCGATATCNTGCCAGGCNCCCGGGAACGTGAACCAGATCACTTCGGAGCCGGTCTCCAGTACAACCACCCCCGCGATCCGTATTGGTGATTCGAAGTTCAGGTCGTGGGCGTAGGTGACCTTTACGCCCTCTCCGTCATGGATCAGGTACTGCGTGTAGACCTTCTCCCGATCGGGCGGTCGGAGGTAGTGAATCTGGACGAGCGGTGGACGCTCTTCTTTCACTTGTCCGTGACTTGTCCGTGANTTGTCCGTNACTCGCTGACGGCCTCCACGAAAATCTCCATCGTGCCCCCGCACACGGCCGGGCTCAGAGACAGTAGATCCTCGGTCAGGTCGACCCGGACCAACTGGGGCTCTCCGGTCTTGATCACCTCGAGCGCGGCCTCGATCACCTCACCCTCGCCGCACCCNCCACCCACTGTGCCCACCAGGTCCTCTCCGGGGTCAACGAGCATTTTGGCGCCCACGCCTCTAGGCACCGAACCCTTGGCGGACACGATCGTCGCCATAGCTATGGTGCGGCCCTCGCGAACCTTTTCGGCGATCGCTTGATAGAGGTCGTAATCGTTGTGGCTATTCAATCAAGGCTCACTTTCCTTGAAGAATCGTTCCAAAATACGTTCTTGTTCCGCNAGGGGCACGCCGGTGCCGCCTCTCCACTGCAGGACGATCTCCGCTGCGACCGCAACGGCGATTTCCACTGGCGTCTCGGCCCCTATGTCCAGTCCGACCGGGGCACGTACCCGGGAGAGCCGATCCTTGGGCATTCCTTCGCCTTGGAGCTGAGAAAAGGCCGCCCGAATCCGCCGCCGGCTTCCGATCATGCCCACGTAAGGTGGCTCCACTTCGGTTTTCAGCAAGTGGCGTAGGCACTCGAAGTCGTACTTGTGGCCCCGGGTGACCAGTACGATGTGACTCGTCGAGTGAATGGGGATGTCGGCGAACGGATCCATGAAGTCGACCCGAACGATGCGCTCGGCTTCCGGGAACCGCTCTCGGGTGGCGAAGTCGGGCCGATCGTCCACCACGATGACACGAAAGCCCATCAAGGCGCCCATGGAGCACAGGGGCTGTGCGATATGGCCGGCACCGACGATGACCAGGTCCGGCTGGGGGTAATGCACCTCCACGTATACCTGGACCGTGGATCCGGAGGCGGATTTCAACTCGTAGAGACCCTTCGTCGAGGCTCTGTGCTCTTCGAGTCTTTGTGTGCCGAGCGCTAGCGCTCCGTCGTCGAGTACAGCATCACCGAACGAACCCACGAGGCTTTTGGCCCCGCCCTTCGCCTGACGGACGACCACCCGCGCGCCCACGAGCTCGAGAGAGCCAGACACACCAACGACGAGCGCCATCGGATGGCGGGCCTCCTGGGCGGCGAGCACCTCTGCCGTTGCCTCCACTGCCGTGAGCGGCTTGTTCCCGGGATCTGTCATAGGCCTTGCTGATGCAGGCGGTACTCGTCGGGACAGTGCCGGCGATACGCCTCCATGTCGTCGATGTCGGTGACAGTGCCTTTGTCGTCGACCGGGACCGATGCGATGTCCTCGCGGTGTCGGTGCACCACGGTGCGGGCGCCTTCCGGGAGTGCGTCATTCAGGAGTTCATCGAACAGCACCCTGCCGAAGAGGACGGGATGACCGCGCTCACCATTAAAAGTGGGGACGACAAGCGGTGCCTGGCTGCGTTGAAACACGTCGATGAGATTCTGCACCGTGTCTTCGTGAATCAAGGGATGGTCGACGGGGCAGAAACAGACTCCCTCGACCGCATCATCGAGGGCCCGGAGTGAGGCGCGTAACGACCCGATGGGACCGTCCTCGGGTGATGGGTTCAGCACAACCTCGGCGCTTGCCTCTTCCGCCATGGCGGCCACAGGTCCGTCCTGTGTGGGAAGTGCGACCAGCACCCGACTGCAGCCACCAGCCCGGTGCGCGTGGATCACCCGCTCGAGGAACGTTCGGCCTTCGACGTCGAGCATCGCCTTGGAGGTGCCCATCCTGGTGGAACTACCGGAACAGGGAATCACACCCCAGACCTCAGCCTGCGAAGGCTTCATAGAACCCACGGTTTTCCCGCGCGAGACGGCGAATGAGATCGGCCGGAGCGAAACGGTCGCCGTATCGCTCCTCGAATTCGTTGAGGCGGCTCAAGATGGTCCGCACGTGAATCGTGTCGGCGAACCGAAGGAGGCCGCCACGAAAGGGGGGAAAGCCGGTCCCCATGATCATTGCGAGGTCCACGTCACTGGCGCGTTCGACGATGCCCGCCTCCAGAGTTCGAGCGGCCTCATTCAACATAGCCAGCACGAGGCGGCCACGGATCTCGCGCTCTTCGAGATCCACGCGAACTGGCGGCACCGTCTGAGAAAGAACGGCGTAGATCTCCGGGTCGGGCCCCTTCTCTTTGCCTGATTCGTACCGGTAGAAGCCAATCCCTCCCTTCTTCCCCAAGCGCCCACTTTCGGCCAGCGCCACCAGTGGCGGAGACGGAGACAAGCGGTCGCCGAGNGCCTCNTGCAGCGATTGCCCTGCGTGCCGGCTGATGTCGATGCCGACCTCGTCTACGAGCCGGAGCGGGCCCATGGGCATTCCGAAGTTCTTCGCGGCGTCGTCGATGGCTTCTACACTGGCCCCATCCGTGAGGATAAAACCCGCTTCGTTCATGTAGGGGCCCAGAATGCGATTCACCAAGAAGCCCGGGCCGTCGTTGGTCACAACCGGTACTTTGCCGAGTTTGAGGACGAGCCCATAGGTGGTGGCTACTGCGTGGTCACTGCTCCGGGTCCCGCGCACGACTTCAACCAAGGGCATTCGATGGACCGGGTTGAAGAAATGCATACCGACGAAATTCTCGGGCCGTGCCAAGGCAGACGCCATCTCGTTCACGGACAGGGAAGATGTGTTCGTGGCCAAAACACAGTCCCTGCGAACGGCGTCTTCGGTCTCTCTCAATACGATCCGCTTGATGTCCATCTTTTCCACGACGGCTTCGACGACCAGGTCCTGCCGCATAAATCCCTCGTATCCGAGACTGCCGGAGATGAGCGTCATCCGTTGATCCGCCTCGCGGCGCCGAAGCTTTCTCCGCTTGACCAGGCCGGTGAAGAGCTTGCGAGCGTGCTCAAGGCCGCTCGCGACAGCATCATGGCGAATGTCCTTCATGCGGACGTGCACGCCTCGGTAGGCGGCGAGTTGCCCGATCCCACCTCCCATCACCCCGGCTCCCAGCACTGCGAGGTACTCTACGCGTCCGGACTCGACAGTCTCGTCATCGACTCCGGTCCCCTTGCGTGCTTCCTCTCGGAGACGGAAGACGTGGATCAGATTCTTGCAGACCGATGACGTGACGAGCTCTCCGGCCGCCTTGGCTTCGATTTCGAGAGCTTTCTCGAGGGACTTGCTGGCGCTCCGGCGTACGACTTCGAGGATCTTCAGAGGCGCCGGGTAGTGGCCCCCCGTCTGAGCCATGACCCTCTTCTTTGCCATGAACAGGATCAATCGTCGGCCCGGGAGGGTGCCGTCCATGAGGCGCCTCAAGAGAGAGAGCCGGGCACCTCGTTTCCTGCCCGATTTTCCGACAGCAGTCGCGAAGGCGGCGACCTTCTCTCGAAAGAGGTCAGCCGGCACCACCTCGTCTACAAGTCCCATGCGCCGCGCCGTCGAAGACGACACCTGACGCCCACTGAGCAACAAGTCCAGGGATGCCTGGACCCCGACCAATCGTGGAAGCCGGGTCGTTCCTCCCCATGCCGGCAGGATTCCGAGAAGTACCTCCGGTAGACCCATCTTGGTGGAGGGGGAATCGGAAGCGATACGATGATCGCAGGCAAGCGACATCTCCACGCCGCCGCCCAAGCAGATGCCATGTATGGCCGCGACGGCCGGGACGCCCAGAGAGTTCAGAGATCCGAGGATGCGCTGTCCGAAACGCGAACCCTCTGCTCCCTCCACCGGATCCTCGACGGCTTCGATAGCAGCGACGTCCGCCCCCGCGATGAACCCGCTCTTTGCGCTCCACAACACGGCCACGCGCACCTCTGCTCGGGAGGCCAGATCCCGCACCTCCCCCAGAAGCTCCCCCAATCGCGTAAGCACCTGCTCGCTGAGCACATTTACTTTGCGCTCAGGGTCGTCGAAGGTGATCCAGGCAACCCCCTTCTCGTCGACCTGAAGCGTCGGATTCGTGAGGGGCGGAGGGTGGATGCTTATGGCTTCGGGCGACGCTTATAGTTTCGGGCGCGAGGAGGCGTTGTCTCGCATGAGTCGAACCTGCAGGGGTTCGCCGCGGACCACCGTTATGGAGATGTTCCAGTACAGCTCCGTGTAGGGGAGTTCATACCGGGCCGTTACCCAATAATCTCCGGCGTCGGCTTCGAACTCGGCGATACCATTGGCGTCCGTCGTGTCGGCAAGCACCTGGAGTCCGCTTGCCCGTTCGTGAGCGGTCATGGCCACGCCCACCTCGGCGTACGCCTCGTCCGCCCAAGTCTCACGGAGCAGACGGATCTCTTGAGCGGCCGCGAGAGAGGCTCCCTGGAGGGACGTGAAAGCTTCGAACGCGGCATCGCGCTCGTCCTCCACGTCGGCGTACTCGTCCTCCATGTCCTGAAATTCATTGTAGAGAACGCGGTATTGCCCCTGTTGACGGTTCATCTGGTCGAGCTCGTCACTCAGGGTACGAAGTGTGTCTCGAAGGGTGTTCCAGCGGGCCTCGGCGTCGCGCCAGGCCTGCTGTGATTCGGCAACCTGATTCTGCGCGGTGAGTACCGAGTCCGGGATCGGCGGTTCGGGCCTCGCGGCCGTTGCAGTCAGCGAATCGAAAATGGCGTCCCGATCGTACGGGAACAGACGAATCTCGAGGTCGCCCAAAGCCCTGGGCTCGGCGTCCTGGCTCTGGTCATTCTGGGCGATCTCAGCGGTAACCACCACCTGGGTGGGACCGCAGGCAGAGAGAAGAGCCGCTCCAAGAATGGCCGGCAGAAAGTTGCTACGCGTCATGTCCAACTCCGTTGTGTTCCGAAAAGTTTGGGCCAATGTACCAAGTGGCGGCGGAGATCCACACTAGGGAATCACTCCGTTCAGGATATAGTCACGGGGATCTTCGGCCACGCCATCCTTCCAAACTTCGTAATGGAGATGGCTTGCTGTTGCTCTACCGGTGCTACCGACCTGGGCAAGAATCTCACCCCGTGCAACCACTTGTCCCGGTTCGACAAGGTTCCTGTCGGAATGTGCATAGCGGGTCATGATTCCGAATCCGTGATCGACTTCGACCGTATTCCCATACCCTGATTTCCAGCCCGCATATGAAACGACTCCCTTCGCGGCCGCAAGAATCGGTGTGCCGGTCACCGCACTGAAATCCAAACCGATATGCGGGAGTTCTTCGTTGGAGATGGGATGCAACCGGGCTTCGCTGAACGTGCTGCTGACCATCTCGATGCCCTGCCCGGCGGTGGGCACGATGGAGGGAGTTGCTTCGAGAAGAGCGTAGTTCGCCACAAGGCTCTCCAGGGCTGCCGCCATGCTCTCGGAGAGCAAGGACGTCCGCCGCTCCAGCGCCGAGAGGTCGTAGGAGGTGGCGAAGAGGGCTTCGGCGGTCAGCGGATCCGTCTCCCACATTGGCGTGGATTCGGGCGTCGCCATGCCCGGTCCCCCAACACCCACCTCGAATATTTCGGCGTCGATGGGATTGAGACCTGCTATGAGACGAAACCTCTCGTCTGTCTCGATGAACTCATCGATCGACCCTTCCATCTGGGCAACCCGAGTGCGTATCGACTCGACCTCCTGCGAGATCACGGCCTTTTCACCACGGAGCTTGAGGACCTCGACACGGGACAACCCGTCAATAGCAACGATCATGATCAGCGCGGCTAGGACAGTGACGACGGCGGCTACCAAGGAGGGCACGTAGGGCAGCGCACCAACAGATACGCTGAACTGCCGCACGGGGCGCTCAGCCTCGGACACACAAACAAAGGTCCAGCGTTCATTGGTCATAAAAGGAGGGTCCAACGTTGATTCGTCATGATCGGACTCGTTCTGATTGCAGGCCGAAATGTGGGTCCAGCAGGGGCGAATCGTCTCAAACCAGTCATTATGTATTGATGGTGCAGACGGGAAGATATTCGGGGCCGTCGGAGAGTGTCAAGCGCACCCGACGCACCATCCCCTATCGGTCCACTCGAGGGAAGAGAGGTGCGCCCTTCTCGACCCTGAGACCCCCGAGTGATATGGAGCGGGCTTGGTCGAGAGTCGGCACCGACTTCAAGCCCAACCGGCCCGCGAGGTCCGTCATTTTTTGCGGCGTCACGGGCAAGAACAGGGCGGTCAGGACGGCAAGCACCCGGGCGAGCGATGCGAGGGTCTCATCGAGATCCTCCGCGCCGGACGGGTCCTTGGCTTGTGACCAGGGCTCGCGGCGGTCGACGTAGCCGTTGGCCGTCCGGGCCAGGTCCATGGACGTGGCCATGGCGTCATGGACCCGTAGTGCATCCATGTGCCCGGTCACCGCACTCAAGGTCGATGCGATGTCAGCCTCCAAGCCGTCACCCGCCGCCTCCGGGATGATCCCGTCCCGGTATTTGACGATCATGGAGATGGCACGGCTGGCGAGGTTGCCGAGAACGTTGGCGAGCTCGTCGTAGCGTGCATGAAAACGTTCGGGCGTATACGAGGCGTCAGAGCCCGTGGGCATGTCGCGGAGCAGGTACCAGCGGACGCCGTCGGTACCATAGTCCTCACGTAGCGCCAACGGGTCCACGACGTTGCCCACAGACTTGGCCATCTTCTCATCTTCCATGATCCACCAGCCGTGCGCAAGAATCTGCTTCGGAAGGGGAAGGTCGGCGGCCATGAGCAGCGTCGGCCAGTAGACTGCGTGTGTGGTGATGATGTCCTTGCCCATGATGTGCAGGCTTGCGGGCCACCATGAATTCCCCTGATCCGTAAAACCCGGTTGGTCGGGGCCAGAATCGGGGTCCAGGAGACCCGAAGCGGTGACGTAGTTGATGAGCGCGTCCACCCACACGTAGCAGACGTGATCGGGATCGAACGGGAGTGTTACACCCCACGCAAGACGTGATTTAGGCCGGGAGATCGAGAGGTCCTGCAACGGTTGTTTGAGGAACCCGAGAATCTCGTTGCGGCGTGTCCCGGGAACGATCCATCCGGGGTGGTCCTCGATGTGCTGGATCAGGCGCTCCTGATAGTCACTCATGCGGAAGAAGTAGTTCTTCTCTTCCACGAACTCGACGGGGCGTTTGCAGTCCGGGCAGAGGTGCTCGGCCCCAACCTCCCTCTCCGTCCAGTATCGTTCTTCCTGGACGCAGTACCAGCCGCTGTACACGTCGTCGTAGATCTGTCCCTTGGCCCAGAGCCGCTCGAGAACCGTGCTGACGACGCCGATGTGCTCCGGCTCGGACGTCCGGAGGAAGCGATCGAACGAGATGTTCAGGTCTTTCCAGGCCGCCTCGAAGGACTCCGCCATCTGGTCGGCGAGTTCGATCGGAGTCATGTCCCGCTTGGCCGCGGCCTCCTGCATCTTTTGGCCGTGCTCGTCGGTCCCCGTCAGAAAGCGGACCTCGGCGCCGGTCTGCCGATAGTACCGGGCCAGCGTATCGGCGAGCACGGTTGTATAGGCGTGCCCAAGATGGGGATCGCCCGTAGCGTAGTAGATCGGGGTCGTGAGATATCTACGGTTCATGTAGGGGTAGTTGGGGGCGTCGCAGAGACCTCGCTCTTGAGCTCTTCGAGGGATACGGTGCGGCGCTCCCCCTCAGCGGAACGAAGTGTGACGGTCTCCTGCAAGATTTCGACGCTGACCACCTTCTCTTCTCCCAAGTACGTACGAAGGATCTTGCCCTCCCTAGGGAATCGGCGGCGTGCCTCCACGTAGGTCTTGTGCTCGTACATGAGGCAACACATGAGGCGCCCACAGCACCCCGATATTTGAGCCGGATTGAGCGACAGCTTCTGGTCTTTGGCCAGCTGCAGGCTCACGGGTTTCAACGCCGGTAGCCAAACCGAAGAACAGAGCTCGCGGCCGCAACGCCCGACCCCGCCGAGAAGCGCCGCTTCGTCGCGGACCCCGATTTGCTTCAGCTCGATGCGGGTCCGGAACATACGCGCGAGAGAGCGAACCAGTTCTCGGAAGTCGACTCGACGGTCCGCCGTGAAGTAGATGATCAACTTGTTCTTGTCGAACTGCCACTCGGCTTCCGTAATCTTCATGTTCAGTTTGTGGCGCTCGACGAGCTTACGCGTCTCTGTCCGGACGCGGGTCTCATCCGCCCGAAGTTTCTCCATCCCGACACGTTCGGTCTGCCGAGCCACACGGAGAACGCGCCTTTCGGGCAGCGGGGTGGCGCATCCCCCTGACGTCTCACACTTGCGCTCCGCGATCGATCCCAGCGCCGTGATCTCACCGAGATCCTCGCCCCGGCCCGCTTCGACGATGACGGGGGCCCCGGGAACGAGATCGAGGGCCTCGTATGCGAAATAGCCCTTGCGGGTACCTTTGAAGCTAACCTCGGCGAAATCGGCCATTGAACTGAACCGTGCTCAGTTGGTGGGGGGAGTCTTGGGCGTGGGCTCACCCCACGCCCCCATCGCCGCGTACTTCGCCCAGCGCGTCTTCCGCAGTCGGTCTGTCTTGATTTTGCTCAGTTCGCTGAGGTTGCGCCCGAGGGCCTTCTTCACAGAAGCCGCCGCGGCGTCCCAATCCGAGTGTGCTCCCCCCGATGGCTCGGGAATGATCTCATCGGCCACGCCCAACGTGACCAGATCCTTGGAAGTTATCTTGAGCGCCGCTGCCGCCTCTGCCTTGAAATCGCGAGAGTGCCAAAGGATCGCGGCGCAGCCCTCGGGTGATATCACCGAGTATACGGAGTGCTCCAGCATGAGTATGCGATCGGTTACACCGATACCGAGTGCCCCGCCGGAGCCGCCTTCTCCGATGATCACCGACACGAGCGGGACCTTCAGCCGCGCCATTTCCCGTAAGTTCGTCGCAATGGCCTCAGCGACCCCCCGCTCCTCCGAGCCGAGTCCGGGGTAGGCGCCTGGAGTATCGATGAAGGTGACCACCGCCCGCCCGAATTTTTCTGCCTGCCGCATGAGCCTCAAGGCCTTCCGGTAGCCTTCCGGATGTGCCATTCCGAAGTTCCGGCGCAGGTTCTCCTTGATGGTACGACCCTTCTGGTGGCCTATCACCATGACAGGGGTGCCTCCGAGCGCCGCCCATCCCCCGACGATCGCCTCGTCGTCCCGGAAGGCTCTATCTCCGTGCAACTCCATCCAGTTCGTGAAAATCCGCTCGATGTAATCGAGCGTGTAGGGGCGTTCCGGGTGGCGCGCCACCTGAACCTGCTCCATGGGAGTGAGATTCTGGTACGTAGACTCTTTCAAGGCATCCAATTTCTTTCGGAGTCCCTTGAGATCCTCGGAAACGTCGAAGCCGCTGCGCTCGGCCGAAGCCACGAGCGCATCGATCTGCTCCTGGACTTCCATGAGGTTTCGCTCGAATTCAAACCTCGGCGATCTGGCCAACGTCGCTCTCCAGTGCATGGGGAATTAGCGCCCCCCATACTAATGGGTCGGGCACTGGGGCGGCTACACTCAGAGAACAGTTTCAGGAACTACGGATATATCGTCCTGAGACTCCGGTTCGGGCACGAGGTACGCGATGATCCCTGCCATGATCAACACGGCGACTGCTCCCAGGACGGTGTTGCTTGCGAACCCGAAACGGCTGTACATGGGCCCAGCCGCGGCAGCACCTACTGCGAAGCCGATCTGCCCCAACGCGATGGTCATGCTCATCAGTGAGCCTCGGCGTTCACCGCTCACGAGTGCCGTCAACAGCGCCGAGAAGGGACTGAGGCGCGCCGCCACGAGTACCATGAGAACGAAATAGAGGGCATAAGCGGCCCAGAACTCACGGACCAGTACGCTCGTCAAGAGCATCACGAGAGAGAGGCCGACGCTCGACATGATGATGATCCGTTTCCGGCCGATTCGGTCGGACAGCTTCCCGGCTTGCGGGCCNGTGAGGACGTTCGCGATTCCCCCGACGACGAACAGGCCGGCGATCGCATTGGAGNTCANCCCCAAGGATTGTTCCAACCAATAGGGCAGGTAGACCACGAACAACGAGACGCCGACAAACATCGTGAAGTAGGCCGTCGCTGCNGCGGCGATCTCNCTTTTCGCAAGCATCACTCGATAGTTCCGCACTGCGCTGGCAACCGTGAGGGGGCCCTCGGCGCGCTGGACGTCCGGCTGAGGAACCCGGAACCAGATCAGGAGGAAGGTCGCTCCCATCGCGACCGCGAACAGATANAACGGCACCTTGAACCCGTACGTTCCAGCCATGACAATGCCAATCGGGATGCCGGCAATCTGGCCGAAGGCCATGCCACTCATTACCCATCCCGTGGCCCATCCACGGCGGTGATACGGGAAGAAGTCTCCGATGTAGGAGACCGCCGAACCGCTGAGAATTCCACCGGCGCAGCCGGTAAACAGCCGGGCGGCAAGAAAGGAGAAGTACCCTTCTACGAAATAGTGCATCAGGAGGGACACCGTCATGACGGCGGTGCCGAGGAGCAGAATCCGACGNCGCCCGATCTTGTCCGAGACNGGACCCGCGACGATNGCGAAGACCCCGACCATGATCGCGTAGGCCGAAACGAGCGTCCCTAGGCGGGACTCGCCGATACCCAACTCCTGGCCGATTAGTGGTAGGATCGGCGTGATGATCATGATCTGGCTACTGGCGGAGAAGACCAGCANCCAGAGAGCGAAAATGATGATGCCGGTGGAGGCCTTGGGTGGATTCAAGGNNGTGGAGTCCNCAAGGGNCCTTGNGTCGTTTTTTCTGCAGTGCGGTTCATCGACTCTCCGGCGTGAGCCACCGGGCCTTCTGAGAAGGCCGTAGAGGGNTTCGANNCCACGAANGTGTCCACGACCGTGAGCGAGTGCAACACCCCGACCCGGCNCNGCTCTGCTTCCATTTTNACGGGTGTGTACTTAATGTAATCAGCGAATTTGACGTGGTGGTCTGGTCTCCCTCGGTGGGGACCCCTCNGTAGGATCCTTCCCGACGTGCTTCATCGGNAGGTTCGACTCTACGGACCCCTNAGGGATTCGCAGCGTTGATGGGGCGTAGCTCAACCNGCAGAGCGCCTGGCTGTTAACCAGGAGGTTGGTGGTTCGAACCCACCCGCCCCAGTAGTTGGAAGATCTGATCCCGCAAGGTTTTATCGCCTTGTGGGGTTTTGCTTTTGNGNTCACGAAAAGACGATTGCATCTGGCGAGGGCACAGAAGAGACGCTTCATCTGTCTNTNCTTTTCGTCGGGACTTGGATTCTCAAGAGAAGCCGAATCGTAACGAGGCACCCGGTGGATCGACATTGGACCTTGGTCCTACTCCCCCCGGTCTTACGCGCGCGCCTCTTTGCCAGCCTGCACCTCGTACGCTTTGATGAGGGCTTGCGTCCCTTCGTCGGCACAACCGAGTCGTTCGACGATGTTGAAGANCTGGTGGGCNAGGCTGACACCGGGTAGTGCCAGCTTGACGTCGTTCGCGGCCTCCAGAACCAGTTTGAGGTCCTTCTGNTGCAGGCGCACCATGAATCCCGGGGCGAAGTCGCCCTTCAGGATGCGNGGGCCCAGATTCGTCAGGTTCCACGAGGCTGCGGCACCGCCGCTGATGGCATCCACCACCTTACCCACGTCCAGGTCGGAGGCCGCGGCCAGCATCAGGGCTTCGGCCATGGCCAGGTTCGCTACTGACACCGCGATCTGNTTGCAGGCCTTCGTCGTCTGACCGGCGCCGTTGCCGCCGATTCGGTTGATGTTCTTGCCCATCGCCTCGAACANGGGCAGACAGTCGTCGAACACACTCTGCTCACCGCCGACCATGATGGACAGCGTACCCTGCTGCGCGCCCACGTCGCCGCCACTCACCGGCGCATCGAGCATGTGCACACCCTTCTCGTTCAGGGCAGCGGCGATGTCCCGTGTGANCCGAGGAGAGATCGTGCTCATGTCGATGACCGTNGTTCCTTCACGANCGGTCTGCAGCACACCGTCCNCGCCGAGGATCACATCCACCACGTCGGGTGTGTCCGTAACGTTGGTGATGATCACGTCGCTGCCGCTAGCTGCCTCGGCCGGCGTCGCCGCACGCACGCCACCGGCGTCGANCACTTCTTGCACCCGCGGCCGGTCTGTGCGGTTGTAGACTTTGAGCGAGAAGCCCGCCTCGATCAGGTTCAACGCCATCGGCGCTCCCATGATCCCAAGGCCGACGAAGCCGATCTGTGTGGTACCGGGCGTGGCTGGCATATTCGATCTCCTAGTACANGTGGAAGCGGTGTCGACGGTCCTGGGCGTCGGCGTCCTCGTAGATTTGCGCATCNGGTCCGGGACGGCCGGAATCTGAGNAGGATCCGCCCGGCGCGCACCCCCTCCTCTCCGAGAGCTTCGTCTATCGCCTTGTTAGTCTTCAGCCATGTCAGCACTTTACCGTTCGTTGTTGTTCGAAGTCGCCTGACAGAGNNCGGCAGNAGGTCACCCTAAGGTCTCCCACCACTCGAATTTCCCGGTACAGCCATGAGCGTTGANGAAGCCATTGACCAGGCGATGCGACCCCTCGCAGACCTGATCTCCCAGTTCATCTTCTATGCCNTACCCGTGGGGGGAGCGGAATTGCCTCTGATTGTGGCATGGCTCATCGCGGGCGGGCTGTTTTTCACCATCTATCTGGGCTTTATCAATGTGCGTGGGTTCAGACATGCTCTGGACCTGGTAAGAGGGCGCTACACGGATCCGTCNCAGCCGGGGGAAGTCACGCCGTTTCAAGCTTTGGCCACGGCGGTATCGGGTACAGTCGGGATCGGAAATATCGCCGGTGTGGCTGTGGCAATATCCCTGGGTGGGCCCGGTGCTACGATGTGGCTCATCATCGCTGGCCTGCTTGGCATGAGCACCAAATTTGCCGAATGCACACTCGCAGTAAAATTTCGGCGCACGCACAGTGACGGTTCCGTCAGTGGTGGGCCCATGTATTANCTGCAGCGCGGACTGGCGCTGAGAAAACTGCCACGGTTAGGCCGTGGGCTGGGGATATTTTACGCCGCCAGCATGGTGGTGGGCTGTCTTGGTATCGGTAACATGTTTCAGTCCAATCAGGCCGCCGCCATTCTGATCGACGTGACCGGAGGCAGCAACAGCTTCTTCAACGACAANGCCTGGATATTGGGTCTTGTCATGGCCGTTACCGTGGCTCTGGTGATCGTCGGCGGAATNAAGAGCATCGCCAGAACCACCTCAAAGCTCGTCCCCTTCATGGCGGTGTTGTACGTAGTGTTGGCCCTGGCGATTCTGGCGTTCAACGCAGCAGAATTGCCCCGCGCCGTGGTCCAGATCTGGCAGGGTGCCTTCACCGCCGATGGCATCAGTGGTGGCTTGATCGGGGTCATGATCATCGGCTTCCGTCGGGCCGTATTTTCCAACGAAGCCGGCCTCGGCTCGGCTGCGATCGCCCACTCTGCTGTGCGCACGGACGAACCTGTCACAGAAGGGTTCGTCAGCCTGCTGGAGCCATTTATCGACACGGTGGTCATCTGCACCCTTACGGCTCTGGTTATCGTGACCACCGTCTACGATCCGGCAATGGCTTCCTCGGGTGTCAGTGGAATCGAAATGACCACAAGCGCGTTTGAGAGCGTCTTTTCCTGGTCACCCGTCCCACTGTCCATCGCGGCGGTGTTATTCGCCTACTCGACCATGATTTCCTGGGGTTACTACGGCTTGAAAGCGTTCACCTACCTCGCCGGACAGCATTGGCTCGCCGATATGGGGTTCAAACTGTTCTACTGCAGCTTCATCGTCCTTGGCAGCAGTGTCCAACTCGGCGCTCTGGTAGATCTGTCGGATGCCCTGGTATTTGTGGTGGCAATCCCCAACGTTCTGGGCTTGTATTTTCTCGCTCCGGTGGTGAAGAGAGAAATGATTTCTTATCGAGAGAGACTCGAACGTTATTGATTTCGGGTCTTTTCGTGGGCAACTGAGAGGCTAGAGATGGCGAAGAAAAAGATGACCCCCTCTGAGGCGCTGGTCGAGACACTCGTGGCCGAAGGAGTGAAGGACGTGTTCGGCTTGGTTGGATCGGCGTTCATGGACGCGCTGGACCTGTTCCCAGACGCTGGTATTCGGTTCATTCCAGTGGCCCACGAGCAGGCGGCCGCGCACGCTGCCGACGGTTTGGCCAGGGTGACCGGAAGGCCTCAGGCCTGCATTGCTCAGAACGGGCCGGGCGCGGCGAATTTTGTCTCCGCCATCGCTGCAGCGTACTGGGCGCATTCTCCGGTAGTGGCCATCACTCCCGAGACGGGGTCCAAGGGGATCGGTACGGGCGGCTTTCAAGAGCTCGACCAGATGCCCATGTTCGAGAAGCAGACGGTCTACCAGGTGCGGGTCAACCGCCCGGATCGTATGGCCGAGCTGGCCAGGCGCTGCTTCTATCGGGCCAAGGCCGAGCTCGGCCCGACCCACCTGAACATTCCCCGGGACTATTTCTATGGCGACATCGAAGATGAGATCGTTGCCACTCCGACTCTGGGGGCGGGTCGCCCGCCCCACAGGGATATTGAAGCTGCGATCGGCCTGCTGAAGGCTGCCGACTATCCAGTGATCGTCTCGGGGGCGGGCGTCAGTCAGGGCGACGCCCTGGACGAGATCACGGCCTTGGCGGAGTACCTGAGCGCGCCGGTGGTCAACACATATCTGCACAACGACACCTTCCCGTACAGTCACGAACTCGGCTGCGGACCGATCGGCTACTGCGGCTCCAAGGCGGCCATGCGGACCCTCGCCAAAGCGGATGTGGTGTTGGCCTTGGGAACCAGACTGGGGATCTTCGGCCTGCTCCCCCAGTACGGGATCACCTACTGGCCCGAGGAGGCCAAGCTCATTCAGGTGGACAGAGACCTGAAGCAATGGGGCTTGAGCAAGATTCCGAACGTCTTTTCCGTGGCCGACGTGAAGGAGTACGCGACGGAGTTGCTGCGGGAGTTGAAGAACGTCCAGCCGAACACGCAGAGAAACGAAGAGCGCATCGCCGACGTAGCCAGGGAAAAGGAGACGTGGGACAAGGAGCTCGAAGACTGGTCGTCGTCTACGAACGAGCTGATGCATCCGCGGCGCTTTCTCTGGGAACTGACTCGCGTTTTGCCCGAGGACGCGCTGGTGACCACGGACATCGGCAATGCCTGCTCCATCACCAACGGGTATCTCAGATTCAACGGGCCCCGACAGCACCTCGCTGCCCTGACCTGGGGCAACTGTGGGTTCGCCTACGGCTGCGCCATGGGGGCCAAGATTGGCAAGCCGGATGCGCCCGTCTTCGCGATTCAGGGGGACGGCGCATGGGGTATCAGTGGGTTGAGCGAAGTGATGACCGCCGTCCGGGAGGACATTCCGGTCGTCGCCATCGTCATCAACAACCACGAATGGGGGGCGGAGAAGAAGAATCAGATCGACTTTTACGGCGACCGCTTCGTCGGGGTAAACCTTCCGGACAATCCCGATTTCGCCAAAGTGGCCGAGGCGATGGGCGCCAAGGGGTTTACCGTCGAGGACTACCAGGATGTGCAGGACGTGGTTCGGGAAGCCATCGCTTCCGGCAAACCCTGCGTGATCAACGCCGTTGTCGAGGGCGGAGAAAAGGTGCTGGCGGAGCCTTTCCGACGGGACGCACTGGAGATGCCGACCCGCCATCTCGACAAGTACGCACACCTGAGCCTGGAATAGAAGCAGGACACAAGAGAAGCAGAAACACCTATGTCCGATACGAAAGACTTGCTGTCCAATTATGATGCCCGAGACATCATCGAGAAGGACAAGAAGCATCTGTGGCATCACATGGTTCAGCACAAGATTTTCGAGTCGCAGGATCCGAAGGTCTTCGTTGAGGGCGAGGGGGCTCGGCTCAAGGACATTGATGGAAACGAGTATCTGGACGGCGCCTCGGGCGGCGTTTGGTGCGTCAACGTCGGCTATGGGCGCGAGAGCATCGCGAGGGTCATATACGACCAGTTGGTGAAGCTGCCCTACTACGCTGGAGTAGCCGGGACGATTCCGGCGGCCCAGTTCGCAGAGAAACTGACCGACCTACTGCCCGGTTTGGACCACGTCTTTTTTGCAGGCAGCGGCTCCGAGGCCAACGAAAAGGCCTTCAAGATGGTTCGGCAGATCGCTCACTTGAACGAGAACACGAAGTCCAAGGTGCTGTACCGCGACCGTGACTATCACGGAACCACGATCGCCTGCCTGGCCGCATCAGGTCAGCCGGAGCGCGAAGAGGCGTACGGCCCATTCCCGGACGGATTTGTGGGCATCCCCCACGCCCTGTGCTATCGCTGTCCCTTCGGCCTGGCCTATCCCGATTGTAACATTGAGTGCGCCCGTGCCCTGGAGGATGTGATCCAGGAGGAAGGTCCTGAGATGGTGGGCGCCGTCATTCTCGAGCCGATCACGGCGGGTGGCGGTGTCATTCCTCCGGTCGAGGAATACTACCCCATCATTCAGGAGATCTGCGGAAGATACGGTGTCATTTTGATCATCGATGAGGTCGTCTGCGGCTTTGGGCGGACCGGGTCGATGTTCGGTTTCGAGCACTATGACTTCACGCCGGACATCGTGACCATGGCCAAGGGCATGGCCAGCGCCTACGCGCCGATCTCAGCTACGGCCGTGCGAAGCGAGATTTTCGAGAAGTTCGTCCACGATCCGAGTCGCAAGTACGCCTATTTCCGGGACATCAGCACGTACGGTGGCTGCACAGCCGGGTTTGCGGCCGGCCTGGAGAACCTGCGCATCCTCGAGGAGGAAGACCTCGTTGAAAACGCTCGCTTGGTTGGGGATTACCTCTGCGACCGCCTTCGGGAGCTGTCCGACTACGAGTACGTCGGGGATGTCCGAGGCAAGGGACTGTTTGCCGGCCTGGAGCTCGTGGAAGACAAGTCCTCGAGGACGCCTGTGAGCGAGGACGTGATGAACGCGGTCATGCGAAGGATCACCGAGGAGGGCGTGCTGGTTGGCAAGACTACCAGGAGCGTTCCCGGCTTGAACAACACCATCAACATCGCCCCGCCCTTGATCGTCACCAGAGCGGATGTCGACGAGATTGTCGATGCGGTGAAGGTAGGCGTCGAGCGCGGTTGCCAGGAGGTCTTGGGCTGAGTCGTTTGCTTGTTTGAGTTGTCTACTTGTTATGGATTGCCAAACGGGTTGGACAGATCGGGATTGTTGACGTAGCTGGTGTCGGTCAACGTGTGCAGAAAGGCAATAACGAACTGTGTGTCCTGAGGTGATAGACCTAATCCGATACTGAACCGCACGAGTGGTAGCGGGACCTGCACTTGGGCCCCCCAACTGCACAACGGGCTGATCTACCTCAGCGACATGCACTCCGGTCTCTGGGTATTCAACCCGTTGTGCTTAGAACCTCGACACGTAGTCCGAGTCGTCGCCCACTCGGGGCGCTGTTAGAACGACCAGGAACGTTTGCTGCGACCAGGAACTCTGCTTATGAGGGACGTTTCCCTGTGAACGGCCGTGGCTGTCCGCCGCCACGGCGGCCGCCGCCCTCAATGGTCCCTGTGAGGGTCGCACCATCGATGGTACCCGAGTACGTCTGCGTGATGGTGTTGTCGCCGAAGGTCCTGATGAGCGTGAACGAGAACGAACTCCCGTCGATCTTCCCGTCCGAGATCTCAACGGCCTGGGGGCCACCACCACCACCGCCGCCACGACGACCACCACCCGTGGTGGTGACAGTCCCGGTGAGCGTCATGCCATCTACGGTAAGTGAGAGCGTCGAGGTCCGTGTGCCGCGTCCAGTCTCCTGGGAGAGCTCCCACATTCCGGCCAAGTCTTGAGCCGAGGCCGGTGCGGGTGCCATGGCCACCACTGCTGCAGTGAGCAAGGCAGTAAGAAGGGCGCCGTGCTTCATAAGATACTCCGGTTAGAGGCGTCACAAGCGTGAAATATAGACCCCTAAGGGGCACCGAGTGTTAAGCCCGACAAGAGGACTGGACAGAATGTGTTGGGAAGAGGACTGTTGTCACCCATGACCAGTCACGGGGAAACACAGGTGAAACTCAGGTGAAGCTCAGGGGGAAACGATGAGCAGTCCGAAAATGGCCATAATCTCGAGACGGTCCAGCGCCCGTCGCTCCTTCATCAAACAGGTGCTCGCCACGGGCGCTGCGGTCTCGGCATCGAGCGCGTTCGCTGGTCGCGCCGCGGCAACCATGAGCCAGGCGCGGGGGATCGTGGCTCTCGATCACGTCGCGATTCCGATCCAGAACGTCGAGGAGATGGTGCCGTTCTATCGCGAACTCGGGTTCGGCGTGCGTGAGGCTGGGCAAATCGTTTCCATTCACTTTGGCGATCAGAAGATCAACTTCCACCGTCCGTCTCTATGGCAGAGCGGGACGTTTACGCTTCGAGCGGCCGCGGCGCAGCCGCCGTGCGGCGACTTCTGTTGGGTGTGGGAAGGCTCAGAGGACGCGCTTGCCGAGGTGCTAGTGCGTGCCGATGCGGAGATCGTTGCGGAGGGGGAGCGGGCCGGCGGACGTGACGGTGGAGACGCGGTAGGTCAGAGCGTCTATATCCGCGATCCGGACGGGAATCTGCTCGAATTCATCCGGTATTCGTAGGAGGTTAGCCTTCCTCCAGTCCCAGCGCCCACCGGATGCCCCCGGTGACATGGGCTCGGAAGACCGGGTCATTGCTCCAGATATCGTCCCGGTGGCCGAGCGAAGTGTAGAAAGATCTGCCCTCGCCGAAGTCTTGGTACCAAGCCTGGGGG
>PCCM01000107.1 GCA_002731735.1 Gemmatimonadota bacterium | reverse complement strand
GGATCAAGAGGTACCGTCAGCGACCGTTGAACTCGGGCGAACGCTTCTCAACGAAAGCCTTCGCCGCGTTCAGATGATCTTCGGTATCAAACGTCCTCGTCATGTGATCCGCCTCGAGATCGAGGACGTCGGCCAGCGAGCCGTGCAACGCTTTGTTGAGGTTCTTCTTCATGTACTCGATGGCGATCGGTGGCAATGCCGCCAAACGTTCTATATACGCCTTGGTTTTTTCTTCGAATTCCCTTTCTGCATAGACCTGATTGACCATGCCCAGCTGCAATGCCTCGGGAGCAGCAATGACGTCCGCGGAAAAGTACAGTTCGCGTGCCTTCGCCGTCCCCACGAGCTGCGTGAGAAAGTACGATCCGCCGTAATCACCCGACACCGCAATCTTTGAAAATGCCGTCGTGAATTTCGCGGTCTCCACCGCGATACGGATGTCGCACGCAAGTGCAAATGACAGACCGCCGCCCGCAGCAGGACCCGGAATCACCGCAAGCGTTGGTTTCGGCATCTCGTGTAAATACTGTACCAATTCTGTACTCGAGCGAAGACCTTTGACCCGATCGTCAAAACTCGGCCGTTGACCCGACGTAGTATTCGCCCCGGCGAACCCTTTTACGTCTCCACCAGCGCAAAATGCCCCACCCGTTCCCGTGAGCACGACGACGCGCACCTCGGGATCGGACGCGAGCCGAGGAATTGCTTCCTCGAGTCCTGCCATCATGCTCGGCGAAAGCGCATTGCGCGCCTCTGGTCGGTTCATCGTTAGCGTCGCGATACCCCGATCAATCGTCTCAAGTAGGTGATTACTCATCAGAACTCAATCCACATTTTCCAACGAACACTTGCCTCTCCTGCATCTCATCCGACCAGTACAAGACGATACCTGCGGCAGCACCGACCGAAAAGGTTTTCTCCTAACTCCAGCGCCGACACTTCTCTTCGATAACAACAACGCTTATGGTGGTTGAATGCGCACGCATTGGTCTTTAATTTTTTTTGGCCTCGTGTTTGCCGCTGGGATCTCGCATGCGGATAGCCGGCCCAATATTGTCCTGATTCTCGCGGACGACTTGGGATTTTCTGATGTCGGTGCCTATGGTAGTGAAATTGCCACTCCCTCCATCGATGCTTTGGCCCAACGGGGGATCGCGTTTACAAACTTCCACACGGCCGCCAGTTGCGCGCCGAGCAGGGCAATGCTCCTCACGGGTGTCGATTCGCATCGTGCCGGGGTTGCCAATATTCCGGAGGCCATACCCCCGGAGCAGGCACATAGCCCTAACTATCGAGGATCGCTCAGCCCCAACGTGGTCACTATCGCGCAGCTACTTTCCGATGGAGGCTATCGCACCTACATGGCGGGTAAATGGCACTTGGGGCTAGAACAAATGCCCAACGCACGCGGATTCATGCGGTCGGTCTCACTTGCCGATACCGGAGCTGATAATTGGGAGCAAAAACCTTACCTACCACTATACGACGAGGCTCGCTGGTTCGAAGACGACGAACCACTGCAGCTCCCTGACAATTTTTATTCTTCCGAATATCTCGTCGATCGTCTCATCGAGTTCATTGGTGACACGCCAGGCGATCAGCCTTTTTTTGGTTACCTCTCTTTTCAAGCAGTTCACATTCCCGTGCAAACGCCGCCGGAATTTACCGCCAGATACAGCGACCGTTACCAGGACGGCTGGGACGCGGTCCGAACCACAAGATTTAAGGAAGCCATCAAACGAGGAATTGTCCCGCCAACGACTCGACTGATCGACATGCCGACGACCCGGGAATGGAACGAGTTGTCCACGGTGGAACAAGAGCGCGAGTCGAAGCAAATGGCCGTGTACGCCGGCATGGTGGAAGCCATGGACTACCACCTCGGCCGTTTGATCAGCCACCTGGAACAGACCGGCCAATACACCAACACACTTTTTATCGTCACCTCGGATAACGGCCCCGAACCCTCCGATCCTTTGGCATCGGCTGGCCCGCTGTTTCCATGGTGGCTGCGGCTGAACGGATATCACACGGACATTGACGGCCTCGGCGAGCGCGGAAGTTTCAACTTCCTCGGGACCGATAACGCATCGGCGGCCGCCTCTCCGCTCGCGTTCTACAAATTTTACGCTGGCGAGGGAGGCATGCGCGTACCACTCGTGATTTCAGGGCCATCGGTAGTAACTCCGTCACGGCTTACTCACGGTTTCGCCTACGTCAAAGATCTCGCCGCGACAGTTCTCGATGTCGCAAGCGTTGAACATCCGGGATCGCAGTATCAAGGAAAAGACATTGAGCCCTTAACGGGCAAGTCGCTACGACCGGTTCTAGAAGCCCAGATCGAGCGGGTACACGATGACTCTGAGGTAATAGGTTACGAGGTCGGCGGTAACGCGGCCCTTTTTCAAGGCGATTATAAGATCGTCATGAACCGACCGTCCGTGGGCGACGGCCAATGGCACCTATACAACATTGCGAAAGATCCAGGCGAATACCAAGATCTTGCGCTCGATCTACCGGAGCGTTTTCGACGGATGCACAACGCATACGAGCGCTACGTTGAGGACAACGGTGTACTCCCTGTGCCGGTCGATTATGACCAAGTTCAACAGGTAGGGGTGCGAGGTTATCAGGCACTCGGCAAGCGATACGGTGGGATTGCTGCGTTGTTCGGACTCCTCGTCGTCGCCTGTTGCTGGTCGTTGGGATCCCGTTTCTCTCGCCGCAGAATCTCCTAGCACCCGTGGAAATCCGCCTCGCTCACTGCTAGGGTCCGNCGCATGAATACACTNCATGACGCAATCGNGTTNTTAGAGANCGGCGATTGGAAANCTGCNCATACGATTGTTCAGANCGACGATTCAACNANNGGCGCGTGGGCACACGGCATCGTGCATATNCTCGAAGGCGANTTGAANAATGCNGGNTATTGGTACGGTCGNGCGGGGCGNGANCTTGNGGTTGNNGNANAANTCGNTGATGAAATCGCNGCGCTGAAGGCCTCAGTCNCCGACGACTAGNAGATCCAGTTTCGCCTATTGATNNGTAACGCGTTTAACGACNCGNGTACCGGCNACCCAGTCGTGCAANCAGCGTTGNTCTTTCCGAAAGATAAANCAGAAGTCGACAANCACCAGNAACCACAGNAGCGAAAAAATCNATCCCACGGCGATTACCNNNACCGGTATGAGTGCCCGNACGAACAACAGTTTCCAAAAGCTCGCGCAGTTGCCCGTTTGGTGGTCCACGATCATGAGACTCATTGCAGCTTTGCCCGCGGTCTGGCCTCGGGTCCACAACAACCAGCCATTCAATATCAGNTATGCCGGCATTCCGCAGAGCGCGGCGTTGACCGCCGATTGACCGATATTCGCATAATCCTCAGCGTGTTCTAAAACCCCCGTCNCGAGAATCACCAGTAACGTCACGACCGTGATCAATATCCAATCCAATCCGGTCGCCACCAAACGCTGCATGCGCAGTTCACCTGAAACCGATTCGTTCACGGTGTGTCATCCGATTTAATTTGGAAGACCAGGAGCGCGTTACCGCCACGTTGTCCGAAGTTGCCGTACCCGGATGCGACGATCAGAAGATCATCCGCTAGCATCGGTCCGTGAGCGTCAAACGCTCCGCCCTCNGCATAGCNTCNNCCTTCNTCNTCGGGTTTCTGCGCCTGGTCACCATTCACCACGTCGTATTGTTGCCAACTGTCATGTTGCCAGCGCGTTTCGCCAGTGTTGACGTCGAGCGCCCAAAGGCGACCATCCAGATCGCCGAAAAATACCAGGTCTCGACTTGCGATAATGCCGCTCGAGATCCCGCCACTACACCCTTCACAGCCCCTACTTTGTATGATCCGACTCCAGCGNGTTTCACCNCTCGCCATCNCTAGCGCGTGCAGACCGGGCGCCGGTTGACGCTTCTCTTGTCCGGTTTCACGATCGCTAATGGGCACAAAAACGAGCTCAAGTTCGGGATGTACCGCCATACCGAAGTGCACGCCACCGAGTAANCCGCCACGGCCTATGCGTTTTCTCCACACGTGTGCACCTGTCTCCGGATCCAACGCATGCACGTCGCCGGATTTTTGACCGGCGAAGAGGAGTTCTCGACCATCTCGCAAAGTCGACAAGATGGGGGGTGCACCGAAATCGTGATCCGGTCCCACGGGATCCGGACACAACGGATGACCGGGAATACCACAGCCCATGCTGTACGCGTCGTTGGCAGTTGCTTGCATCACCCAACGAACCATGCCGTCGCTCGTATCAACCGCAAATATCGAGTCGCTNGTCGCACTAGTCGGGTGGCTGTAATTTTGACCGGTTCCGAAATAGACCACACCACGTTTTGAATCAAGCGTCGGAGCCCCCCAAACCGGTGCCCCGCTGGGACCGTAACGCTCGACAAATAACCAATGGCGGCCCGTCTTTTTCGGAGGATCGCTAATCGTCGGCGTGTACCACTTCTTAGCTCCAGTCGATAAATCGAGGGCTCCCATGGCACCGCTCGTCGTGCAGCACCCATACCACGGAAGCATCGTGAGACCCATTTCCGTAGACGAGATGGGTACGAAGACGTTATTTCCGTCCACGAGAGGCGAGCCNGAATACATGGGGATCGGATGATCCTCGGTAAAGCTGTAGTGCCAAATGTGAGCACCATTTGTCGCGTCCAACGCGAACACCCCGCTCTGGCGTACACCAAAGATAAGAACGTCCCGACCATCTGGCATGCGCGCTGGCGAAATCGCGGTCGATATTTCCACCCCCTCAACCGGGCTTGTCCATCTCGTACAACCGGTCTCGCGATCAAGGGCGACCAATCCACGGCCGCTGTCTCCAAAAAAAATCGTATCTTCCGAGACCAATGGGTACGAACGCGGTGTCATCTGCGCCANTTGATAGACCCACTTAAGTTCGAGTCGATCGATGTTATCGGCCGAGATCGAGGTACGACCAGGACCTTGATAACGCCGGTTGGNGCTGTCGATCCCCCAGCCCGAAGAATAAAAATGCTTGAGTCCAGGTTCGGTCGTCTCGCACAAGCCACCGTGAGCAGACAAACCGCCAAAGACCACCAGACAAACGGAATGCCACCATCGCTTCGTTAGTCGAACCGTCGGTGAGCCNATCTCCGATTGACGAAATATTGCCGCTCGATCAAAGATGTTCACTTCGCGGAGCTCCTCGCTCGAACCGCAGTCGCGAGCTGATTCAAACACGAGACCGTATCGTCCCAGCCGATGCAGGCATCGGTAATGCTGCAACCATACACAAGCTCTTCACCTGTACCAATCGATTGATTGCCCTCGACAAGGTTGCTTTCCAACATGACACCAAAAATCCGAGATTCGCCATGTTCAACCTGCGCACACACATCCTTACAAACGGTGAGCTGGTTGCGGTGATCTTTGCTGCTGTTGGCATGACTCATGTCNATCATGACCTTGATTCCAAGTCCCGCNTGATNGAGTAACCCGCTCGCATATTGCACGGACGGATTATCGAAGTTCGTTTTTCCGCCACCGCCCCGGAGGATCAAGTGACAATCGCCGTTTCCCGACGTCGAAAAAATCGCAGAATGTCCACGCTTCGTCACCGANAAAAAAATGTGTTCGTGGTTTGCCGATTTGATAGCGTCCACGGCGACTTGAATCGATCCATCGGTGCTGTTCTTAAATCCCACGGGACACGATAGACCCGATGCAAGTTGGCGATGAACCTGACTTTCCGCGGTACGCGCTCCGATCGCACCCCAACTCACAAGATCGCCTAGGTATTGGGGCGTAATAGGGTCAAGGTATTCAGTCCCGGTCCCGAGACCCATTTCCGCAACATCCTTCAACAACCCGCGCGCCATTTTTAGGCCTCCGTTGATGTCGAACGAACCGTTCAAGTGAGGATCATTGATTAGGCCCTTCCATCCCACTGTGGTACGAGGCTTTTCAAAGTACACACGCATGACGACGAGAAGGTCGTCGGCATGGGCATGAGATTCCTCAATAAGACGATCTGCGTATTCGCGGGCAGCGTCGGGGTCATGGATAGAACACGGTCCCACCACCACAAGCAAACGTTGGTCTTCCCCTTTAAGTATTTGACTAATTGCTCCACGCGTCTCGTAGACCGTACGCGAAGCCGCGTTCAACATGGGTTGTTCGGCGATCAAAGCCTCGGGGGCGATCACCTCTTCCATCCCAGTGATTCGAACATCATCGGTAAGGTACTTCACCTGGGGTTCCGCCGCTGTAGAAGCTTCATCAACATACGCGCGTTGTTTACACGTCGGCGTGGATTTCAAAGAACCGATTCACAAGCTCACCGTCAAGGTATGGTCCAAGGGCTTCCAATAACCCGGTTTCCATACGCCACGCCATGTACGCTTTCTGGTCCTCGACGCTATTCCAGCGTTCTACCAGACACACTACCGACTTTTCTTTCTCGACGTATGTTTCAACACTTTCGCAACCCTTGTAATTGCGCGTGTCAACAAGCGCCTGTTTCATGATCCCAAGATACTCCTCTAACTTTTCACTTTTGATCGGCATCTCAAGCGTGATCATCACACTCATGTCACTTTCCTCGACTGGATGTTGTTATCGACTGGCACTTCTTGGAACGAGCCGCGAATTGTTGTCCTTTACGCCCTAGAAAGAAAGAATTCGCACCCGTCCAGAAAGTTCGCTGGTCAACTAAGAACCATCATCTTTGCTCCCCTCTTTGTCTCACCGAGTCCATTTAATGACGTTATCGAGAGAAACCGAAAAAAAATGTCATTTTTATTCTTTTTATTTCAATAGGTTAAAACACTATTAAGAACACTTAGTATCAAAAATTCGCGCCGTATGGATCGGTAGTTCTAATAGTTCCTTCGTCGCTTAGGCGTTTTTTTCTCGGTGCAACGGGACATCGGGAACAAACCGATATTCCGGGTTCTCCCGAATCCGCCAACGAATCTCGAAGAGTTCCCTCCACGTCGCAATGAGGCCGTGGGTCGCTGGAGGCAAATCGTGGGCGATCGCCGCTCGCAGTTTCGGTAGATTGTAGAAAGGTACGGCAGGAAACATGTGATGCTCTAAGTGGTATTGCATATTCCAGTAATAGAATGCCGGGAGCCACGAACAGGTGAACGTCCGTGTGTTGTATCGAAAGTCCGGGGCGTTGGAATTAAGACCAAAATGCTGAGGGATCCCACATAGAAACCCAAGCCAGCCGCAGTAAAAGGTGCCCAAGGTAAAAACGACGATCAAAAACCAATGACCGGTGATGATAAATATCGCCGCCAAAAGCGTGTGTCCAATAAGTAAGATGCGAGCCCAATTGCGGTGTCGGCGACGCACCACCGGATCGTTTTCGGGGAGCACATGGTTATACCAACGACCTTGAATACGCCCGTTGGCATGGCGCCAAACAAGTTTCAATCTCTGCCACGTTGCCGTGGGATTGAAGACCAACAAACGAAACCAATTTTTCTTCCGTTCGATCCTGGCTTTCGCGAGAAGGGCTAACGGAACTTCACCATCGAATGCGTCGTGACAAGTCGCTCCATGGTGACGCGGATGACTGCCTTGATACCACAAATAGTCCGACCAACTGATGAACGCATAGACCCGCTCAAAAAACGCGTTCAGTCTTCTCGACTTAAAGACGGTGCGATGCATTAATTCGTGGACGGCAATCAGTCCCATAAACGGCCCCATCGTTCCGTGGACGAATAACGTAAGCAACAACAGTGGGATCGACCAATACCAATTGGTTGGATAAATATTCAGAAAAGCGAAATACGCGAGCATGCCCGTCAGGAAGAAATAACCTAGGTGGCCCAACGTTTGCAGCCATCCACGCAAGTCGTCCCGTTGCATAAGTTCCGCCAACAACGCTGGTTCGATGGGCGATCGGTACCAAGTAATCTTGAAGTCATCGCTGAAACCGGATTCGGTAACCGTCTCCGGCTCAGCAGACATTGGGGCCCTAGAAAGACTCGATTCGCTCATCGCAAGTCAGTACAGACTCCAGGTAGCTTTCGATAGAGCGTATCGAGTTTTCGGAAACGTCCTATCAAATACTATCCCCGTTGGAACTCGCGAATGACCTGTCCCGGTCGATCCCCAGTGTACTCGCCACCTTGGATGACGACTTGACCAGCTACCAGAGTCGCGTCGTAGCCCCGACTTTTAACGACCAAACGACCGCCGTTGTGCGGAAAGTCATTGACGTATTCGGGGTGACAGGAGCCCAACGCGTCGTAGTCGATGACGTTAACATCAGCATGCCAGCCCTCGCGGATACATCCCCGCTCTTTAAGACCAAGCACCTCGGCCGACTTACCTGAAATCCGGTGAACCGCCTCGGGAAGACTGTAGACTCCACGATCTCGCGTCAGCTCGCTTAACAAGAACGTCGGTGAATCGGCATCCGTAAACTGGCCCACATGTGCACCTGCGTCACCCAGCATCGGGATCACATAAGGCAGCTGCATATATTTCCACTGATTCTCTAATGCACCCCCAAAGGCCCATAAGTTCCAGAGCTCTCGCCCCTCGGATTCAAGCAGGCGTTCGACATAGATATCGACGGGATCGTTACCGCTGGCATCCGCCAATTGCTGCAAACTCCCATTGCGATCGAGATCGTAATCTGGATATTCACCCATGCCCATCGGATGGAGAATTCGAGCCGTGGGGCCAAATCCGCCCGCCTCTTTCGCCTCAGAAATCAGCTTTTCTCGGGTGGAAGGATCACGCATTGCATCGACCCGATCCGATATGGTCGGCAGTTTCATCAGTTCGATCCACGCAGGTGTACGGAGAAACGACTGCTGAGCTAACCCGAAAAACGAACCGCTCGGACGCGTATGGCAGATCCCGTTAATTCTATTCCCCGCCTCGTTATTACGTTGGAAAAATTCTTGCCATCTGGAAACCCCGCCATCGCCGTCACCACCGGTACCCCCCGAAAATAGTACTTGGCAACCGATTTCAGCACCCCGCTCAAACATCTCTCTTTCGACTTCATAACGTGTCTGCATATCCGGTGCTACCTGGAACAGACCGCCTCGTCCTCCGCCGTCAACAACGGCTTGCTGAATAGCTTCTGTTTCGCGCGGGTTTGCCCAGGTACCGGGAGTTAAGCGTCCATCAGGAACTCGATGTCCCAAGAACCGAGACGTCGAAAAGCCAACCGCACCTTCGGCCACCGACTCTTTGACTAGCTCCACAATGCGGGCCAACTCTTGCTCGTCGGCTTGTACGTCTTTATCACACGCCTTATCGCCCATGGCCTCAAACCGTATGGCCGAGTGACCCGCAAGGCCTACGACATTGAGTGTTGGCTTTAACGACTGAACGGTATCCAAATATTCACCGTAACTCTCCCAATTCCAGGGCATGCCATCGATGATCGCATCGGCCGCGATATCTTCAACGGCCTCCATTAATTTAGCGAGATACTCGCTTTTGCCGGCGCTCACTGGCGCGAAAGAGACGCCACAATTGCCGATCAACGCCGTTGTAACTCCGTGGTATGAGCTCGGACGCATTTCCGGATCCCATGCAATCTGGGCGTCCAGATGGGTATGTAAATCGACGAATCCCGGCGTGACGATTTTCCCGGTCGCGTCGATTGTCTGCCCCGCTTGTTCGCCTTCGAGATCACCTACCCGCGAAATACGACCGTTGTCGATCGCAACGTCGGCCCGTTTTTCTTCCGCGCCCGTGCCATCAACCAGCATACCTCCGGAAATAATTACTTCATGTGTCATTACTCATTTTCTCCCCTGTCAAACGTTCGACGTCCAACAAAAATTCGTTTAAATCATCCTCCAGCGCTTGACAAGCCAAGCGAGTCTGCCAATTAACTCGGCCGAGCGGAGGCTTACACACCGTTAGTCGCTGCCCATCTTACAGAAATCGGCGGTTTCCCGCGTTAACCACTCGAAACCGTCCGAATGCTACACGTTTGGACCAACATCGATTCAGGATAAATTCATGGCCAATAGGGACATAAGTCATTGATTTAATTATTTATTTATTGA
>PCCM01000106.1 GCA_002731735.1 Gemmatimonadota bacterium | reverse complement strand
TGCTCGGCAACTTGGGCGCGAACCAGATGTCGTCGGCTGAGCGTGACGCTGCAGGCATCGCGCAGCCCGGCAGCGGCAGGAGAGACGGGAACTAGCCTCGAAGTAAGTCGCCTGACGCCACCGAGCGAACCCGACCCTGAAGTGATGGGATGTAAGCACGACCCTGACAGCTAGGTACGTTGTCAGGGTCGTGCTTTGTTAGTGTTGGTGGCTTGATCGTCAGTCGATTCCTTTTACTCACGCAAGGAGAACGGCGTCCGTCGAGCGCTGGGTCGCGAGCCGGGGGATGTCTACGGAAGGCTCAGGGCGATGAACTCCGCAGGACGGTTCGCCTCGCCGATGCCGACGACGATGTACTGCTTCCCGTCCGCCATGTAGGTCATCGGAGCCCCGGCGGTGCCGGCTTGCAGTTCCGTCTCCCACAGCACCTCCCCGGTATCTTTGTCGTACGCCCGAAACATGTTTCCACCGGCCAACCGGGGCATCGCCAGCATACTCGGCGAGCCCTCTCCGATGAACAGCAGCGTTTTGGTCAGCAACGGAGCGGGCCGGCCGGGGGCACCCAGCCTGGGAAGATCGAGACCCTGCAGCGCCTCATGGTCGCGTGGACCCTCACCGTTGGGCACCATCCAGAGGTGTTCGCCGCTGTTGAGGTCGATCGCAGTTATGCGACCCCATGGCGGCTTCACGAGTGGTAGCCCTCGCGGACCCTGCACGCTGCGTGGCGCTCCCCTCACGTAGTTGAAGTCCGACGCATCCGGGTTTGGCGCGACGAGTGACACCACGATCGGCGCCGTGACGGACGGGACGTAGAGAATCTGCGTCTCGGGGTCGATGGCCGCGCCGTTCCAGTCAGCGCCACCGACCCAACCGGGTAGCTGAATGGTCCCTTGAGTGTCGTCCGGGTCCTCACTGCGTACGGACGGAGGTGTAAAAATCGGCCCGAACACATAGCCACCAAGGATCTCGATCGCTTCGGCACGAAGCTCGGGAGTAAAATCGATCAGGTCGTTCGCCGTGATGCCCTGTCGCTCGAAGGGCAGAGGCCAGGTCGGGAACGGCTGTGTGGGCGAGGCGCGCTCCCCCGGTACCAGAGACGGAGGAACTGGGAGTTCTACGATCGGCCACACCGGCTCTCCGGTGACACGGTCGAAGACGTAGGTGAACCCTTGCTTGGTGACTTGCACGACCGCCCTGATCGGTCGCCCGTCTACGGTGATGTCCACCAGGTTGGGCGCCGCCGGGTTGTCGTAGTCCCACAGGCCGTGATGAATCATCTGGTAGTGCCACACGCGCTCACCGGTCGCACATTCGAGCGCCACGAGACTCTCGGCGAAAAGGTTGTCACCGAGTCGGTGCCCGCCATACCAGTCGTTCGTGGGGGTGCTCACGGGCAGATATACGTAACCCAGTTCCTCGTCGGCGCTCATCAGCGACCAGACGTTGGCATTGCCACTGTATTGCCACGACCCATCCTCCCAGGTCTCGTTGCCGGCTTCTCCCGGTTGAGGAACCGGGTTGAATCGCCAGCGAAGTTCCCCAGTCATGACGTCGTAGCCTCTCACGTACCCGGGGGTCGCCTCCTGCCGGGTGGGGGAGTCGGACATGGCGGCTCCAACGACGACCACGTCCCCGCAGACCAGCGGGGCGGCGTTCCAACTGTACCGCTGGAGCCGTGGCCCCATGTCCTGACGAAGATCGACTTTTCCGTTTTCACCGAATTCCGGATAGAGCTCTCCGGTCCGGGTACCGAGAGCCACCAGGTGCTCACCGCTCACGGTAAGGAGTCGCTCGTCGGACCCGTCCGTCCAATACGCAAGACCGCGTGTGCCCCGTCCTCGCCCGGCACTCGTCCCCTCAGCCACGGAGTTGTAGACCCAAAGCGTCTCGCCGGTGACCGCATCGATCGCGGCCGCCTGGCCGAGATTCGTGCTGGTGAACAGCGCGTCCCCCACCTTCAGTGGCGTCGCCAACAGGAGACTGTTGAACCTGACGTCGGGGTCTTCCGCCTGACGCTCATAATCCACCGTCTGCCATCTCCAGACCACTTCGAGATCCTGAACATTGGTCTCGTCGATAACGTCGAGAGACGAATATTTGGTGCTACCCGCGTCTCCGCCGTAGCTACGCCACTCCCCGTTTTGAGCGCCTTGTTGGCCGAAGACGGGTGAGGCCGGCAAGGCCAGGCCAAGCACTCCCATCCACAGAATCGATCGTCTCAGAAGCTGTCGCACCATCACCTCCCGGCCGCCATGACCTGCCCGATCGCCCCGACCGTGACGTCGGTTCGGAACTCGATCAGCCGCCGCCCGTGCTCGATCGTCTGCTCGATGGGCACGATGCTGATTCCGTTGATCGACGCCTTACCGGCCTCGATTCGCTGCTCGAGGCGGACATGCTGCGGATCGTCGTTCATGATGATCGAGGTGATGTAATAGTCGTCGTGAAGTCCCTCGAGACGTGGATCCTCATCGACGCCGAGGACATCCCGCTGGTAGTCGACCACGTCGTCGTAGTTGTAATACTCGGGGATATGGTAGATGCCGCCGGAATCACCCCTCCACGCGGTTGAAAGCGCATCGGCCACGGTGGCCATCGATCTCTGATTACCCCCGCTATCGCCGATGAGTATGATGTTCTGGAAGCCCTGAGATCTCAGGCTGGTGGCCATGTCCGTCAACATGGCTTCGTACGTCCCTCGAGACAGCACGACCGTCCCGGGAGAGCGGCTGTTGGCCGGATTGCCCGGCTCTAAGGCCACAATGGGCGCGATCAACGCGTCGCCGAGTCTCCTCGCGATCGACTCACCCATGACACGCAGCACATGATTGTGCTTCCCGGTAGTGAGGTACGGGCCGTTCTCCTCGATGCCGCCCGTCAGGATCAGGGCGGTCGTCTTCCCTTCCGCGAGTGCATCACGGACTTCCATCATCGTGAGCTCTTCGATCCAAACGTTGTCGAGAGCTTCGATGGGGCGCGGCATGTTCGCAACGTCTTGCAGTTCTTGGGCTGTTGCGTTCGTCGATCCACCACTGAACGCGAGGATCAGCAGTGGCACTACACAGGACGACCTCTTCACGGAACCCCTCCTCGGCCTTTTTCGGGGGTGAACTTCCCGTACAGAGCCGACTCGCCGGGTCCTCGACCTGACCCGACGGCCCTGCACGAGCCGGTGGAATCATACGTGCCAACCTTTCGTAGCCACAAGCTTGGGCGACGTTCTCCGCGATGCTGGCCGTCCCTAGCGGAACGGGCGCCCTCGTGGCATCATTCAAGGTTCAACGCCATCCAAGGGTCGAACGCCTCCAAGGAAGGTCAGGCGAGCTTGAAGATTCTCAGTGCCACTGCGGTCCTTGCCGGGGTCGTCCTCGTCGGTCGTACTGGTGACTTAGGCTCCGCGCCGAGCCAACAGAGCGTCCGGTTATCCTCCATCCCCGAAGCGCCCGAGGCGTATCTGGCTGGCCTGCGGCTGGACATTCCTGCCGATTCCCTGACGGCCGTCGTACAGCAGTACTGCGTGAACTGCCACAACGACGAGAGGCTGAGGGGCAACCTGACGCTCGAGGATTTCGAGGTGGAGCGGGCGGTGGAGTGGGCGGAGACGGCCGAAAAGATGATCGTCAAGCTTCGGGCCGGGATGATGCCACTCCCTGGGGCGCGCCGGCCAAGTCCGGACACGCTTCTGTCGTTGGTGGAGACGCTAGAGAGTTTGATCGACGAGGAGGCCGCGGAGCATCCGAATCCGGGGGAGCGAACGTTCCAGCGGATGAATCGTGCCGAGTATTCGCGCGCAGTGGAGGATCTGTTGGATCTGAAGGTGGATGCGGGTGACTACCTACCGCTGGATCCGAAGAGTGCCAATTTCGACAACATCGCGGACGTTCAGATGTTTTCGCCGACGTTGATGGCCGCCTACTTGTCTGCTGCTGGCGAGATCAGCCGCCTGGCCGTCGGCGACCCGAATGCCCCGGTCGGCTCGAGGACGTACACGAATCCCGGGTACGTCTCGCAGTGGGATCGCGTGGAGGGCGCGCCACGGGGAACGCGGGGTGGAATCTCCGTGGTCCACAACTTCTGGGCCGACGGTGAATACGTCTTCAACTTGGCCTTCGAGCACACGACGACTGGGGGCTTCTACGGGCAGACAGGCGCCTCCGAGCAGATCGAGGTCTCCATCGACGGCGAGCGAGTGGCGTTGTTAGACGTCGACAAATGGATGCATACGCAGGACCCGAACGGCGTCAACATGGAAACCGAGGCCGTTTTCGTAAGGGCGGGACCCCACAGGGTGACAGCGGCGTTCGTACGGAACTTCGAGGGGCTCGTGGAAGACTTGGTGTCCCCACACGATTGGTCGCTCGCCGACCGGCAGATCGGCGTCTCGGGTTACGGCGTCACGGCTCTGGCGCATCTGAAGGATCTGGTCATCAACGGCCCCCATAACCCCACGGGTGTCTCGGAGACGCCCAGCCGGCGCAAAATCTTCACGTGTCGCCCCACGACACCCGAAGAGGCCAGGCCGTGCGCCGAGGAGATCATCACTCGTTTGGGTACACAGGCGTTCCGGAGGCCCGTCACGCCTGATGAACTCGACAACTTGATGATCTTCTTCGCGGAGGGAGGCGAGCCCGGGGGCTTCGAGGCGGGCATCCGCACCGCCATCCAAGCCATTTTGGCGAGTCCGGACTTCGTGTTCCGGCTCGAGACGCGCCCGCGGGATGTCGAGCCCGGGGAGAGCTACCGGATCGAGGATCGGGACCTTGCGTCACGTCTCTCGTTCTTCCTTTGGGCCAGGCCGCCGGACGACGAGTTGATGTCCTTGGCGGAACGAGGGGAGCTCTCCGACCCCGAAGTCCTGGAGCGACAGGTACGGCGAATGTTGGGGGATCCTCGTTCGGAGGCGTTGGGTGCGAGATTTGCCGGCCAGTGGCTCCGACTTCAGGACCTCGAGAAAGTTCATCCGGATCGGCTCTTGTTCCCTGACTTCTACCAGCAGCTCGCGGACGACATGCTGTTGGAGACGGAGACGTTCTTCAACAGCCTGGTCCGGGACGATCGGAGCGTGTTCGATCTCTTCACTGCCGACTTCACGTTCGTCAACGAGCGTCTTGCCAACCATTACGGCATCCCCGGTGTGAGTGGAGAAGAGTTCCGGCGGGTGACGTATCCGGACGCCCGGCGCAGGGGCGTATTGGGGCACGGGAGCGTGCTCACGCTGACTTCGCACGCGAACCGGACCTCGCCCGTCCTCCGCGGTAAGTGGGTCATGGAGGTTCTGCTCGGCACCCCGCCTCCGCCTCCGCCGCCCGGCGTGCCGGATCTGGAGGAGACGGATGCCGTAGTAGAGGGTCGAATGCTCACGACGCGCGAGCGGATGGAGATGCACCGCGCGGACCCGACGTGTAACTCCTGTCACAGGTTCATGGACCCCATCGGGCTGGCGCTCGACAACTTCGACGTTACGGGACGCTGGCGGATCAGAGAGAACGGGATGCCCCTGGACACGCAGGGGGAGCTTTACGACGGGACTCCGGTGACGAGCCCCGAGGATCTACGGGAGGCGCTCATGCAGCGGCCGATTCCGCTGGTCCGGAACTTTACGGAAAACCTGATGGCTTATGCCCTCGGCCGTCGAGTCGAGTACTACGACAAACCGACGATTCGGGCGATTACCGCCGGGGCCGAGGTCGACGATTACCGGATGTCTTCGTTCATATTGGGCGTGGTCAACAGCGGGGCGTTTCAGATGAGAAGGGCCGAGACCACTGCGGAAGCGATTCCTTAGGAGGTAGGACATGGATTTCATCACGGGCAAGCACATTTCCCGCCGCGAGGCTCTGCGCGGCATGGGCGCTACCGTGGCGCTTCCCTTCCTCGATGCGATGGTTCCTGCGGGGCGGCGTGGGGCGGCGGCCGCCACCTTGGCTACCGATCAAACCCGCTTGGTCGCCATCGAGATGGTGCACGGCGCGGCCGGGAGCAACACGTACGGTGCCTCCAAGAATCTGTGGGCCCCGGCAACCGTCGGCCGTGACTTTGACCTGACGCCNGGCGCTTTGAGNTCACTCGAGCCCTTCCGGGANTACCTCACGATCATCAGCAACACGGACGTGCAGGGGGCCGAAGCGGTCACCGCGCCAGAGATCGGCGGTGACCACTTCCGTTCGAGCGCCGTATTCTTGACACAGTCCCATCCCAAGCAGACCGAGGGTTCGGACGTCTTCGTCGGGACGTCGCTCGACCAGTACTACGCGCAGCGATTTGGTCAAGATACGCCGATCCCCTCGATGCAACTGTGTATCGAGAACATCAACCAATCGGGCGGATGTGCNTACGGATACACGTGCGTGTACACGGACTCGATCAGCTGGGCGTCGCCNACCGAGCCGCTTCCAGTAATTCGTGATCCCAGGGTCGCGTTCGAGCAGCTCTTCGGGGCGGGNGGGACGGCCGAGGAGCGTGCGCTTCGGAGGCAAGCCGACCGAAGCATCCTCGATTGGATCACCGGCAGGGTCGGGGANCTCCAGCGTGAGTTGGGGCCCACCGACCGGCAGCGACTGGAGAAGTACCTNGATGACATCCGCGAGATCGAGAGGCGGATCGAGNTGNTCGAGGAGTACAACGNGAGNGGTGAGTTNAGNGAGATGCCCGAGGCTCCGGCCGGCGTCCCGGACTCCTTCGAGGAGCACGTAAAGTTGATGTTCGACCTGCAGGTGTTGGCCTTCGAGTCCGACCTGACGCGCGTCTTCTCCTTCAAGATGGGGCGGGATTCGTCNGCGCGGGTCTTTCCGGNGAGTGGCGTNGACAGGCCGTTCCACCCCGCCTCGCACCACGGTGGGCGGGAAGGGGCGATCGAAGATTTCGCGCTCATCAATCGGTACCACGTGAGCATGATCCCGTACTTCCTCGACAAGCTGAAGAACACGATGGACGGCGAGGCCAACTTGCTGGACAAGTCGATGATCATCTATGGCTCGCCGATGGGAGATCCCAACCTNCACAATCACAAGCGNTGCCCGCTNTTCGTGGCGGGTGGTGCCAACGGCAAGCTGCAGGGCAACCTGCACTTCAAGGCGCCGGACGGTACGCCCATGGCCAACGCGATGCTCGACTTGATGCACAGGCTGGGGCTGGAAGACATGCCCAACTTCGGCAANAGCACAGGAACGTACTCGCTGACGATTTGACTTGGCTGAAAGAGGCACGAGCCCAATGCGGCAANTAGAAGACATGCGCGGCCGACGAGCAGACAGTCGTAGCGCTGGTTGGAGCCTGATGGGGACGCTGGTGTTCGGCGTCCTGTTGTCCGGCGCGANGCTCCTNGACTCACCGGTGGCCGACGCGGCGATGGACGGTGACATCGANGCGGTTCGCGCGCTGCTGACGGAAGGGGCCGACGTCAACGCTCCCCAGGGAGACGGGATGACGGCCNTGCATTGGGCGGCCGAGGCGGGTGACGTCGAGATGGTGGGGATGTTGCTGTACGCCGGGGCCAACCTGCAGGGCGTGACGCGGCTCGGTGACTACACGCCACTACATCTGGCCAGCAAGGCCGGCAAAGACCGGGTGGTTGCCCGGCTTCTCGAAGCGGGGGCCGATCCGAGTGCATACACGACCACCGGTGANGTCACACCACTGCACTTCGCCGCAGCATCGGGCAGCGTGNNGACGGTCGAGGCGCTCCTCGATCACGGCGCAGACGTGGACGTGACAGAGTCCGTTCGAGGGCAGACCCCCTTGATGCTTGCCGCGGGGCGNAACCGGGTCGCCGTCGTTCAGCTGCTTCTCGACCAAGGTGCGGACCCCTCGATCCTCACATACGTCGTCGATATCCCGGCGCTCCAGCGTGCGGACCGNGAAGCCTCGGGGCGGCGTAACCGCGTTCTCGAGACTTTCAAGGAAGAACAAGCGCCGGACGATCTGGGCTGGCGACCCGACTCCCGGCAGGTCCAGGCCGCTGTTCAGGCTGCTTGGAGCGGGGAACCGCCCGAACTCACGGATGACGATCCTCCCGAGGATGACGGCAGTTACACCGTGGCGGTCGGTGACCCTGAGGTTCGGCCCCGTTCCTTCGCTGAGAACGTGGGAGGCCAAGGTGGATTCACGGCTTTGATCCACGCCGCCCGGGAAGGCCANGTGGAATCGGCGATCGCCCTCCTCGACGCGGGCGCGGACATCGACCAGTTGAGCGGAGGAGATCATTCGAGTCCGCTCCTGATCGCCACGATCAACGGCCANTTCGATCTGGCCATGCTTCTGTTNGAGCGGGGTGCAGANGCCAACTTCGCCAGCGACGCCGGTGCCGCGCCGCTTTTTGCAGCNTTGAACGTGCACTGGGCCCCGAAAGCCCGATATCCCCAGCAACAGGCGTACAGGCAGCAGGNGGCGATGTATCTCGATGTCATGGAGGCCCTGTTGGAGGCGGGAGCCGACCCGGATGTGCGCCTTACGAGGCATCTGTGGTACATGAGTTATACGTTCGATCAATTGGACGTGAACACCACAGGGGCCACGGCTTTCTGGAGGGCCGCCTACGCCACGGANATCCCGGCCATGCGCCTTCTGATTGCCCACGGNGCGGATCCGAACATCCCGACCCAAAAGGTGGCGAGGCAAAGGCGCGGCGGAGGGGATGATCTGGAGTTGGACCCCTCAGGACTGTTGCCCGTCCCCAATGGAGGTCCGGGCGCCTACCCGATCCATGCGGCCACCGGCGTAGGCTACGGCGAGGGTTTTGCCGGGAACGCCCACCGGCACGTGCCGGATGCCTGGCTCCCAGCAGCGAGGTATCTCATCGAGGAACTCGGCGCGGATGTGAACGCGCGGGATCTGAACGCCTACACGCCGCTGCACCACGCCGCCGCTCGGGGGGACAACGAGTTGATTCGCTACCTCATCGATCGAGGTGCCGACGTAATGGTGGTGAGTAGGCGGGGACAAACGGCCGTGGACATGGCGAACGGTCCCGTGCAGCGGATTCAGCCCTTTCCGGAGACGGTCGCCTTGCTCGAGAGTCTCGGCGCGGTGAATAACCACAGGTGTGTGTCCTGCTGAAGCTCTAGTCGTTGTGCGCCTCCTCGTATTTCTTCTGCTCGATGACCCGCTCCGACGCCTGAGCCTTGTCGCGCTTCTTCGCGGCTCGCATGCTCATCGCCCGTGTGGCCGTCGATTGGACTGTCGGTAGGGACATCAACCGCTTGAGATCCTGGCTCTGGCAGGAGGGGCATTCGGGCTGGGTTCTCCCCAGAACCAAGGTCTCGAACTCATGCCCACAGGCCTTGCAGGAGTATTCGTAGATGGGCACCTATTTCTCCGTTCTGACCCCGAGAAGCTCCCTGGCAGCCCACACAATGGCGATTGTTCTGCGCGTCGAGCCTCTCAAGGACGAGGTATCGTACGGCGGGAAGCCGACCGTCACACAGTACCGTGGCAGGGGTCGTCTGACCAGCGATTTCGCGTGCCTGAACGAAACTGTGTACAGTAGTCAGGTCTACCGACCCGAACGGGCGGGACCGGGCACCGACTCT
>PCCM01000105.1 GCA_002731735.1 Gemmatimonadota bacterium | reverse complement strand
TGCACTAATTGAGGAACGGTTCGATCCTTTGGGCGAATGAATTGCGGGCGCGGTGTAGCCTGCTCTTCACGGTCCCGAGGTTGACTCCGGTGATCTCGGAGATCTCCTCGTAGCTTTTGCCCTCCAGCTCGCGCAGTCGGAACACCAAGCGGTGGTGTTCCGGCAATTTCTGCACGGTTTCCTCCACCAGCTGTTTGAGGAAACGCTTCCGATAAAGATCGTCAGGCCTCATCCGGAAGTCCTCGAACTGGATGGGGCGGTGGTCGCCGTCCCAACCGTTCGTGAGCCGCTGGAAGAGAACCAGAGGATTCCGTGATCGATTGCGGAGCTCGTTCTTGGAGAGATTACTCGCGATCGTGTACACCCAGGTCGAGAATTTCTTCGAGGTGTCGAACCGGTGGAGGTGCCGCGTGACTCGGATGAAGGCTTCCTGAACCAAGTCCTGTGCCTGGTCCCCATCACCGGTCTTGCGGGCAACGAAGTGCACGAGCCGGTCACGATACCGGTCGTATAGGTCCTCGAACGCACCCGTTCGGCCGTGGAGGTGGGCGACCACGAGCTCCTCGTCACTCAACATGTCGAGGGCTTCTTCCTTCAAACCCGCTCGAACATCGTCGTCCATCTGAGGCCTTCCCATCCCGTCGGGGCTCGGGCCGTCCGTTACCACCGGTTCGACCTCACCCCGACAATGATTCCTGCTTTCGGTCGGAATATGATCCGTCCCGATCACACCTTCAAGGGTGGGCCTGATTCGTGATCTGGTTGAGGCCCCCATGTGGGCCGTGCGAAGTGGATGGCGTGGCCCGTCTCGATCAAAAAAAGGCGGGGGAGACGTGGTCATCGCGGCACAAAATCAGGCCCCAGGGCGGCCGGATGACTCCCTCAATCTCCACCCGCCGGATATTCGGAATTTGGCCGGCGCGCTCTTGTTGTAATAGGATATGGGCGCGGCGGTGCCACTCCCATCTTGGTACTCTCTCCGGACGGTGTCGCGCTTTCGTTGCCGGGTGACCAACGGCCTGCGAGATTCACGGAACTTCAAGAGCCTCCCAACGAGTACGACCATCGACCAGCCCACAGAGCAGACGGGAATAGAATCCACCGCCAGTGGGCGCCAGCGGGTGTCGGCTCTGGTTGCCCTCACAATTCTGGAGGTCCTCCAGGCGAGTGATCGGCCCTTCGAGGTTTTCGAAGAGGAAGACACGTCGGTCACGATGCCTCGCAGGTTGGGTCTGAGTGACGTGGTGGAGCGCCGGATACGGACTTACCAAAAGGAGACAAGGAAGGGCAACAAGATCTCGGATGAGGAGTTCGCCGATCTGGTGCGGCTCGTGGTAAAGAGACCTGATGCGAGGGCGATTTTTCTGGAATGTGGCGCCAGGCTGGCGGGCAAATTGCCCCGTCGACCTGGATTGATGCCCCGTAGGTTGGGGTTGGCCCTCGCAAAACGGAGAGTAAGGAAGAGGCTCCGGGCGCTCTTCGGACGCCGGATTGGAGGCTTTGCGGACGGAGGATTCATCCTCGAAGGGCGTTCGCTCCTGTTTATCCAGAGCGACTCCGGAGGTGATGCCTGTTCCCTCGTGTTGGGCCTCTGTTCCGCGACGCTCAGCGGGTCGATCCAAGACCCGCCCACTATCTCACACATCGCGTGTGAGGCTCGGGAAGACGCGTATTGCCGGTGGGGGCCTCAGTAGGGATGGGAGGCTGGAGCCATTCAAGATCGTTGAGGAGAGTATGGATGCTTTGATTGTTGGGGGTGTTGCGGCGGCGGTCGCTGCCGTCGTCGGCTTTCTAGTGGGAAGAGGCATCGGTCGAACCTCGGGCGGCTCGACCGACGGGGCGCCGGCTCGTTCTTCGCCGTCCGGCGAGACCGCCGGGGACGATACGTCTTTTCGCCTGGGCCTTTCACGCATCGGGGCCTACCTGCGCGAGAACGTGGACGGTCCGCTTGCCGCGGCGTTCAAAGACCGTAGCCTGTCACTCCGGCGAGCCGCCGAGGATGCCGTGGGGGCAATCGAGGATCTCCACTTCTTCCTGGAGGATCCGGCTGGCCAGATCGGCGAGGACGATCTTGTCCGAATCGTCAAGGAGGCGGTCCAGGCATACGAATCCGAATTGGACATCTCCGTGCTTTTTTCGGCGAAGGGCTCGGTCCAAGTCCGAGTGAACTCCGAAGCCCTTTCCGACGCACTATACCTCGTTCTTCACAACGCGGCGGTGTTTGGCCTTGGCAAGGATGTGGTCGCGACCGTCACTAGCAATGGAGAGTGGGGTCGCGTGCTTATTCAGGATGGGGGTCCGGGGTTCTCTGCCGAAGCGTTGTCCAGGGCATACGATCCCTTTTACACAACCACTGACGGAGGCCTGGGGCTCGGGCTCTCCCATGCCCGCAGGGCGGTGGAGCTTCAGGGTGGCCGGATCCATTTGAGGAACGGTCCCGACGGGGGCGCGGAGGTGCAGATCTCGGTTCCCTTGGCGTAGGGAAGCTACGGCTGTAGGTGAACCCTGATCCCTGCGGTCAACTCAGCCGGATGCCCTGGGGTGAGGAACCGTTCCACGGCCTCGGTTGGCCCGCGCAGATTCCGGGACACGATGCCGAAGGCTTGGTGGTTGGTGCCGAGGAAGTTGNTGACGCGCAGGTAGAACACCNCAGCCCTGAAACTCCTTTCTAAGCTCGCGTCCAAGAGCACNTACCCATCGAGNTTTCCGAGTTCTGCGTCATTCCCTTCGTCCCCGACNAGGAACTGTCCANCGACCCACNCNCCGGTCAGCTCGAACGCGGTTTGGCTCAGNTCGTAGNGCAGACCGAGGTTTGCAGTAAGGCTGGGNACCATCGGGAATCGGTCTCCNNGTTCCAANTGGGGTGGCGTCGGCCCGNCATCGTCCGCGGGGTCTTCCGNATCGTCGTCATCATCGTCGTCATCGAGGAACGGCGCCGACAAGGTGGCCTCCGATTCGAACGTGGCTCTAGTCCAGCCCGCCGCGGTGCGGACCGTCAGGGGAATGCTCGAAAACGGGACCAGTGATAACGACGCTTCTACGCCCGTCCGACGGGTGCGGTCGAGATTCGTGAAGAACCCTCGTGTTGGCGTCTCGAGGTCGGTTACGTTGAAGATGTCGTCGTGGACGTTCGACAAGTACACCGTGACTTCGGCTTGGCTTCGGATCTTGGTCATCCGAAGTCCGGCCTGCCACGTGTCAGAGACGACTGGCAGCAACGGGGGGTCGGGTCCGAGTTCGAACGGAAGCTGGCAGGGGTCATCCGGGTCTGCACACATCACTTCCAATATCACGGGGGCGCGAAACCCTCGCCCGTAACTCGCGAAGACATTCCAGCCGGCGTCGAAGGACTTGCTCAGGCCGATACCGCCAGAGAACTGCCCGAACTCGTTCTGCCCGCTCCCTGATGGATCGAGGAGGTCCTGTACCGGGAGATCGACATAGTCGAAGCGAAGGGAGCCGTACAGCGACATGGTTGGGCGAAAATTCCACCAGATTTCTCCGAAAGCGCCGAAATTGTTCTCGTCGGTCTGGAGATGCTCGGTCGTTGCCGGAGTGAGCGAGGGAAATGTTCGGTTGGGTAGCTCCCGGATCTCGATTCCGACGTCATTCCGCGTCCACTCGACGCCCGCTGTGGTGATCAAGCGACCGGTGGGCTCGTAGCTGACCTGTGCGGTAGAACCTACGGTGCGGATATTCGTGAGGCCCAAAGCGTCGGGTTCCGTGATGTTGTCGTTCGACTGGCGGAAATCGACTAGCCGCCCGTACGCGTTTGCCTGGAGCGTCCAAGCGTCACCGANCTCGCGTTCGATTCGCCCGCTCAGGAAGTGAAGGACGGGACGGAACAGATCGCCGGAGCCTCCTGTGTACTGGAGTTCCCTGCGATCGTCGGGGGGGTCGNTGATGTCGGGCGGAAGCGGACCGCCGTCGAGCCAGGACTCGGGCAGCGGGCCTGCGCCCTCGAGGTGGTGGGAAGCGAATGAATAGGAGAGCCACCCGTCTGTCCTCTCACCGCGCCCGCCGATCTTTGCAAAGAGGCTGATCTCCTCTGTGNTGCTCAGTTGTCTCCAGCCACTGGATCGGTCGTACGANCCCGTCACGATTCCGTCGAAACTACCGANGGANTCNGACCCTCTAGCCGTTGCTNTCAACGTCTCGAAGGATCCGCCNTCGAGNACCATCTCGACCGACCTCTCCTCCCCCCGCAGTGTGACCACGTTGAGTGCTCCGGCCAGAGAGTTCTTTCCGAACGNGCCCGTCGAGCCGCGGATCAGTTCGATGTGGTCGATCGCAGTCCCGGGGATCAACGAGAGNTGCACNTGAGACGCGTCGGCTTCGTTCACTCGCACNCCGTCGACAAACACGCTCACACCTTGAGGCACNCCTACGATTGGGGAGAGCGCGAAGCCACGTAGGCGNATATCGGGTTGTGAGGGGCTACCGGTTTGGTTGGTAAAGCTCAGNCCGGCGGAGCCGGTGAGCGCCCCGGNGACCGAAGGGCCCGTCGTACCTCGGATGTCGGATCCCGATATGATGTTGACCGGGAACGGTACCTCCGCGACCGGCACGGACCCCGTCCTCAGACGACCGATCTCGACCCTCAACTCCGGTAGCGCAACGACGGAGTCTGCGGNTACTTGCGGCGCGCGGTCCTGTGCAGCGAGGGGGACCGAGGCAGAGACGGAGACGCTGAGGAGNAGGGCGATCACTCCCGTGACCGTCCCCAACGAACGGAAGGCTGTCAAAGAAATCAACTGCATCCTAGACCCACCCGTAAACATGGTAGAGCAGGACGTAGACCACGAANCCAGTAACCGACACATAGAGCCAGGCGGGGTGGACCCAACGGGCCAAGCGTCGGTGGTCCTGTAAGCGCTCAGAATGGACCANATATAGNAGTCGTAGAACGCCTGGAATGATCAGGACGGCCAGGGTCATGTGAGAAAACAGGATCCCCAGGTAGATCACCCTTGCGGCTCCTACGCCCGCGAAGGAGTGTGTTCCTGTGATCGCGAAGCGCGTTATGTAGAAGATGAGAAACAAGGCCGATGTTGCGACGGCCCCCAGCATGCTCGCGCGATGGCGGGTGATCTGCCCNCGGCGAATGAAGNCCCATCCGCTCGTGAGCAGGATCGCACTGGAGATGTTCAGCGCTGCATTGGTTCTCGCCAAGACGGTCCCGATTGCCTCAGGCTCCATGTCGGAGCTCTCCGTGTCGGATCGCTCTGAGTTCGGACGGCTCGCTCTCCTCATCCGAGCCTTCTCCCGGTGCCCACGTCATCACCGCGACGCCCACCGTAACNCCGAGNATGGTCGCGGCCAGGAGTGTGTGAAAGGACACCGGAAGGACGGCCAGGCGTGTGTACACGGAGAGGAAACCAACAATCACCTGTAGCGTCACGAGAACGCCTGCGGACATGGCTAGAGTGCGCGCGGCGGACGGACCNAGACTCCGTGCCCCCCGAACCGCCAGCGCCAGCAACGTTATCAGTAGAAGTATCCCCGTGACGCGATGGCCGAAGTGCACGGCCACGGTGGTGGCCTGCAGAGGTGGAATCCACTGGCCGAGGCAGAGNGGNNCGTCCGGGCATACCAGCCCGGCGTCCATATGGCGGACAGCCGCCCCCAGGACCGACTGGAGAAACGTGAGAACGGCGCCAAACACAGCCAGGGTGCGAAGTCCTCGGAGGCGCGCTCCGGCGCCACTGCCCCCGCTCCAGCCTGGAGATGTGACCACCGTCAGTCCGGTCACCAACGCNAGAAAGAGNAACGCCAAAGCCAGATGCGTNGTCGACACGGNATCCGGAAGCTGCATCAGAACCGTGAGTCCCCCGAAGAGGCTTTGGACCAGCAAGAGTATGATTCCAGCCACCGCCCACCTACGAATCGCTGGGCGCCCGGCTTCGGGTTTCCAGGCCATGTAAGTGGCAGCGGCGAAGATCAGAACGAGGCCCCCGGCGACGAGGCGGTGCAGGTGCTCCCAGAAAACGCCCCCCGTCATTTCGGGGAACATCGTCCCAAAACAGGTGGGCCAATCGGGGCAGGCCAGGCTCGATCCCGTTGCGTGGACGACGCTGCCCAGGAACAACAACCCGAGGGTCCACCCCGTCGTGATGTAAAATGCTCTATAATGTTGTTCAGAATTCATGCCTGAGATTCTCGCTCATGTGTCGGGGGAATCAACCCCTTCGACGATAACATCTGTCCAACCATGGATCGACCACATAGGAAGGCGCTCCCGTGTCGAAACAAGAGCGTCTGACCATCAAGGGGACCATCGGGTTCCTCCGGCGATTGGGCCCTCGAGTAGGGCCNTACACAACACCGCTTGTCCTGGCTGGTNTGTTGATGCTCTGCAGCGTGGGNATCGGCCTCGCGTTCCCGCTGGTCGTNCGGGANCTGCTCGACGCGGCCTTTCTGGCTGAAGATTCCGCGGTCCTCAACCGCATCGCAATCGGATTGCTTCTTTTGTTCGCCGTGTTGGCGGTGATCAATTTTTCACAAAGCTATCTGACCGCTTCCGTGTCGGAAAAAGTGGTGGCTGATCTGCGACGGGACATCTTCGGCGCCTTGGTCTACCAGCCGCCCGGATTTTTCGCCAACCGGAGAGTGGGCGAACTGTCTTCCCGGCTNGCCTCGGATTCGGGNTTGATCCAAGGTGTGCTTCGTTTTGGTGTCCCGGAGATCATTCGCCAGGTCACGTTCTTGATNGGGGCCCTGGTGTTGGTGACGATCACGAATCCGCGGCTCACGCTGGTTACGCTGACGGCCATTCCGTTCGCGGCTTTGGTCGGGTGGTTTTTCGGGCGCAGGGTGAGACGCCTGAGCACGAATATTCAGGATCGTCTGGCCGATGCGGTTGCGAGGGCCGAGCAGGTGTTTACGCAGATCCGAACGGTCCAGAGTTTCACGCGCGAGAGTTACGAGAACGAGGCGTACGTGGGGGCGGTCAACCGGGCGCGTGATGAAGGATTGCGGAGGGCGATGGCACGGGCCAGCCTCACTGGGGCGGTCACNTTCGCGGCGTTCGGGGCCATAGTCGGGGTGCTCTGGGTGGGTGGGCGCCTGGTCCTGGACGGGGCGTTGAGCCCNGGGACCCTCGTAGCCTTTCTCCTCTATGCNGTCACGATTTCNGGTGCGATCACGTCCCTCGCTGGGTTTTGGGCGAACCTCCAGGAGGCCGCGGGTGCGGCGCGACGCATCTTCGAGATTTTGGACCACCCTGTAGCCATTGAATCCCCGACGGCCCCCAGGCGGTTGCCGACCCCCGTACGCGGCGTGGTCCGCTACGAGGGTGTCACNTTCCGGTACGAGCCGCACCTCCCCAGGGTCTTGGACGGCATCGATCTCGTTCTGGATGAGGGGGTGACCGTGGCTCTCGTCGGGATTTCGGGATCCGGCAAGAGCACACTCGCCTCATTGATTCCGCGCTTCTTCGACGTCGAGGAAGGTTCGGTCACGGTCGACGGAATCGACGTCCGAGAAATNGCGCTAGATGACCTGCGGACTCGAATCGGGATCGTTCCCCAGGAGCCCATGCTCTTCGGTGGCACGGTCCGAGAGAATCTCCTGTATGGGAATCTCGAGGCGAGCCAAGCGGAGATCGAAGAGGTGTCGCTGGCGGCTCACGCCGCCGATTTCATCGAGACCTTTCCCGACGGATACGATCAGGTCGTCGGCGAGCGCGGTGTGACACTCAGTGCCGGGCAGCGCCAGCGGATAGCCATCGCCCGCGTGATGCTTGAGCGGCCCAAGCTCCTGATCCTCGACGAGGCGTCCAGCAGTCTCGACTCCGAAAGCGAGGAGCTGATCCAGGATGCGCTGGAGCGTTTGATGGGGGGCCGGACCACTCTGGTGATCGCCCACCGNCTCTCCACTGTGATCCGCTCAGACCGGATTCTGGTCCTCGATGAANGCAGGATCGTCGACGAGGGCTCACATCGGGACTTGCTCGAACGGAGCGAGGTGTACGATCGGCTCTACCGGCGTCAGACGCTCGAGCCAGCCCTCCCTTAGGCGTGTCCCGCTGGTTCGCGTACGGGCGCCGAGTCGGGCTCCCCATCGGGCTTCTCCTCTGATGCGGGAGCGNCCTCACCACNTCCGTCCCCNGCTCCAACGTCTGGCTGGGGNGCCCAATCGGCGGTGAGCAGCCCCTCCTCGAGCCACTCGAAGGTTCCCTTCATCGCGTCCTGTGCGACCTGGTACGTCACGACGTCATCGTTGGCAAAGAGGTGACGGAAGCGCTCCCGGATGCGCGTACGGGCATGGCGGCAGAACACGTCCGCGAGTTGGTAGGGAGAGCGGTCGGAAGGGTTTTCATCGACCAGCGCCTTCGCACGCACGGTCGTGGCCACCATGACAAAAAGCTCGGCTCCGATCTCGACGATCCTGCCCAGGACGGCCTGTTTGCGTTCCAGGCCGGGACCGAAGCGGATCATCGCGTAAAAGATGGATCGAGCGAGGCGGCCCGAGGCGCGGTTCGCGTACCGCAGGTGCTTGGCTAGTGGGCCGAANTCCCCATAACGGGGCCACCGTCCCCACGTGAGCCATCGGCTCGGATACCAAACTGCGTAGTGGCGCCCAGAGCGAACCAGCGCCGCGAGACGTCGGCTCATGGGGGCCTTGGGATCGATCAGATCCCCAGCGACGCTCAAGTGGCTGTCGACAGCCTCACGGGCGATGAAGAGCCGCATGATCTCACTGGACCCTTCGAAAATCATGTTGATGCGCGAGTCGCGGAAGCCGCGCTCCAGCGGGAACGGATACTCGCCGCGCTCACGCAACGAGTCTGCTCTCTCGTATCCTCTGCCTCCCCGGATCTGAATCGCGTCGTCGGTCACTTTGAAGCTGGTCTCNCTGTTCCACATCTTCGCGATGGCNGCTTCGAGNCGTATGTCGAAGGTCTTGGCATCGGCCATGAGAGCGGTGAGTTCGACCACCGAATCGAGCGCGAAGGTGTTGGCAGTCATCTTGCCNAGCATTTGTGCTACCGCTCCGTGTTTGCCGACCGGCGCTCCCCACTGGAAGCGCTCGGCGGCCCACTGGCGGCTCACGAGTAGGGCGCCCTTGGCGCCGGTGGCACAGAACGCGGGAATCGACAGACGGCCCGTGTTCAGGGTGATCAGGGCCAGTTTCAGTCCCTTGCCCTCACCCCAGAGCAGATTCTCCTTCGGGACCTTCACGTCGTTGAACGTCAGTACGCCGTTGGACAGACCGTTGAGCCCCATGAACGTGCACGTCTGTGCAACCTCCACGCCCTCCCACGCCGTCTCGACGATAAAGGCGGTGATTGGCTTGCGGCTTCTCACGCCCTCCCTCGCCGGAGTACGAACCATGACCACGATGATGTCGGCCCGTGGTCCGTTGGTGCACCAGAGCTTCGTGCCGTTCAAGATCCAGTGCTCACCGTCGTCNGAGAGTTCGGCGTGCGTGGAGAGATTGGCCGGATCCGAGCCGACGTCCTGCTCGGTCAAGGCAAATGCGGACAACGCTCCTGAGGCCAATCGCGGCAAGTATTTTCGCTTCTGCTCTTCTGTACCGAAGTACAAGAGCGGCTGGGGGGCCCCGATGGACTGATGTGCCGAAAGAAACGCCCCAGTGGACGCGCACCGGCTACTCACGATGGCCAGAGCCTTGTTGTACTGATACTGAGAGAGCCCGAGCCCGCCGTATTCAACTGGGATCTTGATCCCGAACGCGCCGATCTCGGCCAAGCCATCGAGCACCTCCTGCGGCACCCACCGGTCCCGGTCGATGGCATCACCATCGATGTGCTTCCGGGTGAATTCCTCCAGTTTCTCGAGGAACGGCTGGGCGCGTGCCTCCACTTCTGGATCCGGCTTGGGGAGGGGATGAACGAGGGAGAGGTCCAGTTTCCCGTTATAGAGCTCGCGAGCGAAGCTCCGATTCTTCCATTCGGTTTCGCGAGCGGCTTCCGCCACCTGGCGGGCTTCCTGCTCGGTGGCGAGGCTCTTCTTGGATTCTTGCGACATCGGGGACCTCCCCGTTGGGGACTGGCGGGAGTCGGTTCTTTTTTGATCTGGATATGCCCTAAATCTAATGCAGAAACACTCAGGGTGTTCCTCGAATTAGTCAGACCGTCTGATCCGGCCCGCCGTCTGCGGCGCTCGCGGTTCCGGCTCGGATGAACGTGTCGATCTCGTCAGCACGCGCCTCCGCGTCCGCGTCACCGAGTTCGATGAGCCTGTTGATGTAGTCCGGCTGAAAGAGGACCATACTCAGAAAATCCGGGCTCTTGGTCTGTCTCGTGCCGAGGCCGCGCGTAAGGAATCGGAAGGCCCTGGGGAGCTGAGGCTCGAACTCGTTCGCCAGGCGACCCAAGTCGGCCGAGGGTCGCAAGACAAGCATGGTCACCGGTCGCAGCCCATCCCTGCCCTCTGCCGGCACCTGCCTCAGCAGATGGTTCAAGCGCTCCAGACGCAGCGCGTCCTGGTCCAAGAGATCGAGGAATATCGAGTTCATGAGGACACCCAGAACCTGGGCAGGCGGGGGGTAGCCCGTGACCTCGGGAACCTCGGCCTCGGCCGTCGTCCTGCCGTAGCGGGTGGAGATCGCCAGGATCTTTTCCGCTCCCAGGTGAATGGCGGGCGAAAGCGGGGCGGAGAGCCGCAGGCCCCCGTCTCCGTAGTACTCATCTCCGATTCTGACCGCCGGAAAGAACAAGGGAAGGGCCGAGGACGCCATGATATGATCGATAGTCAGCACGGCTTGCTGGGAACGACGTTGGGGACGTGCCCAATCGTTGAGATCGCGTCCCTGGATCCACGTCAGCGACTGCCCCGTCGTGTAACTCGAAGTGCTCAGTGCGATGGCCTTGATCCGCCCCAGCGCCAAGTTGTATTGGATGCCCGTCAACTCGCCGTCGACGGTGTGGAGCACCTCGGAAAGATAGTTCCGGAGCGGTGTCGTATCGACCAGGCCCCGCACGCGAACGGCACCACCCACCCCGCCCGAGAGAAGCTGGAAAAGCCAGCGTATCCCCATCCAACCCAGGGAAGGTGCGTCTACCCGAAACACTTCCTTTACGGTCAAGCGCTCCCATAGGGCGACCAACTCTCCCACGGCTTGGGCAAAGGAACCGTGATGGGAAGCCAAGAGCGCGGCATTGATTCCTCCGGCGGACGCGCCGGTGACGATAGGGACGCTGAGATCGGGGAATTGCCGGGCGAGATAGCGTAAGAACCCGACTTGATAGGCCGCTCTTGCGCCGCCGCCGCCCATTACGAGACCGAGGTCGGGAGCATGGTGAGGGGCGGTATCAGCCTGAGAGGAAGCGTCCACCTGCGAGGAAGTGCCGGCCGGGGACGTTGGGTTCTCGAGTCGTGTGGTCATTCGTACCGGGTATCGGCCTTATCGGCCTCAGCCGAAAATGGAGGGCCGAATGGCCAGGATGCCACCCGCAATTAGCGCCAGTGCCACGAGTGCTGCGACACCGTGGGGCAGGTAGGACTTAGTCTCCTCCGGCCTCCGGCGCATGACCGATACTGGAATCTGAGCCGCCGCCGCCGCGAAAGACATCATGAAGAAGTGCCCAATTAGGACTGATTGAAACCCCGCGCCCGACAACAGCAGAGCGAGCCCGAGAAGGATCTGCAGATGTATCGTGCCCGCAAAGCTGGTCGCCAGGATCCTGATCACCTTGTCATAGGCCCGACCCGAAGCAACTCCGTACATCGCGTAGAGAACGGTCAAGACACCCGCGAGTAGGATCAGGTAACGGAGGCCCGAGTGTGCATTGAGGAAAAAGTTACCCATCGTTTCGGTTCATCCCGGTTAACGGTCGTCTCTCGCGGACGAGAGAATGCGATCGAGGCGATCCTCGATCGCTATTTTTCTTCTCATGTGCTCCGGTGTCGGCGGGTGGAGCGAGCCCGGCCGTACCTGTCGTCCCCCTAAAGCTTCCATCAGTTGTCTTGTTTGGCTCTGGATCTGGCAGAGACCTGCATCATCGTCACTCCCGCCGGTGTTTCGCCCACATCCTAAGTCCGGCCTTGCCGCGTCGATCCGGCGTCCGATGGCGACGAGCTCGAGGAGGTAAACCTCTCGCTCTTCATACATGGCCTGTGTGAGGGAAAGTAGCGGATCTCCCCGAACTTCCACCGTCTGCGTGAGCGAAGCTTCCCTCGCCTCCAGCGTGACCGAATACGTCCCGGGCGAAACCCATGGACCCTCCGTACCGATGGGGCGGGCCAACTCTGAGTCGTCATGGCGGATCCAAACCTGTGGCCTGACCGAACTACTGTGCCTCAGGTCCCAATTTACGCGATGTACACCGGGATCCGACGGAACCACGAGTTCCTGTACGACAGAACCCGAGCTGCTGGTGATTCTAAGTGTTGCCGCTCCCTCCCCGGGTCCCAGCGTGTACGTGATGAGGGCGCCGTCCACGGGGTTCGTACCGTGGAACTCCGCTTGGCCGCGATAGGAGGTGTCCTTCCGGTAGTTGAAGATCGTCGCTCTCGGGATGCTGAAGACGTGCGCCGGGGCTGAGGCGACTTCCGCGGTCCACTCAGCCAGTGGCCTGGTGTCATCCAAGATCCAGATACTTTGGCCGTGCGTCCCGATCACGAGGTCCTTTTCCCGCGGGTGGAGGACCAGGTCATCGATGTGTGTCGTGGGAAGATGGGACAATCTTGCCCAATCGGTGCCGGTTGAGGTGCTCACAAACAGGCCGTGTTCGGTGCCGACGAACAGCAGGTTCGGGTTTTCCGGGTGCTCCACCATGGAATTTATCGATCCGGAGGGGAGGCCGGCTGTCAGAGACATCCAGGTCTCGCCGAAATCGGTGGTCCGGAAAAGGTATGGCTCGAAGTCCCCGTCACGGTGAGCGTCGAACGCGGCGTAGGCGACACCGGGGCCCGATCGGGAAGCCACGATGCGGCTCACGTATGTCCCGTCGCGAACACCGGGCACGTTGCTGCTCCTTTCGGACCACGTGCGTGATCCGTCGCGAGACACCTGGAGGTTGCCGTCGTCCGTGCCGACCCACAGGACCTGCGGATCCAGCGGTGACTCGGCGAGCACGACGATTTCTCCATAGCTGGAGGTGCCGTCGTTGGGGGAGATGTCGATTTCGGTTCCCTGAATGCCCATCAACTCGAATTCGCCCCGATCCAAGCGGCGAGAGAGGTCCTCGGTCCGTGTCCATGAGCCGCCGCGGTCCCGGGAGATGAAGAGCCGGTTGCCCCCGAGGTAGACGACGGAGGGATCGTGCCGTGAGACGAGGCTGGGTGAAACCCAGTCCCACCGATAGCGTGGCTCGCCCTCGGGTGCCCGTGGACGAATGTCCAACATGTCGCCGGTCTCGGGATCCATGCGGTAGTATCCGCCCCCATTCGTATTTCCGTACACGTAGCGATGGTCCGTGGGGTCGACTTGCTGGTACATGCCGTCACCGAACCCGGTCTGTTGCCAGTCGTCGTTGAGGATGCCGATCCAACGGCGCGTCTCGGACGGACCCATCCACGAGTGATTGTCCTGCATTCCGCCGTAGACGTAGTAGGGATCCCTATTGTCGACCCCGATGGCGTAGAATTGCCCGATCGGAAGGTTGTTGACCTTCCGGAAATTTACGCCGCGGTCGTACGTCTCCCAGAGACCGGCGTCCCCGGCGAGGTATAGATGGTTGGGGTCAGCGGGGTCGATCCAGAGCGCGTGGTGGTCGGCGTGTACGCCCACGTCATATGTGGGCGTTTCGGCAATCTGTGCAAAGCTGCGTCCGCCGTTTTCACTCTTGTATGCGGACGTCCCGAGTACGTAAACACGCTCAGAGTTCGAGGGGTCGATGAAGATCTCCGAGTAGTACATAGGCCGTGGGTCGAGGGCGTTGACCCTCTGCCACGAGTCGCCCCCGTCCTCGCTACGGTAGGTGCCCTGTTCATCCCCCTCCGCGTGCTGGATGAGCGCACTCAGAATGCGCGGGTCCGACCGGGAGATCGCGAGTCCGATGCGGCCTTTGTCGCCGGATGGGATCCCGTTGGTGAGTTCGGCCCACGTGTCGCCCCCGTCCATACTGCGGTGGATTCCGCTGCCTGGCCCCCCACCATTAAAGCCCCACGCACGGCGAAGCCGTTGGTACGTTGCCGCATAAAGGGCTTCGGGATCTTGGGGGTCCATGACCAGGTCGACGGCGCCGGTGAATTCGTCCACGTAAAGAACATGTTCCCAAGTGCGCCCACCGTCCCGAGTTCGGAACACACCCCGTTCCTCATTCCCGCGCCAGAGATTTCCGAGTGCCGCCACGTAGGCGGTCTCGGGATCCGTGGGGTGAATGAGGACCTTACCGATATGACGCGTCTCGACCAGCCCCAAGTGCCGCCAGGTCTCACCTCCGTCGTCGGACCGGTAGACTCCGTTCCCCCAGGACGAACTCTGACGGTTGTTCTGTTCCCCGGTCCCGACGTACAGGACGTTGGGATCCGACGGAGCGATTGCCACGTCTCCGAACGTGCTGACCGCCTGGTCCGAGAAGACATTACGCCATGTCTGACCACGATTGGTGGTCTTCCAGAGTCCTCCGGACGCCGACGCCACGAAAATTGTCGACGGATCGTGGGGAAGCGCCTCGACGTCGTGCACACGCCCTCCGGCTACGGCCGGTCCGATCAGGCGGGGCTGGAACGCGGCGAGCTGCGTCTCGGTGATGCTGGCGGTCTCACCCTGAGGCACAACCTGCACAGCGGTCGCTGCGGGGGCCGTAATAACGGCGGACGGTCCAAGGGCTGCGACGGACGCTCCGGAGGCAGAGAAAAG
>PCCM01000104.1 GCA_002731735.1 Gemmatimonadota bacterium | reverse complement strand
GTGGGGGGATTATCTAATAACTCTTGAGATCCTTCAGAAACGACACTTACGGCAGCGTCAAAGCAATCAGTTCTGCCGGCGTGTCCAGCGTCGCCGCGGCTACAACGATGTATTGCTTACCATCGAGCATATACGACATCGGGCTGCCCGTCGGGTTGGCTGGCAGAGTGATTTCCGCGATGACCTCACCCGTGCGCTTCTCGTAAGCGCGGAAGATCGGGCCTCCGGCACCAAAGAGTGAAGCCACGCCACCACGCACGCCACCGCCCGTACCCATAAAGAGCAACGTCTCGGTCACGAGCACTCCCGGTCGACCGTTCTGCCCCATGCTCGAGAAATCCAAGCCGAGACCTTGTAGATCCGGGTGTTCACGAACCTCCAGTGGCGCCCTACCCATGGGCTGCATCCAGAGGTGGTCTCCCGTATTGAGGTTGATCGCGGTGACCCGTCCCCAGGGTGGCTTGACGAGGGGGAGTCCACGGGGCCCGGGGGGGTAGATCTCTCCCGATCGGAAGTAGTCGGCGTTGGTGCTCCCCGGCGCCCTTTTTTCCAAGGCGGCTACGATAGGGACCGTCAGCGACGGAATGAACAGAATTCCCTGCTCGACGTCGACTCCCGCACCGGGCCAACTGGCGCCTCCACCCCATCCGGGAAGCACCAGCGTTCCCTTCGTTCCATCAGGATCATCGATCAGCGATGGGGGCGTATAGAGTGGTCCCATGCGGAAACTGGCAGCGATCTCCATGGCTTCGGCGCGAAGCTCGGGGGTGAAGTCGATCAGGTTGTCGACGCTGAAGCCCTGTGGCTCGAAGGGCGCCGGTCTCGAGGGGATGGGTTGGGTCGGAGACGTCCATTCGCCGGGCACGTCCGAGGGCGGTACCGGCATTTCGATGATGGGCCAAAGCGGCTCGCCATTCTCACGGTCGAAGACGTACGTGTGCCCTTGTTTGGTCACTACAGCAACGGCTTTGATACGGCGTCCGTCGTGGGTGACGTCGAGAAGGGTTGGCGGAGCGGGATTGTCGTAATCCCAAAGACCGTGGTGAATGAGTTGATAGTGCCAAACCCGTTCGCCAGTCCTGATGTCTAGGGCAACGATGCTCTCCGCGAACAGATTGTTGCCCGGTCGATGGCCTCCATACCAGTCATTGGTTCCAGTCTCTGTCGGCAGATACAGGTAGCCCAACTCTTCGTCGACCGTGAGCTGGGTCCACACACCAGCATTCCCGGAGTATTCCCACGAGTCCTCGAGCCAGGTGTCTGCGCCGAATTCATCACCTTGGGGAACGACGTGAAAGGTCCACACGCGTTCGCCGGTTCTCGCGTCGAAGCCCTGGATGTGGCCGGGCGTGGATTGAGCGACGTTCGCGCCACCCACGGGGATGACCTGAGCGACCACCACACCGTTGGACACGATGGGGGTGGAAATGCAGCGCACCTCCCCACCGAGGCCTTCGGAGAGATCTATGAAGCCATTCTCGCCGAATTCCCTCGCCGGCCTGCCCGTCTTGGCGTCGAGGGCCAGCAGGCGCCCATCGCTGACGTTGTGGAAGATTCTCTCTTCGTCGCCATCGGCCCAGTAGGACACGCCACGGCCCGAGCCGGTGAGTGGTCGAACGCGTTGGCCCTCCGGTCGCGGTTTCGGCTCGGGCGTAAACAGCCAAATCATCTCGCCAGTTTCAGCGTCGATCGCGGCGACTTCACTGGAGCCGGTCGTCGTATAGAGAACGCCCCCGATCATGATAGGAGTCGACTCGAGGTTAAGAACCGGAGGACCGGAGGAGTTGGCCGCCGTCCAACGCCAGGCAACTTCGAGGTCCCCTACGTTGCCGGCATCGATTTGATCCAAGGCCGTGTACTGGGTATGCCCGCCGTCACCACCATAGAACCTCCACTCGCCGTCGAGCGCCCCGTACTGCGCCGAGGCGGGGGCCACCCAAGCGAAAGTGGTGGAAATCAGGATTACGCCAATCAGTGAAGAGTTGATCGGCGAGAGGTTGGTTAGGAAAAGGTTGAGGTCGTGTCGCACGGGTATCAGTTCTCCTGGATGCTCAGTCGCGGTTCGGCAGCGCGAACACGAACAGGTCGGTGCCTCTGCCCGGACGGAGTTCGGGCGTCAGATTGAGAGACCCGGCACCGGTGTTGACCGCCACGTACTGCCGTCCGTCCACGGCGTAGGTGATCGGATAGCCGCTGACCGAGGAGCCGAGATTGACCTCCCACAGAACCTCACCCGTCTCGTCGTCGAAGGCCCGGAACCGGCCGTTGGCGTCACCACCGAAAATGAGCCCGCCGCCGGTCGCCACGAGTGACATCGTGCCGGCCCGCGTCTCGAAGAGCCAGGAGGTTTCGCCAGTTTCAGCCGAGATCGCTCTAACCGTGCCGAGATTCTCAGTGTCGGGTGCGATCTGGTGTCGTGCGGCGAGCGAGTAGATCGCGAGACCCCCCTGCCCACCGCGGGTCAAGGCTTGGGCCCGATCCGTCTCGAAATCGGCCGTGGCCAACATCGTCGCACAGGTGTTGCGCAGCGGGTAGTACATCGTGTTGGTCAACGGACTGTAGGCTCCGGCCTCCCAGTCCTTGCCCCCCGCCCAGGTGGGACACACGAATACTTCCTGCTCCGCCTGCCTAAACACGACCTCCGGGTTTACCGTCACTGCCCCCGTTGCACCGTCGATATTGTCGATCACGTTCTGACGGACCGTCGGAGTCGCCCAGAGAAACTCGCCGGTCTCGCGATCAAGGGTATAGACCAAGCCCGTCTTACCAGGGATGCCGGTCATCACCTTACGAACCTCTCCCGGTTGGATACGCGGATTGATCCAGCTCACGGCGTCCGGGTTGGGCGAGACGCGCGTGTCGACGAGGAGCCGCTCGAAGGGATGGTCCAAGTCCCAGTGATCGACCATGTGCTGGTAGTACCACCTGATCTCGCCAGTCCCGACCTCGAGCGCGAGTGTCGAGTTGTGGTAGAGGTATGAGTTGGAGGGGTCGTCCAGGTAAAACTTCGGCGCCGGCGAGGTGACCGAGGTGCCCATGTAGATCAACTCGAGCTCCGGGTCGTAGCTCGGCACCATCCAGGCGCCGACGTGTTGCCGCCCCTCCCAAGGGACGTCGCCCCACGTCTCGTTGCCCGGCTCACCCGGCGCGGCAATGACTCGGCGGCGCCAGAGCTCCTCGCCGGTGAGCGCATCATGGGCAGCGATGATGCAGGCGTCCGGTCCACCCCAAGGGCGGCAGCTACGCCCCGAGATGACCCTGCCATCCGCGACGATCGGGCCTGAGCTGTGGGTAGCCGAATTGACCTGGTAGTCGAAGATCTGTGTTTCCCAAACCTCTTCACCGGTCACGGCGTCGATCGCGAACACGAAGTTGTCGTCGCTGGTGTTGATGATCAGCCGGTCGTAAATAGCCACGTTCCGGTTGTTGCGCGCATTGCCTCCGACGAAGCCGTAGAGGTCATCCGGCAGGTCGCGGCGATACTGCCACCTGAAGTCGCCTGTCGCCGCATCGAACGCCTGGATGACGTCCTCCGCCTGTGGCACATAGAGGAAGCCTCCGTATGCCAGGGGGGTGATCTCACCGGTTCGGGCCGCCATGGGCCGTGTCCAGACCAGTTGGAGTTGGCCGACGTTCTCTTTGTCGATCTGGTCGAGCGGGCTGTAGCCCCAACTGTCGAGCGTCCGGCGCCACATGGGCCAGTCCTCGGGGGCCGGGTCCTGCAGCATCGCGTCGGTGACTGGAACGAAGTCGTCGGGCGCCTGCGCTCGAGCTGTGACTGGGGAGGCTGCAGCAAGCAATAAGACCGCGTTTGCAGTGACTCGTACTAGCGCTGCGACAGGAGACTGTCTAAGCATCTCGGGACTCCCAAGCCGGAGGTTCCAACGACCATCTGGTGACGGTGGACAGCGATTATAGGTGCCGGAGGCTGATGGAGGAAAGCTGATGACCCTCGACTTACCAAAGAAGAGGATGGAGAACTGAACCGTCCCTCACTTGGGGCCTGCGTCTAGCGATTCCGGGCTCGCGCCCTACTCGACCGCCCCCAACCCCCGCAGCAACTCCGCAATCTCCGGTCGCGTACCCCTCAGCCCGTTCGTGCCTGGGATTCCCTGAACGGTCTCGGCCAACACCAGCGGCGTCTGCCCACGCTGGTTCGCGCCGTTGATGTCGGCACCATTCGCCACCAGGAACTCGATAACCGATGGGAAGCTCTTGCGCACCGCGTCGTGCAGCGCAGTGTCGCCTCTCCGGCTAGTCGCGTTGACGTCGACGCCGAGGTCGATGAGGATACGCGCCAGTTCGAGGGTCCGTTGCTCCTCGTCTGCCTGATCCGGAGGCTCATTCCCGATGCGGTCGCGTCGATTCTCCAAGCCAGAGCCCGAATTGCCCATCGCGACCTGGAGCGCCGTCATGTTCGAGCGGACGACGAGTGGATCGGCTCCACGCTCCACGAGCCTGCGGAGGATCTCGACCTCCCCATATTTCGCAGCCAGCCAAAACGCGTCCGTGCCAATCAACTGACGGCGGATGCTGTAATCCGCGCTGAACCGTCGACCCGCCGTCCCATGCTCGATTACGGCGTTGAGATCCGCGCCGTGGTCGAGGAGCGCCTTGGCCAATTCGACTTGGCCTCGAAGCACTGCCGCGTGAAGGGCCGTGTATCCGGCCTCGGCGGCGTTCGGATCGGCGCCCTGTTCGAGCAGGTAGATCCCGAGAGGCCCGTGCCCGCTGTGGGTAGCGACGACCAGCACGCTGGCGCCGGAGGCTTCGGTGTCCTGAACGTCGGCTCCGGCGTCGACGAGGACTCGGGCGGTCTCGACATCCCCGTTGCGCGCGACGAAGAGCAGTGGTGTCGAGCCGCCGTGTGCCATCCGGAAATTGCCGGAGGGGTTGGTGTTGCCCGCCGTGTTCTCAAGCTGGTACCACACGTCCGAGCGGGCGTACACGTCCGCGTCGCTCTCGATCAGCAGGCGCGTGACGTCGGCGTGCTTCTGGGCGACCGCCCACATCAGAGCGGTCTGCCCGCGTTCCCGCTCGACCGCGTTAACGTCAGCGCCATACTCAAGCAGCAACTCGACCGTGCGTAGGTCGCCCGACCTCGCCGCTGTCATCAGCGGCGTTTCGCCCATCTTGAGCGACACGTCCGGATCGGCACCTGATTCGAGCAGCCGTTCGACCATCGGCGCGCTGCCGTTGATCGCTGCCAGCCACAGGGGGGTGGCCCCCAGCGTGTTGGCCGTGTTCACATCAGCGCCGGCCTCGATGAGCAACGTGGCGACAGCGAGGTCGTTCCGGTGCGCCGCCCAGTGGAGCGCCGTAGCACCGTCGCCCTGGGGCGCATTCACGTCGGCTCCTTCGGCGACCAGCGTGCTTACGGTCTCGAGGTCGCCCGCCCTCAACGCCTCAATGATGGCGGGCGCGGACTGCGCGTGAACTGTAGGCGGCCCAGCGAGAACGGCTCCCAACGCGCTAAGAAGCGATATCGCGGAACAAAGTCTCTTGCACATGTTGCCTCATGCTAGGGTATTCGACCCGACATTGACACCCCACTTGGCCAGGCCCAATCTAGGCTCGGTGTCTGACAGTAGAGGACCGACAGCAGGGAGCTGATCGATGAAGTCACGAAACCTGTCGCTGGCGTCCGTTTGCGGAGCAGCGGTGCTCGTGACCGGGGTCCTCTTCTCTGCCCCCCTCGTCTCTGCACCTCTCGGCCTCGGGGCTCAGGCGCAGTCGGCCTCCCAAGCCGAACTTCTCCAGACAACCGTCGCTCAGTACTGCGTCACCTGCCACAACGACCAATCCCGTAGGGGCGAACTCTCCTTCGAGGGCCTCGATCTTTCCGACGTCGGCCAACATGCGGCGATTCAGGAGAGGATCCTTGGGCAGCTTCGTATACGCAGGATGCCGCCGGTCGATCGGCCACGTCCTCCGGAAGAGACGTACGAGGTGCTTACCGCGTGGCTCGCGTCCGAGATCGACCGGTTCGCGGCAGCCAATCCGAATCCGGGACGGACCGAAGCATTCCATCGCCTCAACCGTGCCGAATACGCCAATGCCGTCCGTGATCTGTTGGCGCTCGATGTCGACGTGGAGGCGCTGTTGCCGGCTGACGACATCGACGCGAACGGTTTCGACAACATGGCCGACGTGTTGACGGTCTCACCTGCCTTGATGGAGCGGTATTTGTCGGCGGCGCGGAAGACGGCGCGACTTGCCGTTGGCGAGGCTCCGCTGGGACCGGCGGGCGAGATCTATGAGGTGCCGATTCTGCTCATACAAAACGACCGAATGAGCGACGACCTCCCATTCGGCTCGCGCGGAGGGATCGGCATCCGCCATTACTTCGTGCTCGACGGTGAGTACGACCTCGCAATCGGGCTGCACCGGAACTATGTGAACTACGTCCGGGGCATGGGGTCGAGTCACGAGTTGGAGGTCCGGCTCGACGGCGTGCTGGTCCGGACGTTCACCTTTGGTGGCGAACAACCGGACGTCCTCCAGGCGCCAGCGAGCTACGGCGGTAACCAATTCGGCGATCCAGCCTGGGAAGAGTACATGCTTTTCGCCGACGCCAACTTGCGCGTACGCTTTTCGGCCGAGGCGGGGCCGCACGTGGTCGGCGTCTCATTCGTCCGGAAGTTCACGGAGCCCGAAGGCGTGCTTCAGCCTCGACAGAGCGTGTTCGCGGCGGCGATCAACGAGATGCGCGACGGGGACGCCGCAGTCGAGCACGTGACAATCACCGGCCCGTATGGTCCGGGTGGCCCCGGTGACTCGCCGGCTCGCCGGGCCGTGTTCACCTGCCGGCCGGCGAGCGACGCGTCGGCTGATGAAGAGACGTGCGCCAGCGAGATCCTGTCCTCGCTGGCGAGGCAAGCATACCGGCGGCCCATCGATGAGGCCGATCTCAGAACGCTCATGGATTTCTACCGGGCGGGACGGAGCGACGGCAGCTTCGATGCCGGCATCCAACTGGCGCTCGAGCGACTGCTCATCTCCCCCGATTTCCTGTTCCGCGTGGAGCACGATCCGGTCGACGTCGCGCCTGGTACGGTCTACGCGTTGAGCGATCTCGAGCTCGCCTCGCGGCTGTCGTTCTTTCTCTGGAGCAGTATCCCAGACGCGGAGCTACTCGACGTCGCCGAACGCGGCATGCTCCAGGATCCGGCCGTCCTCGAGCAGCAGACCCGGCGGATGCTGGCCGACCCCCGCTCGAAGGCGCTGGTGCAGAACTTCGCAGGACAATGGCTCTACCTGCGGAACCTCCGCAGCGTCGTACCCGACGCGGTCAGGTTTCCCGAATTCGACGAAAATCTGCGCGAGGCGTTCCGTCAGGAGACGGAGCTGTTCGTGGAAAGCCTGATTCGGGACGACCGGAGCGTGCTCGATCTTCTCGGCACCGATTACACGTTCGCCAATGAACGGCTGGCGGAGCACTACGGCATTCCGGGCGTCTACGGCAGCCACTTCCGTCGGGTTCAGCTCGAGGGCGACCTGGCCGAACGACGAGGCGGCATCTTGGGACAGGGAAGCCTGCTCACCGTGACCTCCTACGCGAATCGGACGTCGCCGGTGCTCCGCGGCAAGTGGGTCCTCACGAACATCCTCGGGACACCACCACCGCCGCCGCCGGCCGACGTGCCAGATCTTCCGGACCGCGGTGAAGACGGTCAGCCGGCAACGGTTCGCGATCGGATGATCCGGCACCGTGAGGACCCCGTGTGCGCGGCCTGCCACGCACCGATGGACCCCCTGGGTTTGGCGCTCGAGAATTACGACGCGATCGGCAGATGGCGGAGCACCGGGCAGGCCAATCTGGCGATCGACGCATCGGGGCAGATGCCCAACGGGACTGAGTTCTATGGGCCACAGGGCCTCCGGACCCTTCTCCTCGAGCGCAGAGAACAGTTCGCCGGTACTGTGACTGAAAAACTGCTGGCTTATGCAATCGGTCGGGGGCCCGAGTACTACGACCGGCCGACCGTACGGGGCATCACAACTACAGCAGCTTTCGAAAACTACCACTGGTCATCTATTATTGTGGGTATCGTGCAAAGCACCCCGTTCCGTATGCGGAGGTCGGAGTCATGATCATTACCAAGAAGGCAATCCCTCGTCGCACAATGCTCAAGGGGCTCGGTGCGTCACTCGCGTTGCCACTCCTCGACGGGATGGTGCCGGCTTTCACGGCACTCCGCGACACAGCAGCCGACCCGGTGCGTCGACTTGGCATCGTCTACGTCCCGAACGGGATGATGATGGATCACTGGACCCCGGCGACCGAGGGGATCGGCTTCAACTTCCCGACGATCCTCCAGCCGCTCGAGCGGTTCCGCGACCAGGTAGAGGTGCTCTCCGGCATGCATGGCGTGGACGCCGAGGGGCCACACGCACGTGCCTCCACGCGCTTCCTGACCGGTGTCGCTTCACAGCGGGATGATGGGTCAAATCTCAAAGCCGGCATCTCGATGGATCAGATCGCCGGACGTGTGCTCGGTCAAGAGACGCAGCTTGCCACGCTCGAGCTCGCCATCGACGGGCGTGACTTTGCCGGCTCGTGTGACGAGGGCTTCAGCTGCGCCTACACGAACACGATCTCCTGGGCGAACGACACGACGCCGCTCCCCATGGAGAACAACCCACGCGCCGTGTTCGAGCGACTCTTCGGCGACAGCGGCAGCACCGACCCGGCGGTCCGGAAGGCGCGGCTGGAAAAGGACGCCAGTTTGCTCGATTCCGTCACCGATCGGGCGCGCTACCTCTCACGCCAGCTCGGTTCGACCGACCAGGCCAAGCTGGACCAGTACCTCGAAGCCGTCCGCGACATCGAGCGGCGGATCCAGATGGCCGAAGCCCAGAGCGAGCGTGAGCTTCCGGTAGTCGATCAGCCGGCGGGGATACCGGACACCTTCGGTGAGCACACGAAGATGATGTTCGATCTCCTGGCCCTCGCATACGAAACGGATCTCACGCGGGTCGCGACGTTCATGATGGGACGCGAGATCACGGGCCGCACCTACGCCGAGATCGGGGTGCCGGATGCGCACCATCCCATCTCCCACCATCAGAGGGACCCGGTCAAGCTCGAAAAACTGATGAAGATCAACCTGTACCACGCCGAGCTGTTTGCGGAGTTCATCGCACGACTGAACTCCACGCCCGACGGCGACGGGACACTGCTTGATCACTCGATGATCGTCTATGGTGCCGGCATGGCTGACAGCAACTCACATTACTCCGGAAACCTGCCGATCCTCCTCGCCGGTGGCGCGGCGGGTACGGGGGGGCGTCACATGCAGCACGAGCCGGACACGCCGCTCGCGAACCTGCATCTGAGCTTGCTCGACAAGATGGGTGTGCCCATCGAGTCGTTGGGAGATTCGACCGGGCGACTGCCGTTGGAGACCTTGAGCGGCGTCTAGCCCACGAGTGAGCAGGGTGTAGCCCATGTAGCCCACGCTGGCCATCTTTCGAGCGGTTTGATCGCCGCCGTTCATCGGATGACGTGCCCGTACACGTCGGTGTACCGACGGGCGATCTCCTTCCAACCTAGCGGTTCGAGATCACCCGGTTGTAGAGCAGGATCTCCGGCCGGTACTCAAAGTGGATGTTGTCGAAATGTGCCCACTTCCCACCCCAAATGAAGCCGTGGCTTTCGAAGATCTCGATGACGGTCTGGGGAGGGCTCCACCTCCGCTCCACCGGAATCCGATGCCATCCCTCTTCGTCGTAGACCCGGCTCCACCTCCAGTACACGTTCAGCCCCTCGTAGGAGTTTGGCACGAGATCGACTGCCATACCCCAGGCGTGGTGACTGCGGGTGGGGGACCCGGCGATTTCCCTGTCGATCATTGAATAGGTGATGTTCAACTCATTGATCCAGGTGGCCACGGAGCTGTTGTCAGTCGCGGCTTCCAGAATCTCTTCCTCAACCGCAGCGAGTGCGTCGACTAGAAGGTTGTTCACGAACATCCGGTGATCGAGGAAGGTGGTCGACCTGCCGTGCGCTCGGATCTCATGGTCCGTTCGTCCCCAGAGGCTCTCCAGCACGTCGGTGCAATAAGTCGGGTTTTCCTCGGGGAGAGGGGACGGCTCCGTCAGAGGCTCGAGGGAGTACCGATAGAAGATCGGGTCGCAGTCCTCGCCGCGGTCCAGGCGACCTTCCTCCAGCATCCGACCACCCTGGAAGTGGATGGGTCGGCTGCCAAGCGCGAAGATGACATCGTCGTCAGTGTACGTCACCGAGTCGATGAGTGGGCCGTAAGCCTCGACAAACGCACCGACCCTCGGGTCGTTTCTGACGTCGGTTGTGTCCAACTGAGCCCCGATCCAAGATCTCACTCCCTCCTCGCCCTCTTCCCTTGGAATCGGCAACAACGACCAGGAGGCCCCGAGCGCACCGACGATGCCAAGGGCGAGTACCGCCCCGCATGCGAGCTTCTTCACGGCGATTCCGGCGTCCTCCCAGGCTCTCCCATCGACACTCCCCCTCTCTATCCTGGTGTAGGTGGACGCTCCCAGCGGGTGCTGTTACTCGGCCTTCAGCACCCTTACGGGATCTACCGCGGTCGCGGTTCGCGCGGGTGCCAAACACGCCACGCCTGATACCAGTATTAGCACCGCGGCGACCATGAGCAATGGCAGGGTCGTTGGGCTCCACGTCACGCAGGCCCCGGCCCGTCTACCCACCCTCCCGCAGCGCCTCCGTCGGCATGATCCTCATTTCTCGAGGAGTTCGGTGAAGTCTAGTGGGTCCCTGAGCTCCCCTTCGGGTCCCTCCTCGGGATCCACGTCCTTCTCGCCGACGATGTCGTTCAGCCGCTTGGCGAGCCCACCAAAGGCGCCTGGCGTCGAAACGGAGCACCTCGAGGAGCTTGCAGACCCATGCGCCCTCGGCGCATCTTGTGCGCCACGTCCGACGATGTCACCGCCTGATCCTCGAGGGGAGTACATCATGCGAATTCTAGCTGTCGCGGGCGGCCTGGTGGCCGCGATCATGGTTGTGTTTGGAACGCCCTCCGGTGCGGCTGCCCAGGTGGGGCCCGCCGTCGAGGTCACAAGGGAGCAGTTCGACGCGTGGATGACCGACCTGTCGAACTGGGACCGCTGGGGCGCGGATGACCAGCTCGGCGCCCTCAACTTGATCACGCCGGCCAAACGTGTGGCGGCCGCTCGCCTGGTCCAGGCCGGCAGAACGGTCTCGATGGCGCGCGACATGACCGTCACCACGCTCGACAACCCCGACCAGGCCAGTGCGAACCGAGCGCCGGTGCTGGTCGGCTCGGTCCGGAGCGTGTTCGACATCAACGTCCAGGGCGGGTTCTTCTGGGAGCGCTACGAGATCGAGTACCACGGCAGCCTGGTGTCCCATCTGGACGCGCTCTGCCACGTGGCGTACAACGGCAAGGTCTATAACGGTTTCGACTTCGAGACCGTCGCCTCCAGGGAAGACGGCTGCGCACAGCTGGGGGTCATCAACTCGAAAGACGGGCTCGTCACGCGCGGCGTTCTGGTGGACCTACCCGGGCGCCCGGTGCGCCGGCAGGACATCGAGGCGTGGGAAGCGGAGACGGGAATCACCATTTCGGCGGGGGATGCTCTTTTTCTGCGCACGGGCCGGGACGTCGGGCAGACGGGGGGATATCATCCTTCGCTGATCCCGTTCTTCAAGGAACGGGACATTGCATTGCTCGGTTCCGACGTGCCCCAAGAGGGCGGCCAGGTCCAGGGAGTCCCCGTGCCGATTCACGTCTTCGCGCTCGTCAGCCTCGGTGTGCGCCTCTTCGACAACCTCGGCCTGGAAGAGATCGCCCGGACGGCCAACGAGCTAAACCGGTGGGAGTTCATGTTCATGGCCTCGCCGACCGGGGTGCCGAATGGCGCCGGGGCAGCGATCAACCCCATCGCCGTATTCTAGAGTGAGCTTCTGGTTCGAGCTGAAGCGGCGCGTGGTGGCCGACCCGCGGGTCGGCGGGCTTAAGCTCTCACCATACGCTTAACTGGCCGGAACGTTTTTACGAGCCGGAGCTGTGTGGGCTCCGGCCAACCACACCGGAGGACCTAACATGACCGCGACGACCAGACTTCGGATCGCCACGCTCTCCCTCGCACTGTTCCACGTCTCGGCGAACACGGCGGTGGCGCAACGTGAGGCGCGCGACGACGAAAGCGCCGTCACAGACCCGCGTGTCCAGCACCGCACTTATACGATGCAGGAGACGGGTGAAACGATCCCTTACGCGCTCTTCGTGCCAACCTCCTACGACCCGAGCACACCGAATCGGCTGATGGTGACACTACACGGGGCCGGGCGGCAGTACGACTGGGTGATGGGGTACGAGGGGTTCCTCGACCGCGCCGAACGCGACGGCTACATCGTCGTGACCCCGCTGGGCTACACACGACGGGGCGGATACGGTGCTCGCGGGGACGAGCCACAGGACCGGCGGGCCGAGAGAGACGTGATGACCGTGGTCGACATGGTTAGAGACGAATTCAACATCGACGAGAACCGCACCTATCTCTGGGGTCACTCGATGGGCGGATCCGGCACCTACTACATCGCGAGCCGGCACCCCGACATCTGGGCCGGGCTCGCCGCGGCGGCCGGCGGTGGCATGAGCGCCGACTACGTGGACGAGGAAGCCATCCGGCACATCCCGTTCCTGGTGCTACACGGCTCGGAGGACGCGACGGTCCCGGTAGAGCGGTCACGCCAGTCGGTGGCGCGCATGAAAGAGCTGGGGATGGAGCACCTCTACGTCGAGATCGAGGGTGGCGATCACTCGCGGTTCATCAACCAGAGCGAAGAGGTGGTCGGCATGCTCTTCGACTTCTTCAACATCGTCGCGAAGACGCACTAATCGGCTACGGCAGGGCGAACACCCAGATGACGCCGCTGCCCTGCGGAATGTCCTCACCTGTCAGCCGAGCGTACGAAGTCGTCTGGGCGATACGGCCACCGGCGCCGATCGCGACGTACTGCTTCCCTTCGACTTCGAAGCTGACCGGAGCACCCGAGATGTCTCCGTTCAGACGCATCTCCCAGAGAGCCGCTCCGGTGTCCGCGTCGAGCGCAAAGAACCGGCGATCCGCGGCTCCCCCGAACACGATACCACCACCGGTGGCCAGCGCTGCAGCTGTCATCGCGGCGCCGCTCGGCTGGCGGTACTCCCATTGCCGCGCTCCCGTGACGGGATCGAAGGCCACGAATTCGCCTACGTAGTCGTACCCGGGCACCATCTTGACACGAGAAGACCTCATGCCAGCATAGAACCCACCCGGCTCGTCCGAGACGAAGTTGACGTCCATACAGCTGTTGTTGAGGCCCATGTAGTACAGTCCTGTGAGCGGGCTGTAGCTCGGCGAATTCAGATTCCTCGCCCCGTGGTAGTGTGGACACACCTCGAACGTCTTCTCGGAGTCGACATCCGCCAATGTGGGAATCTGATCCGGGTTGAAGACCGGGCGCCCCTCCTCCGTCCAACTCATGATGAGGTTGTCGAAAGCGGTCCTGAATGAGTGAAGGAACTGGCCCGTCTCCCGATCTAACACGACGCCCCAACCGATCTTGCTGGTATGGATGAGCACTTTCCGGACCACACCATTGATGACCATATCGATCAAGGTGCTCTCATAAGGGGAGTCCATGTCCCAATTGTCTTCCGGAACGACCTGGAAGTACCACTGCATCTCGCCGTTCTCGATGTCGAGGGCGATGACCGAGTTCGTGTACAGGGCGTCGCCGAGACCGCGAAGCGTCGAAGCCCAGGGTATAGGCTGGCCGGTGCCGAAATAGACGAACCCCAACTCGGGGTCGTAACTCTGCGTGCCCCAGGTCAGCCCACCGAGTGGCGGCAGTTCACTATCGTTCCAGCTCTCCGAGCCAGGCTCACCCGGGGCGGGCACCGTGTAGGTCTTCCAGATCAACTCACCATCCTCGGGATCGTATGCCGCTATTGCTCCCCGCGCGTTACGGTCACCCCCAGTGAACCCCAGGATGACCTTGTCGTCCGCGATCAACGGCGGGTGGTTGTGGCCGATGCCCGTCGTGTAGTCACCCGTGCTGACCTCCCAGACCTGAGTGCCGGTACGCGCGTCCAGCGCGACCAGATAAGAGTCGGCCGTCCCCCAGTAGATGTTGTCCCCGTAAACGGAGACTCCACGGTGGCGGTTAAGGGCCTGAGAAAGCCTGATGTCGTCGGGATAGTCGCGTTCGTGAATCCACGCCACGTCTCCGGAGACCACATCGAAGGCGACCACACGGCCACTACCCTCGGCCACATACATGAGTCCGTTCGCGACGATCGGCGACGGGACCCATCGGCTGTTGTCCCGCATCGAGTAGGACCAGACCGGTCGAAGATTCTGCACGTTGGTCCTGTTGATCTGGTCCAGAGGGCTGAAGCCGAACACGTCGGGCGTGCGCCGGTAGCTCAACCAGTCGCCGTCCTCCGGATTCATCAGCCGTTCTTGCGTGATCGGCTCCCACGCGACCGACTCGGTCTGGGCGAACGCCCCGGATGACAACAGCATTATGGCGAGCGTCGCCCAAGGAACGCCGCGTACAAAGAGCACCTGCGGTTTGTTCTCACCCATGTGTCTCTCCTCGTCTGCGTGCCGTCATTCAGGCGAGTGGCTTCAGCTTCGGCTTCAGCTTCGGCTTCGGCTTCAGCTTCGGCTTCAGCTTCTCCGCCGAGCCCACATCGTAGCGCTAGGGCTCCTGAGGCTCAGCGAAGATTCAGCGCCTCGCGAAGCTGTGCAGCCGACTGGCCCGATACCCACACGGGACTACCTCGGTCGAACTCCTTCGCGCGCTCCAACCTTCCGACCATGACGGGCTCCAACCCCGTGTCTCTCACGAGATCGGCTACGATATCCCGGGCTTCGGCGTCATCACCGGCAATGGGGACACCGATCTTCTCACCGCTGCGTCCGATTGGGTTCGCGAGCATCCGTGCGCCGAGGCTGTTGAACGCCTTGACGAGTCGTGCGCCGGGTAGGTACTGGGCCATAGCCAGACCTGTCCCCATCTCCAGCCACTCGTCCGTGAGGGGCCCGTCACGGTCCGCTCGAGGATTGGTGAGGTCGATCACGACCTTACCCTGCATGAGGTGGCCGATGTCCTCACCGATCTGCGGGATCGCGCCGGGAGGCACGGCCAGCAGAATCACGTCTCCGAAGTAAGCGGCCGCGTCAGCGTAGCCGGCGCTGGCTCGCGGCGCCGCACTCTGCACGAGGTCCATGAGTTCGTCCGGGTTCCGAGACGAGAACAGAATTTCGTGCCCTGCTTCCGCCCAAAGCAGACCGATGGCTCCACCCATAGTGCCCGATCCGATGATGCCGATCCTCATCGCACGGCCCTCCTGCTCCGCCAGGCCCGCCTGAGCGAACAGAGGCGAGGAGGAAAGCGCCAGAGCAAGGGCAAGCGCCAGGGCCAACGCCGACGCCGTGAATGCGTTCCACGAGATTCGGAAAACCGGGATTCCTACGATGGGCTGCTGCATTGGGCGTCTCCCAGATCGGCTGGGTCGGAGAGGGAAGGATTCGGTATGTGTAACTGGAGCGGCTAGCATACGTGGCCCACGGCAAGGCGTCAAAGACCGGACTGCGAGAAAACGGCCGGTCAAGCGCGAGCGCCTAGAGGCAGCGGTATTTCCTGCACAACTATCCGCCCGCCGTACCCAGCAAATCCGGCAGGCGGTCCAGGTCGACATTACCTCCGCTGAGCACGGCCACCACGGGCCCGTCGGCCAATGGGATCCTCCCAGCCAGAAGTGCAGCCACCCCAGCGGCGCCCGCCGGCTCGACCAACAGCTTGGTGCGGGCAAGGATGAACGCCATCGCCTCGCTGATCTCGTCGTCGCTCACGAGGACCACGTCCTCGACGTGGCGTCGCACCACCTCGAAGGTCAGCTCACCTGCCATGGGAGCACCGAGGCCGTCGGCTATGGTGTCGACGCTCTCGACGTGGACCGCCTCCCCCTTGTCCAAGCTTTTCCGCATGGCACATGCGCCGTGCGGCTCGACGCCGAAAACCCGAGCAGCCGGGGCGAGGTTGGCCATGGCAAGGGCCACTCCCGAGATCAGACCCCCTCCGCCGACGGGGGCCACCACGGTAGCGACATCTGGTACATCCTCGAGGACCTCGAGGGCCACGGTCCCCTGACCAGCAATGATCAACGGATCGTCGAAGGCATGCAGGAAAGTGAGGCCTCGATCCTGGGCCACCTCCAACGCCAGATCAAAAGCCCCGATGATCGTTCCCTGGAGAATCACCTCCGCTCCGTACTCCTCGCTGGCTCGGGCCTTGGTGGGTGAGGCGTTGGCGGGCATGACCACCGTGGCGGAAATTCCGGCCCGAGCTGCCGCCCAGGCGACGGCCTGGGCATGGTTGCCGGCGGAGACCGTCGCGACACCTCGACCCCGCGCCATATTATCCAACTCCAGAATACGGTTCAGGGCCCCGCGTACCTTGAATGAGCCGGTCCTTTGGAGATTTTCACACTTGAGGAAGACCGGCCGGCCCACACGCTCGGATAGCGCACGGCTCGAAGCCACCGGCGTCCGGTGTAAGGAGCCGGAGATCCGGGCCCGGGCCTCCTGGAGATGCTCAAGCTCGGGGATTGAGAGCATCAAGGTCCTAACGGCCACCCCCCCAAGCGGGGACTGGCCGTTCGTTTACTCAGATGGATTCCAAACGGTGACTAGTGATTAACGCTGCACCCATGGCGGCTGAATGATCAACGACGGGTCCGCGTCAATTTTCGGCACAAACTTCTGAGTCCGACCGTATTGATTGTCTCCGCCGTAGAGGTTCAAGTCGGAGTCGACCGTGAATGTATGCACCTCGAGATACCCGTCCGGGAGAGCCCTGGGAACCTCCCACGTGTACTCGCGATCGCCATCGAAGTTGAGCTTCACAAACCGGAGCGGTCCCAGTGTGGTGATCCAGATGGCATCCTCGTTGACAATGACGTCCAGCGTCAGGCCGAAACCGCCCCACGAATCGAGAAACTCGACTTCGGCAGGGTTATCGGTCGTCCGGAATACATTGACCCTCCCGCCAGAACGATCCAAGGCGAAGATCCGGCCGTCGGGCCCCGTCGCGATGGCGTGAACACCGTTGAACTGACCCGGCCCGTCTCCACGCCCGCCGAACTCGGAGAGGTAATTGAAGTCTTTGTCTAGGATGACGACCCGATGATTGTCCAAACCGTCAGCAATCAAGACCCTGCCATCGGGCAGGAAGGCTACATCCTGCGGTCTTCCGAAGTGTGTCTGGTCTGCTCCGGGGACACCCTTCTCGCCCAGCGTCATCAGCAGTTGTGCACCATCGTGTGAGAACACATAAATCTGATTGAAGGTCTCATTGATGAGCCAGATACGCTTCTGCGGATCGTACGGACTGATGCGGATCCGGTGGGGTCCAGGTCCTTCGGAGGCGGCGCACAGGTAGTCCAAATGGTCCCAGATTTCGGTCACGTTGCCGTCACCGTCGAGTATGTACAGGCAGTTCTGCCACGTGCGCAAATCCACAGCCTGCAGGGTGTTGATTCCCAAAGATCCGGCATATCCCCCATACTCTTCGGGAATCGGGATCGGCAACCGAGTCTCTCCGCGCTGGGCAACCAGGATACGGTCGGGCGATTCAGCCCAGATACCCGAATTGCCCCCATGTGCGAACCCTTGCTTCGCGAAGGGCTTGTGCCAGGCCCGGACGACATCGTAGGGGCTAGGACCAACCGGACCGATATCGACCTCCTCCTGGGAGGAAGCGGGTCCGGCGAGGGAAACGACAACCAGGCTGGCGGCCGCTAGAAGCCTTGAAATCTGCATAATCGAACAAGCTCCATAAGATGTGGATCGGCGATCGACCACGATGTTCCCAGCGATACGGAAGGTCAAAAACTCGTGCCTTTATGCGACTTCCGCCACTGCCCAGCCGGGGACTCGAACTCCGAACCTACTGATTGAGTCTCCTGATGCAACACTCACACAGAGTTCCCGGCTGAGTGTTCGCGAGACAACCACACAGGTTCCTCAACTGGGCACCCCCCCCTTTCCCGATCACCCTCCTAGGGACTGCCTCGGATTACGCCACCCCGAACGCAGGCCACCACCTGGCCAAGGCGTATCCCAGCAGCACCAGAGTCACGAGTAGCAGAACTGACGCGAAGAGACCTTTGACAGCCATCGTCTGCAGGTTCACTCCGTACCCCGCCGCTATCGCAGGTCCACCGGCAGACGACGGGAGGACGAAGCCACAGTTTCCCACTACTGCGACGATGTAGACGAACGGGATCGGATTCAGGCCGAGCGACTGGAACGTGCTGATGGTGATAGGGACGACGATCGCGATGGCCGCGGTGTTGCTGGTGACTTGAGTGAGCACCATCGTCGCGAGAGAGAAGACGAGCACAGCCACGAAACCGCCCGAACTGGCGTACGGCACCAGCGCGTTCGCGAAGGCCTCCGCGGCACCCGAGCCACTCAGGATCCGGCCCAGCGCGATTCCCCCAGCGAATAAATAGAACAGGCCCCAGTACATGTGCGACTGCGCAAAGGCCCACGTGATGAGCGGCCCCTTCCGCGTGCGAATCGTGAAGCTCGCCACGGCCATTGCAACGAACGCGAACGCTGGTGTGAGCCCTGGAACCAGATCCGCGTACAGGGGCCGCCCGAACGCCAGCACCGTCGCGACCGTGAACAGGACGAGCCCCCACTTCTCCTCCGTTTGCATGGGGCCCAGTGCCCGGACCTCGTCCCGGATGTAGTCCTCGGAGCCGGGTAAGGTGGCGACATCCGGCCGCATCACGAATCGCAGGAAGAGGAACATCACCAACACGATCACAGCGGTGATCGGAGCGATCCGTAAGGCCCAGGTCAGAAAAAGAAATTCCTGACCCGTGATCGACTCTTCGATGAAGCCGACGGCCAACAGGTTCGGGGCGCCGCCCAACGGTGTCGCTGCGCCGCCAGCGCTCGTCCCCCAGGCCACGGCGATTACGAGTGCCGTGCCGACACGGCTGTTCCAGAGGTCTTCGATGCCGATGGAGCGTAACATCGCGACGACGATCGGAATCATCGTCGCAGCCACGATCGTGTTCGGGAGGACGCTCGAGAGGGCCGCGCTGACCAGAAACCAAACGAGGATCTGCCTGGATGCGTCCGTCCCCACGCTGAGCAGTGCGCCCAGGCCGATCCTCCGATCGAGCCCCCACTGGGTCCAAACGCTCGTCAGAATGTTCGCGCCCAGCAGGAGAAGAATCGTGTCCTGAGCGTACGAAGTCGCAACTTCGTCCATGGGCGCGAGGCCAAAAATCGCGGCGATTGGGAGGGGGAGAAGCCCAGTGACCGCCAGGTGCACGGGCCGGGCAATCCACCACCAAGCCATCCAGACCAGCAGGCCCATGGCGCCGCGCGTCTCGAACGCAAGTCCATCCAACGGCGCGAGCAGCAGGACCGCGAAGATGATCGGCCCTGCCAAGAGATGACGGAGCTTGGCGGGCCCGGGCCGTCCCGCCGTGCTCGGCGCAGGCTGGTCTAGCCCGGCCGGCGCGGAATGTCCTGGCGTGGCCTCCGGACTCCCGCTACCCCCTATAGACCGCCCTCCCACTTGATGAGGTCAGGAGCGTATTCCCCCTTCGAATAGGCCTCGCAGAACGCTTCCTGATCTCCCATGAACTCGGGGTCAGCCGCCACCACCGAGGGGAGCACCGCCTCCCAGAGCGCATTCCCGTCCCAATTCTTGCCGACTACGACAATGTCCAGCCCACGGTGGCCCACGATGTACTGTCCGCCAGCCCCGATTGCGTTCCAGACCCCCACGTCGTTCTCCTGATCGCAGTCGCCGTCCGCGCAATCGCTCGACTCGGAGATGCCGTGCGGATAGCTGGCGTGGATCGCACGCGGCTGGCAGGAGGTCCCCCCGTTCATCCAGGTGAGATAGCCGTAACGCGTGGAGCCGTCCTCGAAGGCGGGGTGGGTCATGTTGTAGACGTATTGGCTGTCGACCAGGCGTTCGCCGTTGTAAACACCGCCGCGCAGGATCACCTGGCCGAGGCGCGCCATGTCCAGTAACGAGCCATACCAGGAGATTCCGTAGGACCGCACGTTCCACGTCGAGTGCTCGAACCCTAGTCTTGCGAACAGCCGGTCCTTGACCGCAACGGCGTTCGCACCGAGGCGTCGAGGATCCTGCTTCACCACGTTGTCGATGACTGGGATGAGCTGGTTGATCTCCCGGCTCCCGTTGCCATCGTACTGGTGCGTCTTTTGACCATAGGAGAGGTCTTCGCTGTATCCGACCATCGCCAGCACGTGCGCGACGGTCGCATCCGGATTGATCTGAGCTCGCGGGGGAAGCGCGGTCAGATCGAGCCACTTGTCCATGCGATCCCACTCGAGCAGTGGGCCGGTCATCGGTGCACTCGACGGCTCGAGGTTCCGTGTCTGATACATCACGGCCCCGGTAAGGATCGCGCCCAGGGTCTTCGTCGCCGAGAAGAGGTGGCTCACACCAGGACCGTCGGACGCGTTCTCGCCCGAAACGAAGCACAGCCTGCCGTAGCGCACGACGGCGAACGACTGGTCCTGACGCATCCTGACCTGCTGCAGAAGTTGCGGATCCAATCTGCAGACCTCCGCCATTCGATTTGCCCCGACCAGCTCCCAAGGACCCCTCCCAGGATCGGCAAGGGGACTCTGCGCCTCTGCCACGGCAGGGCTCAACGACATCAGGGCCGCGATCACTGAAGGAAGGATGGCTGAGTTTCGCATGGCTGGTCTCTCCGTGTCCGGGTTGCGGGCCGCAGCCCCGCCAACGTGCCACCGGGTGGGGAGACAGGGCAAGGGGCGTGACCTACGGTTCGAGAGACGTTCCTTCGCTTGGAGAGATCCCCGGATCCCGCCCCTCACCGCGTCCCTCCGGCAACGGGCGCTTTAGGATGAAAGGAAGTATGGCGGATCGTTCGTCGTCCTCTATAGACCGCCCTCCCATTTAACGAGGTCGGGCGCATAAGCCCCCCTCGCGTACGCCTCGCAGAAGGCTTCCTGATCGCCCATGAACCTGGGGTCGGCGGCAACAATAGACGGGAGCACCAGACCAAAGAGTTCCTCCCCCCCACCGCTCCCCCAATTCTTGCCGACCACGACCATGTCCAATCCGCGGTGGCCGACGATGTACTGGCCGCCGGCCCCGATCGCGCTCCAGACGCCGACGTCGTTGTCTTGATCACAGTTGCCGTCCGCGCAGTCGCTCGCTTCTGAGATACCATGTGGATAGCTGGCATGGATCGCGCGCGGCTGGCAGGTCCCCCCGTTCAACCAAGTCAGATAGCCGTAACGAGTCGAACCGTCCTCGAATGCAGGGTGCGTCATGTTGTAGATGTATTCGCTGTCGACCAAGCGCTCGCCGTTATAGATGCCTCCGTGTAGGGCCAGGAGACCGAGGCGCGCCATGTCGAGGAGCGAGCCATACCAGGAATATCCGAAGAAATCCACGTTCCAACTCGAGTCTTCGAACCCGAGCTTCGCGAATAGCCGGTCCTTGACCTCCACGGCGTCAGCGCCGAAGCGCTGCGGATCCTGCTTCACCACGTTGTCGATGACACGGATGAGGTAGTTGATCTCCCGGCTGCCGTCGGCATCGTACCGGTGCCGCTTCTGACCAAAAGAGAGGTCATCACTGTAGCCGACCATACCCAGCACGTGGGCGACCGTGGCGTCGGGGTTGACCCGCCCTCGCGAGGGAAGTGTGGTCAGGTCGAGCCACTTGTCCATGCGGTCCCACTGGAGCAGTGGGCCCCCCATCGACGCACTCGACTGCGGAAGGTCGCGCGTCTGATACATCACCGCTCCGGTCAGGAGCGCGCCCAGGGTCTTCGTCGCCGAGAAGAGGTGGCTCACGCCAGGACCGTCGGACGCGTTCTCGCCCGATACGAAGCACAACCTGCCGTAGCGTACGATGGCGAACGACTGGTCCTGTCGCATCACAACCTGCTGGAGGAGTTCGGGATCCAGTCTACAGACATCCTGCACCTGTGCCTCGGCAATCAGGTCCCACGGGCCCGTTCCCGGATCGACCAGTGGAGTCTGCGCCTCTCCAGCGGAAGGACTCCACAACACGAGGGCAGTAATCAGAGAGAGAAGGGTGGCGGAATTCCGCATGGTTGGTCGCTCCTAGTTGTCTTGGGCGAGATCGGCCGCCGACGTTACGGTGGCCTGATACGTGAGCTTGTGCGAGATCAACTCCCGGATCGTCATGGGATGGTCGGCGCCCCGGTCAGCTCCTCACTCAGCACCCGAAGCTTTCTGCGAGCCTCCTCGTCATACGCCTGGCCATCCGCACGAGCAGGCTGCATGCGGTTGAAGTAGCCACCACTGCCGATGTCGGGTGACATGATCAGCTGCATCACCGCGTCCGCCCCCTCNCCGACGGTGGCCCTCGGCGTAAGCCCCGCCCTCCTCACCATGCCCGTGTCCATNTAGGTGGCGGGATGTAGCGCGTTCACGACCACACCCGTCCCTGCCANCTCCTCGGCGAGGTCGAAGGTGAACATGATCTGAGCGAGCTTGCTCTGGGAGTAGGCGCGCCCACCGCTGAAGTTGTTCTCGATCATCACGTCGTCGAAGTCGATCGCCTGCTGAGCACCGGACGACACGTTGACGATGCGTGAGGGCGCGTTCGCGCGCAGTCGAGGCAAGAACATCCGGGTGAGCAGGAAGTGCGAGAGGTGGTTCACCTGNAACCGCAGCTCATGCCCATCCTGCGAGACCATGCGCTCGTCGGGCGCCCTTCCGAAGCCGGCGTTGTTAACGAGCACGTCGAGTCGNTCGTAGTCGCGTAGGATCGTCTCGCCGAACTCCCGGATCTGTGCGAACGACGAGAAGTCCGCGGCGTAGAAGCGCGCGTTTCCGATGCCCCCGCTCTCGATCGCCTCGACGACCTCGATCCCTCGCTCACGGTTCCGGCCGTGCACGATGACGAAGGCACCCGTCGCGCCGAGTCTGCNCGCAACCTCGCGCCCCAGCCCGCTGGTCGAGCCGGTGACGAGGACAACCTCTTGCCCGGGTCGGGGGCGCGACTGNGCGTCAACAGCNGGTGCATTCACGGTCGACGCGCATGCGAGGCAAGCCAAGAGCAACAAGAATCGAGTCATCCGACGATCTGCGGTATGAGCGTGCCGTGAACGTCCGTGAGTCGCCAGTCGCGACCACTGAACCGGTATGTCAGCTCTTTGTGGTCCATACCCAGCAAGTGCAACATGGTCGCGTGCAGGTCGTGCGCTGAGACGGGCTGCTCCAGAGCCTTGTAGCCGAAATCGTCGNTCGAGCCGATGACCTGCCCNCCNTTGATTCCCGCGCCGGCCATCCAGGCCGTCATGGCGCCGGGGTTGTGATCGCGGCCTACGCCNCGCTGCGAGATCGGCATCCGCCCGAATTCTCCGTGCCACACGATGAGCGTGCTGTCCAAGAGCCCGCGGGCCTTCAGGTCGGTCAACAGGCCGGCAATCGGAAGATCNGACTCGGCAGCGTGTTGAGTGTGATTCTCCACAAGGTTGCTGTGTGCGTCCCAGGTGTCGGTATTCTGNTTGCCGAGGCCACCCTGAAAGAGCTGAACGAANCGGACGCCGCGCTCCACGAGCCGCCGCGCCATCAGACACTGCCGCCCGAACGGCTCGGTGATCTCGTTGTCGAGACCATAGAGNTTCTTCGTCAGATCAGACTCCGNCGACACGTCGATNGCTTCAGGAGCACAACCCTGCATCCGGTAGGCGAGCTCGTAGGACGAGATGCGGGCCGANAGNTCGGNGTTGCCAGGNTCCTTGTCCATGTCGATCTCGTTCAGCTTCGCCAGCACGTCCAGTCGAGCACGCTGNTCTTCCGCGGTCATCNCTTCCGGNGGCTCNAGGTCGACGATCGGGTCGCCNGTCGCGCGGAACTGCGTGCCCTGGTAACTCGCCGGCATGAAGCCGGCGGCCCAGTCGTTCGGGCCACCCAGCGGCCCACCTCGATGGTCGGTCATCACGACGAACGCCGGCAGGCTCGAACTCTCNGACCCGAGACCGTACGTCACCCAAGAGCCTACGCTTGGGAAACCCATGCGGATCTGGCCGGTCTGCATCTCGTANGTCGCCTGGACGTGATCGTTCGAGCGCCCGTACACCGAGCGAATGAAGGCGATCTCGTCGACATGTTTCGCGATGTTGGGGAAGATCTCCGATACCTCGATCCCACTCTCACCGTAGCGGTCGAATGAAAATGGGCTGGGCATGAGCGGACCCGGGTAGCCCTGACGGACGACGATGTTTCCGTCCACATGGCTGTCCAGCGGCTGCCCCGCGTACCTCGTGAGTGCCGGCTTCGGATCGAAAGTGTCNACGTGNCTCACTCCNCCACTCATGAACAGCGAGATCACCGCAGTGGCGCGCGGAGCAAAGTGAGGCGCTCTCGGCGCGAACGGGTTACCCGGCACCAGTTCGTCGCANGGCCCTAGGATTTGCCGCTCAGCCGCCAGCAGTCCTTCNCGGTCGAGAAGATGGGCAAAGGCCAATCCGGCCAGACCACCGCCCGACTCAAAGAGGAAGTCGCGACGCGACCAAAACGTCTTCTCGTGTTTATGGCATTCGTGACCCATGCCTCACCTCAGGTAGAGGAACTCGTTCAAGTTGAACATCACGTGCGTGAGATCCACCAGGGATCGTTCTTCGACGAGCTGACGACCGATCGCCGCCTCNTCGTCCGTGGGAGACCTCGTCAACGCGATCTGNTACACCAAATCGACTTGCCTCGGGATGTCGTTCCNNGCTTCGAACTGTACTCGCTCAGCGAACAGACTGGCCTGGCCGAGNACGAACGGATTGTTGAGAAGGGTCAACGCCTGCGTCGCCACNGTGGAGACGTTGCGGGCAGCCGTCGTCACNCCCTGGTCGGGGAGGTCGAACGTCTCGAAGAACGGAAAAACCAGCGACCGACGTCGATACACGTAAACGCTGCGNCGCCACACGTCGGGGCCGTCTTCCTTGTTGTCCCACCGCCCGTGNGCCTGAGAANCCTTGATCTCCGCNGGNACGTAGGGGAACACGGGCGGCCCGCCCACTTCGAGGTNGATCCCTCCGCTCGAAACCATGATGGCGTCTCTCAAGATCTCGGCCTCGAGCCGCCGACTGCGGAAGCGCCAAAGGTTGAAGTTCTCAGGATCNTTGGCGGCGTTGGCGGCGTTCTCGTACGCCGAGGCCATCTGGTAGGCCTCGGAAGTCATCATCAGNCGATGCATCTGCTTGACGCTCCAGCCTTTGCTCGCGAACTCGACCGCCAACCAGTCGAGGAACTCGGGATGAGTCGGCGGATCACCCACTGCACCGAAATTGTCGAGGGTCGCGACGATGCCGCGTCCGAAGTGATGGTGCCAGATCCGATTCACGAACACGCGTGCCGTCAGCGGGTTTCCTTCTGACGTCAGCCACCCCGCAAGCGCCAGGCGCCGGCCTGAGGTGTACCCGTCGGGCCGCGAAATTTCGGTGGGCGGATCACCGTAGGTGGCCACCTTGACGAACCCAGGCGCCATCACCGGTCCAGGGCTGAACGGATCGCCGCGGATCAGAAGGTTGCTCGTCGGCACCTCGTATCGTCCCGGACCCTCGTGCAAGTAGCTGCCGGGCTCGTCCGGAGGTATACGGCACTCGGGACAGCCGATGATCTCGTCGCCGGGGCCGTCCGGAGTGAAGCGGTAGTCTCCGTCGGTGACGATGTCGGCCATGGGTGGCCGTTCGGGCCGTTCCCGGCCCACGGCGGCGATGCGATCGTTCAACTCCCGCCGTCGAGCAGCATCTTCCTGCGTCAGACCCTCATTCACACTCCTTTGGGACACCCCGAGCGAGAGTACCTGATCGGCGAGGAGTTGCTCGCCCGGCGTGCGCTCGCCCTCGGGCTTCAGCACAGCGACGAGGACGTCCGGCGGGAATTCGCGCTCCAAACGCTCGATCTTCAGTTGATCGCGGTAGGGCGCCTCGATCTCGGCGACCTGAGCTCTCAGAAGGCGTTGCCGCTCAGCGATGTCCGCGATCTTTGCCAGGTAGGCCTGACCTTCCGCGCGCGGGAGCAGCGGATACTCCGTCTCGACGTAGCCGAAGAGCGAAGTCGCCAAACGGTAGTAGTCGGTCTGGAGAATCGGATCGAACTTGTGATCGTGGCACCGCGCACACTGAACCGTCAGGCCGAGTACCCCCCGGCCGAGCGTGGCAACAAGATCGTCGAGGTACTCGTACCGCCGCTCCGGGTTGTCTTTTTCACGAAAATGCACTCGGGGACCGGCGCGCAGGAAACCGGTGGCTATGCGGGTCTCGTCGGTCGCCCAGTCAATTTCGTCCCCAGCGATCTGCTCCTCGATGAACCGATCGAAGGGCTTATCCTCATTAAACGCGGAAATGACGTAGTCGCGGTACCGCCAGGCGTTGGGTCGGTCGTAGTCCTGCTCGAAGCCGTCCGAGTCCGCGTAGCGCGCCACGTCGAGCCAGTGGCGACCCCAACGCTCCCCGTAGTGCGGGGAAGCAAGGAGCCGCTCGATCAAGCGCTCCCACGCATCGGGGCGTGAGTCGGCAAGGAACTCCGCCGTTTCCTCCGGCGTGGGCGGCAGTCCGATCAGGTCGAGGTACGCGCGCCTGACCAACGTGCGACGATCGGCGCGCGGCGCCTCGGTGAGGCCTTGCGCCCGGCGCGTCTGCTCGAGGAAACGATCGATGGGATGCTCGAACGGTGACGCTTCGGGGACGATCCCCTGCACCGGAAGCTGGAAAGCCCAAGCCTCGCGAGCCCCATCGGGAAGTTCATCCGCTGCGTCCACGGCCACTGCAACAGCCGGCCCATCGTCCCAGTGCGCACCGCCATCGATCCACGCGTGCACCGCGGCAATCTCCGTCGCGCTCAAGGACGGACCGTCCCTCGGCATCAGAGGCTCCTCAAGCCCCGCGATCATGCGGTAAAGCAGGCTCTGATCGGCACGGCCAGGTACGATTGCCGGGCCGGCTCTACCTCCCACCAGTGCGTCATCCCGGGTACGCAGGTCGAGACCGGACCGCTGGAATTCCTCACCATGACAACTCCAGCAACTCCGCTCCATGATCGGGCGGATGTCGCTGGTGAAGTCAGCGGGATTCTGAGCTTCGGCATCGACGGCCGTCACGGCCACGAGCACGAGGAACAGAGCGGGAATCAGACCGACGTACGTCCTGAGTGCGCGCATTACCACCTCACCTTGGTCCCCCCCCTCGCGAAAGAGCCGATCAGGAGCTTCTGCAGTCAAGAATAGGTGGCTCGATGCTCGCCACGCAAGGAAGGCCACTGCCATGCTCACCGCGATGAGGATCGACAGGGAGCCGGCGTGACTGGCGCCGAGCTAATCGGCCAGATATCGGCGTTCGAGATGGGCCTTGAAGAAGCGTGCATCCAGCCGCTCGCCGGTAACCTCCATCAGCAGGTCCTCTGCATTCAGGAGCTGGCCACGGCTATGAATTTCCCGGCGCAGCCACTCGATCAACGAGCGGAACTCCCCCGCCTCGATCTGCTGCCCCAGATCCGGATTGGCCCGGCTGGCCGCATCAAACAGCTGGGCGGCCGTGAGTGCGCCCAGGCTGTAGCTGGGGAAATAGCCGAAGAGGCCCGCAAACCAGTGTACGTCCTGCATGCAGCCGTCTTCCAGATTATCACGCGTGCTCAGCCCGAGATGGCGGGTCATCGCGTCGTCCCAGGCGTCCGGAATGTCCCCCACCGCCAGATCGCCGGCCATAAGGGCCTGCTCGAGCTCAAAGCGTAGGATGATGTGAAGTGGATAGGTGATTTCATCCGCTCCCACGCGGAGATGGCTGCGCTGCACTTGAATCACGTGCGCGTGTAAATTCTCAGCGCTCCATGCCGGATCATCGCCGTCGACGCTGAACTGCTCGCGGATAATCGGCGCGGCGAACTTCATGAACTCGCGACCGCGCGCCACCTGCATTTCCACGAACAGCGACTGGCTCTCGTGAACCGCCATGCCGAGCTCCGATCCGACGGGCTGATGACGCCAATCGGTTGGAAGCCCCTGCTGGTAAAGTGCATGCCCAGTCTCGTGCAGAACCGCCATCAACGAGTCGAGAACATTCTCTTCGTTGTAGCGCGTGGTTATACGCGTGTCATCGGGCACCCCACCACAGAACGGATGATGGCTCACGTCCAGGCGCCCGCGATCGAAATCGAAGCCGAGCGCGCGCATCATCACCTCCCCGAGCGCGTGCTGCCGCTCGGCAGAGACCGGGCCCGGGACGGGCAGCGGTGTCTTCTGGTGCTCGAGCACGCGCTCCAGCAACTCCGGAAGGAAGGTCTTGAGGTCATCGAAGACCTCCGCCACCCGCGCCGAACGAGTATCGGGCTCGTAGCCATCGAGCAGCGCATCGTAGGGTGAAAGCGAAAGACTCTCTCCAAGCGCATCGGCCTCTTCGATGGTCAGGCGAACCACCTCCTCGAGAAGCCCGCTGACCGCGGGCCAATCACCGTTCCCACGCGCGACGCGCCACGTCTGCTCACACCGGGTACATGCGATCCGCTTTGCTCGCACCAAAGACTCCGGCACGGCGGTCGCACGCCGTTGCGTGCGGCGCATGGCCCGCACGTTGGCCCGTTGCCACGAATCCAGTTGCCCGTTGCTGCCCTCGGCCTGATCGAGCAAGGCCCCGATCTCCGGATGGGTGAGCCTCTGATGTGAAATGGCAGCAAGCAGCGCCATGGACTCGCCACGCGCCTCGCCGCCGCCCGGGGGCATGACACAGGCTTCGTCCCAGTGGAGCATATACGCTGCATGGGCCAGATGACTGAGCTCTCGGAACCGTGCTTCCAGCTCCTCGTAGGGGGTCACCGGCGGGGGCTCGGGGTCTCGCCCATAGACGGACTCCTGAGGTGAAGGAACACAAAGGCCCTTGGCGAAGCGGGAGAAGGTGCGGGGGTGATCCGGACCGGTCAAGCTGACATTCTCCACTGACGCCCGATGATCGAGTGGGCCCTCCCACTGTCGCGACCGATTTCCTGACCGCATGTTGCCACTTGGTACAGTCGCCGTTCTACGTCGGAAGCGGGAGGACACTCATGCGTAAGATCCTGACCACCCTAGGGGCGGCCTGCGCGGCCGTCATCCTTGTGGCCACATTTACTATTCGGACTATCGAGGCTCCGGCCGCCGAAGTGGAGGATCGCACGGTCGCGCCGGCCGTGGTTGGTGGCCACATGGCCGCGGCCGCCAATACGTTTATCGGGACCCTCAGCTCCGATCAACGCGGTCAAGGCACGTGGGATCTGGACGCGGAGCAACGCTTCGATTGGCACTTCATACCACGCGAGCGATACGGCGTGGTGCTCAAGGACATGAACGCCGAGCAGCGCACAGCCGCTCACGGGCTCCTGCAGAGTGTTCTCAGCTCCCAGGGCTACCTGAAGGCGACCGGAGTGATGCACCTCGAAGGGATACTCGGCCTGATCGAGGGCCGGCCGGATCGACGTGACCCGGAGGACTACTACTTCAACATCTTCGGCAGCCCCTCCGAGGACGGGGCCTGGGCCTGGCGCTTCGAGGGACACCACATCTCGATGAACTTCGCCGCGGCCGGAGATGCTCCTCCGTCCGTCACTCCAACCTTTATGGGTTCGAATCCGGCCGTGGTGGGAGAGGGCCCGAACGCCGGGCGACGGCTCCTGGGGGCCGAGGAGGATCTGGCCCGTGAGCTCCTGGCCCTCTTCAGCAGCGACCAACTCCGGACCGTCATCCTTGAGGGGGACGCTCCCAGAGATATCATCACGGGGAACGCGCGCATGGTGGAGTTCGACACCTACCAGGGGCTACCCGCCTCCGAGATGAACGCCACCCAGAGTCACGCATTGATGCTTCTCATTGAGGAATACCTGAACAACGCCAGTGCCGAAGTGGCGGACGCAAAGATGCAGCAAATCCTCGACACCGGGCTCGAGCGCCTCCACTTCGCGTGGGCGGGGAGCGCAGAACGGGGCGAGGGTCACTACTACCGCATCCACGGACCGACGGTGCTGATCGAGTACGACAACACGCAGGGTGGAGCCAACCACGTTCATTCGGTGTTGCGGGATCCGCAGAACGACTTCGGAGACGATCTGCTGCGCCAGCACTACGAGGAAGCGGACCACCCGTAGAGTGGGGGGGCTTTACTGTGGTCGGGTGGGACGCACCCGCGTATCTTCACTGCGATGATCCGACCAACCCCAAGTGCGAGGATTTCAAGATGACGCGTCCCGTCCATAAGCCCTCACGTCGGGCCGCCATCAAGGCAGGCCTCGCCGCTGGTGCCGGACTCGCCATCAGCAACCGCCTCGAGCTTTTCGCGGAGGAAGTGGCGCGTCAGCAGGAGCTTCCCCTGGTCACCACGGTGATCCCGAGAACGGGTGAGCGGATTCCCCCCGTTGGCCTTGGCACGAACCGCTACAGCGTCAACGCTCCCGCGGACATCGAGAACCTGTGCAACGTGCTCAAGACCCTGACCGACCGGGACGGGAGCGTAGTGGACACGGCGCGGGGGTACGGCCGAGCCGAAGAGGTCATCGGCGGGTGCATGACCGAGAACGGCAACCGCGACGAGATCTTCCTGGTGACGAAGTACACCGAGAGTAACGGCCGACGGCGGGGAAGTGGTGGCGCCCCCGTCGATCACATGGCCCAGATTGAGCTGGCCTTTGAGCGACTCCAGACCGACATGGTCGACGTGATGTTAGTCCACGAGGTGGGCGACGCTGCCAACCTCCTACCGATGCTGCAGGAATTGAAGGCAACGGGACGCTTCCGCTACGTCGGCGTGAGCACGTCGAGCGATCGCGACTACAGGGACATGGCCCCCTTCTTGAGTCGAGGTGAGCTCGACTTCCTGCAAGTCGATTACTCGATTGGCAACCGCAGCGCCGAGGAAAGGATGCTCCCATTGGCATTGGAGCAGGGTACCGCCGTGGTCTGCAACCTACCGTTCGGGGGTCGCCGTAACTCCGTGCTCTCCGAGATGGGGGATGCACCGTTACCCGGCTACGCCGCGGAGGTCGACTGCACGTCGTGGGCTCAACTCTACCTCAAGTACCTCGCCTCACACCCCGCCGTGACTGCAGTCATTCCGGGCACGACGAAGGTCGAGCACGCGATCGACAACAACGGAGCTACGCGCGGCCGGATGCCGGATGCCGCAATGCGGGCGCGCATTGAGAGCACCTACGCCGAGATCGCGGGGGTCTAGGGCCAACTCCCGCTCACCTGCCTCATGGCGGGCGCTCCGAGGAACCCACATCTTCTTCGGCTATGTTTAAGATTGCCCCGCGCGCCTCGACCCTCTTCTCGACGGCTCCTGCCAGTCGCTTCCTGCTCGTAGCCGTCGCTCTGGCCCTCGGTGCGTGTAACCCCGCCACTCGGGAAATCAAACCGTTACGCGAGTCCTGCGATGACGGGGATCTCGCGGCTTGCAACGATCTCGCGGACCGGATCCTCAGGGGAGACCGCGTTCTCCAGGATCGAGCGTATGCGGCCGTCCTGTTCCAACGAGCCTGCGACGGGAACGTGGCCCAGGCTTGCGACCGGCTTGGACAAATGTACGAGATGGGCACGGGCTTGAATCGCAACGGTACTCGCGCTGCCGGCCTTTACGAGCAAGCCTGTGACGGCGGCGAGATGGAGGGCTGCATCCATCTCGGTTCCCAATACCAGCAGGACGATTCAGGCGTTTCTGAAGACCTTGCTCGCGCCGCCAACCTGTTTGAGCAGGCCTGTGACGGAGGAGCCCTGGAGGGCTGTATCAGGCTCGGCGTCATGAACCAACGAGGGGACGGCGGTTTTCAGGACCTCATCGAAGCGGCCAGCCTCTTCGAGCGAGCGTGCGAGGGGGGATTAATGGTGGGCTGCGTCCAGCTCGGAGCCTCGTACGTCACCGGCGAAGGGGTCGATCAGGACCTGACTCGTGCCGCAAGCCTGTACCAGCAAGCCTGCGACACGGACGAGATGACGGGTTGCCTCAATCTCGGTGATCTACACGTCACGGGCCAAGGCGTCGCCCTGGACCTAGATCTGGCCGTCGCCCTGTTTCAGCAAGGCTGTGACGGTCGGCACGGCGAGAGCTGCCTCCGAGTCGGCGATCTTTACGCTACCGGCTCGGGCGTCCCTCGAAACCTTTCCCGGGCCGCCAGCTTGTTCCGGCGAGCTTGCTTCTTGGGGCATCGAGAAGCGTGTGGGCGACGGTAGCCCCGTGAGCCTCGGTTCGTGACACGTCACTCCGAGTGGATTCCATGCCAGCACTCCTGATCGCTGAGAATCTCACGAAGCACTACGACGACGACATAGCGCTCGATGACGTCAGCTTCGACATATCCGACGGGATCACCGGCGTTCTCGGTGAGAACGGCGCAGGCAAATCCACCGCGTTCAAGATCTTTCTCGGTCTGCTCCAGCCGACTTCGGGTTCGGCGACGATTCTCGGTGAGAACGCATCCGAGAGCGTCGCCGTACGCTCCAAACTCGGATACATGCCTGAACACGACTGCTTGCCGAGCACCGTGTCGGCCGCGGAATTCCTGACGCACGTCGCCGAGGTGAGCGGTCTTCCACCGACCCGCGCGCGCATCCGTGCGGCGGACACATTGAGGCACACCGGGCTGTTCGAAGAACGGTACCGGGCGATGGGCGGTTACTCCACCGGAATGAAGCAGCGGGTAAAACTTGCGCAGGCCCTGGTACACGACCCTGCGATCGTGTTTCTCGACGAGCCGACGGCCGGACTCGACCCGGTTGGACGGGAAGAGATGCTGGCCCTTGTCCGGAAGACACACCGGGAGTTCGGCATCAGTGTGCTGTTTTCTTCCCACTTGATGGTCGATGTCGAACGCACCTGTGACCGAATCATCGTTTTGAGGGGCGGTCGCCTGGTGCAATCTGGGGACCTGGAGCAGTTCACCAAGGATGCGGAGACCGTCTTCATCGAAGTTGACGACAATCGAGACCGTCTGGTGGTCGCGCTGGAGAAACGTGGTGTTCTGGTGACCTCGGATGGCCACGGCCTATACATCGAGGGGTCCGACGAGTCCGTCTACGATAAGGTACGAAGTGCACTCGTAGAATCCGAAGCACCCCTGCGCCGAATGGCACCGCGCCGAGGAGAGCTGACCGAGTTATTTCGACGCGATGGGGAGGCCGGCCAACGTGATCGTGAGCCTGACCCACGTGACGGGGATGCCGATCCTGGCAACGGTAAAGCCACATGACGGACGTTACGGCCGTGGGGCCCGCGGGCTCAGAAGAACTCGAAGGCACCGTTTTCGACATCGGGTATCAGAGTTACGTCGGCCCTCGCGAGGGGCGTAGCCGTGCCCGGTGGGCCGTATACAAGGACGGCCTGAGGTCAGCGCTGGGACTGGGCCGTGGCCCTCGCGCGAAGGTCATCCCCTGGTTCTTCATCACCATACTGGGTGTGATCGGCCTTGTGATGGCGTTGATCGCGGGCGCGGTTAACACGTATGTCGGGCCTAACGCCGCTGAAGTGTTGGACTTGCCCTCGCACTCCGACTACTACGGAATCGCCTCGATCGTCTTTTTCGTCTTCGCGGCGGTCGGCGGGCCGGAGATGCTGTGTCCGGACCGCCGAGACGGCGTCATTAACCTGTACCTGGTGCGACCGCTCACCGGTTCGGACTACATCTCTGCGCGCTGGCTCGCGTTCTTCACGGTGATGCTTTCGGTCGCCTGGTTACCCCAGCTCCTCTTGCTGGCAGGATTGACATTGAGCGACGCGAACCCAGGCGATTATCTGCTTGAGAACTGGCTCGACATTCCGCGATTGCTCACAGCGGGACTGGCGATGGCCGCATACACTACGAGCCTGGCCCTGTTTGCTGCCTCCTTCACCACTCGACGCGCCTACGCCTCCGTGTTCCTCGTCGGGATGTTCGTGATCACGACGCCGTTCACCACGGGTCTGGCGAGCCAATTGGCGGAGGACTATGAGGGTACCGCCGGCGCATGGGTCTCGATGTTCAACCTGAGCAACATCCCCGTGCACGTGAATGACCTGATCTTCGGCGAGGTCAGCTTGATCACCAGCGTCGCACCCGCGGGCGAGTTCTCGGGGTGGATTCTCATTGGCTGGTACTTGCTGTGGACTCTGGTTCCGGCGGGGCTCCTGTGGATGCGGTATAGGAAGTTGACACCATGACCATCAACTCGGAGCCGGTGGTCAGGGTCGATCATGTGTCGCGTTGGTTCGGGAGTGTCGTCGCGGTCAGTGATGTCTCCTTTGACATCAAACCGGGGATCACGGGCTTACTCGGCCCCAACGGCGCCGGCAAAACGACCCTGCTCCGAATGATCACGGGACTTGCCGACGTGTCCGACGGAACGGTCACGGTGTTGGATCAACCGATCCGGAACAACAGCGCGTTGTTCGGACGTATCGGCGTGATGTCGGAACACGAGACGGTCTACGGCTTCATGAAAGGCCGCGAGTTCGTCAAGATCATGGGCCGTCTCAGGGGCGTGTCCGACCTCGATGCCGCCGCCGACAGGGCGATCGAGCTCGTCGATCTCGTCGAGGCCTCACACCGCCCCATGGGCACGTACTCCCGGGGCATGCGTCAACGGATGAGACTGGCGGCGACCCTGGTTCATGACCCGGACATACTGATTCTGGACGAACCGCTGAACGGGGCCGACCCTCTGCAGCGGGTGCAGTTTCAAGATCTGATGCGGCGTTTTGCGGCCGATGGCCGGACGATCGTGCTCTCCTCTCACATCCTCGAGGAGGTGGAGCAGGTCGCGGACACGGTCCTCCTCATCGTCAACGGAAAGCTGGCGGCCTCGGGAGGTTTTCGTGCCATTCGGGCGGCGCTGGACAAGAGGCCGTACCACGTACGGGTGATGTCCGACTCACCCCGCGAGCTGGCAGCGGCGGTCGTGACACTCGACTCGGTCGAGGCCGTGAACATCGATCCTGACGGGGCGATCGTTGTGTTGAGTAATAACGTGCGAGCCCTTCAGATCGAGCTTCCTTTACGGGCGGAAGCGGCGTCGATCAGGCTCTTCGGGGTCGAACCCATGGACGATTCGCTCGAGAGTGTGTTCGGGTACCTGGTGGACGGTTAGAGGCCTAGTCATGAGTTCCGTCTATCTACTCACGCTCAGCCAGCTTTCGGGCCGATGGCGGCTGCTGGTCATGTCCGTGCTCGCGTTGATGCCCATCGTCCTCACCGAGAGTCTCGTGCTGGTCCCCAGCGGGGCGTCCGTCGACGAGTTCGAGCTTATCGTTCTCAACACGATGCTCGCGGGCTCGATCACCCCCCTGGTGGTCCTGGCGATCGCGACGGTCGCCTTCGGCAACGAGGTGGAGGATCGCACGCTCGCGAATCTGACCCTCGCTCCGATCCCGCGGTGGCAGATCGTCGTACCGAAGCTACTCGCGACGGTCAGTGTTGCAGCGCCGTTCATCGCGATCAGCGCGCTCGCGACGAGTCACGTGGCGTTCAACGCCGATGCGACCGCCACGATCGCAGTTACGGTCTCGACCTTGGTAGGGCTGGCACTGTATTCCTCCGCCTTTGTCTGGCTCGGCCTCGCCACCACCCAGGCCGTTGGAGTTGGACTGCTCTACATCGTCCTCTGGGAAGGCTTCTTCACGACCTATATCTCGGGTGTGCGTCTCTTCAGCATTCGCGCCTATTCGATCGCGTTGATGCACGGATTGGACGAACGACGCTTTGCCGACACCGAGAACCTCGGCTTCGGCGTGACGGTCGCCGTTTCGGTCGTGGTGTTCTTCGGTTTTCTGCTGCTGACGATCCGCAAACTGCGCAACATGGACGTGCCCTAGCGGGAGGCCCGACCGCTCCTCAGCCCCCCTGCAACACCCCCTCCCAAGAGCGATGAAACCTAAACCAGCCCGTCGCGCGTATCCCAACGTGCGGCGTCTTCCGTTCCCGTTCGCGGGTGCACATCTGTCCACGAACCTGCAGATTCTTCACGTCTCCCACGGCCGGAACGAGACCAATGCTCCGGTCATGACTTTGTGCAACCACTGGGGCCAAGGCCCTTCTTTTCCACTAGCGGCCCCGTAGCGGGCCCGGAGGCTGAAACGTGTCCCTACCCATGGCGGAGCAACCCCATCTACCTCTCTTCGAGGACTGGTCACCGCAGATGGGCATCGCCGACTGCGGCGATAGCGACTGGACTCCCCCTCGCCGAACGACGTGCGGCAAGCTGCCCATCCACCCTGGCGCCATGGGGATCCAGTTCGGGCAGAGCGTCTTCGAGGGTTGCAGGGCCTTCTGGAACGGAGCGGATCCCGCGCGGCTCTTCCGTATCGACGAACACTACAGTCGCCTGGTCACGTCGTGCGAACGCCTACGAATGCCCGTCCCTCCGGAGCAACTCTTCGTCGAAGCCGTGGCGAATCAGTTGCAGGACGCGACCAGCTGGTCGTCTCCGTTCCCGAGCGATACACTCTACATTCGTCCGGTCGTCTTCGGCCAGGACGACCACGTGATGCCCATTCCGTCGGCCCGCACGACGTTCGTGGTTCTCACCGCGCCGCTACGCCTGTTTCCCAGAGAACCGCTAGTACTGTTCGCCGAGAGAGAGTTCAGCCGAGCCGCAAAAGGGGGGCTGGGGCACGCCAAGACGTCCGCGAACTACGCTCATCAGTACTTGCCGACCTGGCGCGCCAAAGAAGCCGGTTGCGACGCGGTTCTGTGGCTCGATGCGGAGACCCACGAACGGATCGAGGAGGCGAGCACGATGAACATCTTCATGGTTATCGGTGAGGAGCTCGTCACACCGTCGCTGCAAGACACGATTCTTCCGGGGATCACGCGTCGCTCGGTGATCACCCTCGCCCGCGAGCGCCACGGACTGAAGGTCGTCGAGCGCCCGATCACCTTGACCGAAGTAGCCGAGGCAATCGAAGACGGCACCCTGACAGAAGCGTTCACAGCGTCGACGGCTCTGCAGATTCGCTCTATTGCTCGCATCGTCGACCGGGAGCGGAACATCGACTTTCCGCAGGAGACACCGTGGATGGATCGGCTGCGTCGGGATCTCGACGCGATTCAGCGTGGCGAAGCGGACGACGAGTGGGGATGGATCACCGAGGTGCCGGTCCTATAGCCGAAACAGCCCCTGAGCGCTTATGCTCGGGATCACTGCAGCCTCCATCCGCCCTTATTCGAAGGGCATCATAACGTTTGAGGAGCATCCCAATGAGTGACACCAAGAGGTTGTTTTCCCGGCCCACGTTTAGCAGAATATGCGCCATCGCCCTGGCCGCGGCATCGATAGGATTTGGTCAAACCGCCTCCGCCCAAACCGCTGCGAACGACCTCGAATCGGAATTCTTTCTCGAGTTACTGCTCGACGTTGATCCCCAACTCGATGCCGGCCCCACGAGCATCGCGCCAGTCACCGGCGGAACCTTCGGTGGCCCAGAAATCCAAGGAACCGTACATCCGGGAGGCGCCGACTGGATTACACAGGTCGCGGGCCACAGCAGTCTCGACGTGCGCATCACTCTCGAAACCGATGACGGCGAATTGATCTACATGTCCTACACCGGAATCGTCAGCGCAGGAGCAGGCGGACTGTACTGGAGAGTACGACCCATCTTCCACACCGCGTCAGAAAAGTATGACTGGCTCAATCATACTGTTTTCGTGGGCAAGAATAAGCAGGTGGCTGGTAAGGTTGCCTACGACATTTTCCGGATACTCTGAGCGAGCAGAAGCGCTGAGCCGCCTGGAGACCCGTGTGAGCGCAGCTAGAAGCTGATCCAGATCCCCCCGTTGAACGCCCTCCCCTCGAGCGGCGCCCACACGTCGGTGATCCACCGACCATCCGGCGTCCGATTCGGGCGGAGCAGAGGGTCGTACCGCGTCTGTCGAGTATCCAGGATGTTTTCAGCGTTCAGGAAGACACGGACGGGACCGAAGCGCCAGTCGATGAGTAAGCCGAGTATGAAGTGCTGTTGGGAGCGACTCCGGTAGGGATCGTCATCGAGTTCCTGCTTTCCCATGTAGTAGGCCTCCACGCCGATTCGGCCCCTCCCCTCGACTTCATACGCACCCACGACCCCCGCGGAGTGCCGGGGCGTCAGCGGTACCTCCCGACGCCCCTCCGCCTGCGGATCTGGCTCGGTCGAGCGCAGAAAGGCGTGCGATCCGATCAACCGCCACGGCCCCTGACGGAGAGCCGCGAAGATCTCCGTGCCCCACGTGTCCACGGATCCCTCGGAGGCGTTGCGGATGGTAAGCGTGCCATCGCCGTTGCGGACGGTCTGGAGCGGATCGTCGATCGTCGAAGCGAAGGCGCTCACGTTCAGTTCCACTGGGCCGAAGCTCCGCCCGATGTCGATCATCGCGCTCCGGGCGCGCTCCTCGAGCCACCCCTGTGGCTCGGTGAGCCGCCGGAGCCCGACCGCCTCCACCTCCTCGGTGAAGGGCGTCGGAGCGAAGAAGCCCGTGCCCGCCGAGATCCGGGCCACCCACTCCGAGGCCCGCGCCAGGATCGAGATACGGGGGCTGAGGTAGCCGCCGAACTCGCTGTGCCGGTCGTAGCGGAGGCTCGCGGCGAGTGTCATCCAGTCCGCGACCTCTAACTCGTCCTGTGCAAACACCGCGGGGACGATGTAGTCGAAGGAGAATGTCGGAAGATCAGTGTGCTCGTACACATCGGCTTGGAACGCCAAACCGACGACCCAGAGGTGCCGTCCGTCCTGTCCCGAGAGAGCGACCTCGGCGAAACCGGTCCGGTGCTCGTCGTTCTCCCGGGCGTCCCCGAAAAAATGGTCGTGCCGCTGCAGGGAGCCGGATGCGCGTGCCGACATGATACGAAGGCCCGAGAATACCTTGCGGCCACTGAATCCCGCGTCGACGCGACGGGTGTCGAGTGACTCAACGTGGACCGTCCCCGCCGGAGTGAGCGAGCCGGGTAACGTCCCGCCCGACCGATCCTCCAGCATCCCGCCCACGGTCAAGATCGCCGCCCCTCCCCTGCCGTCGTCCCAGAAAAGGCGTGGGCGGACGGAGATTCGACGGAAGGTCGGGACATCCGCCCAGCCATCGGAGTTCACGTCTGCGTGGTCCTGACGATGCGCGCCGGCCAGCAGCGTGTAGCCCCAGCGGTCGTTCAGTTCGTCGGCCAGCCAACCCACCGCGTCGGTCCCGTCCAGGCTGCTATGGTTCAGGATGAACTCGCGCGCCGGGTCCGGGCGTCGAGAGATCAGATTCACCACGCCCCCGAGCGCGGTCGGACCGTAAAGAGCCGACGCCGCGCCCTTGATCACCTCGACACGCGCCAAATCCATGGGCGGTACCTGGAGTGGTCCCAGGGCACCGGCCTGTCCGCCGTAGAGGGGCATGCCGTCGGTGAGAATCTGCGTGTATCGGCCCCGTAGACCCTGAATGCGGACGCTCGCGCCACCCAGCGACGGCGCGGTCGGCTGCACGCGAAGACCGGCCGTCTCATTGAGCAGCATGGCGATGTCTCCGGGAGTCATGAGGAGCTTCTCCTCCACCTCCTCCCGTGAGACCGCCTCGATCCGGAGCGGTTCGTCCTCAATGCGTCTCTCGGTCCGACCGGAGGTCACGACGATCCCGTCCGTCTCGATCGCCACGACCTCCAGCAGCACCGTCACGGTCGTGTCCCGGGCTTCGGCCAGAAAGAGCTCCACCCGTGAAGGAGAGAACCCGATGCGATCCGCCTCGATGACGTGTTGACCGAGCCCCAGCGTGAGCAGAGCGACTCCGTCGGCGTTGGTCAGGCCGATGACGTCCGACGCAAGGATACGGACCCCTGCGACCGGGCCCGTCGCGCTCTCGGCCCGGATGGTAACCGTCGCGGTCTGTGCCTGGGCCCCCTCTGCCATCAGGCCGGGAAGCAGCGCGATAACGGCGGTCGGAAGCCAATGGGAGAACTTCAAATGCGCGTACCACATTGCAGGCATTCCAGGATGTCGCGGGCGGTCTCAGCCACGATCTGGTCAGCGACACTCAGCAGCATCGAGACGTGTTGGTCAGATTGATCGTCGAGGCTGGCAGCCATCAAACCGACGATGGCCTGCGAGTCCGGGTCGTACCCTTCGGGAACAGCGAGGAGGTGATCGGGCATGGTTCGTCTCCTGGGGATGGTGTAACCAGGGTGGGTCACAAGAACGGGTAGCGGCTACACCCGACGCTAAGGTAGTACCTGGGGTCAAGAGTCAGCTGCCTGAAACGAGTCGCGAATGACGTGTCCGACTCGCTCACCAGGCCTACCGACCGTTATATACGAGCGACCGATCGAGGACCGGCACCCGGATGGAGACGGCGAACAGCGTGTATCG
>PCCM01000103.1 GCA_002731735.1 Gemmatimonadota bacterium | reverse complement strand
AAGCCGGAGGAGACCACCGTGATACGGTATCATGAGCTCGACTTCGACGTCGACCTCGACGAGGACGATTTCTCGCTCCGGAATCTGCGCCGCGAAGGTAGATGAAGCCGCGACGCGACGATCGGTGGATCTGGTGGCGCCTTGCCTGGCGCAACCTTTGGCGGAACCGGAGACGTACTTTCATCACGGCCTCTGCCCTCGCCTTCGGCTACCTGGCCGCCGTGACCATAATCGGGATCTGGCGCGGCATGCTCTCAGAGATGATCGCATCAGGCACCGATCTGGTCACGGGCCAGCTACAGATTCACGCTCCCGACTATTATCCCGAACGGAGCATGTATACCACGCTGGGCGGCCGGGAGGGCATCGACGTGGACGAGCTCGTCCGACTCACCCGGGAGACTCCTGGCATCGTGGCGGCCTCCCCTCGGGTCCACGGGGGGGGGCTCGTCAGCTCCGGTAGCGAGACCGTGGCCGGTTTGTTCATGGGCGTGGATCCCGATCACGAAGTGGAGGTAACGCGCCTCCTCGAGTCGCCGGCCGAGGGTCGCGCTCCGCGAGCGGGTGAGAGAGAGATCCTCATCGGAAGGGGCATGGCCGACCGCCTCGGTGTTGAGGTCGGTGACGAAGTCGTCCTGGTAGCTCCCGCCAGCGACGGCTCACTCGGGAACGACCTGTACCGAGTGAGCGGCATGTTCGCCACCGGGATGGTGGCCCTCGACGGATCATTCGGCATCCTTCCCATCGGTTCCCTTCAGGAACTGATGGCCATGCCGGAAGAGTGGATTCATGAGGTCGCTGCCACCGTAGAGGACCCATTCTCCGCTCCGGCTGTGGGAGACTCCTTGGCGGTGGCGCTCGCTGCTCGTGGCCTCGGCTACCCGGTGCAGCCACGGCCCTGGACCGTTTTTCAAGCGCAGCTGGCGGAGTACGCCAGCCTCGCGGGCGCGGTCAACTTCATCATCGTGGGCATCATATTTATCATGGCGGTCTTCGGCGTTGCCAACACCATGCTGCTCGGGACGTTCGAGCGCCGCCGCGAGTTCGCCGTCGTGCGAGCCCTGGGCACGCAGCCTGGTATGGTGGCGCTCACGGTCGTGTACGAAGGGCTCATTCTGGGGGTCGTGGCACTAGCCGTGGGCGTCTTGATTTCCGTGCCCGTCCTGTATTGGTTGCACAACTACCCGCCTGATCTATCCAGGGCGTTCGGCGACATCACCATGCTGGGGTCCGTCTGGCGCCCCGTCCTTCGTGCCGAGTACAGCGTGGATGGGCCAGTGGTGAGCGCGGTGGCCCTACTCATCACGTCGATTCTGTCGGCCCTCTACCCAGCGTACCGGGCGGTGAAAATTCTGCCGGCCGACGCGCTCGCCGACCTATGAGGAGAATCCCCACGCTCCTCCGACTGGCCGCCCGGGGTGTGCGGCGGGAGGCGAGGAGAAGCCTGCTTACCGCCTCGGCCATGGCGTTGGGTCTGGCGTTACTCATGTTCACCCGCTCGTTGGCCGATGGGGGCCACGAGGATTGGATCGACGCAGGCGTACGGATGGGTGCGGGGCACGTTCTTGTCCAAGCACCGGGTTACAGGGAGAGTCAAAGCCTGGACGACCGGCTGTCGGGAAATCAGGCAGCTGCTGCGCTGGCGGCTTTGGCCGTGTTGGAGGGGCCCTTGGCGCCCCTGGCCACGACGGTGCGTCTTTCGACCAACGGGCTCGCCAGCTCAGCGTCCTCGGCGCTCCCCGTGGTGATTGACGGTGTGGACCCCAAGACCGAGGCCGGCTTCTCCCAGGCGGCGGAGCGAATCACGGAGGGTCGATACCTCGAACCCGGTGATCGACTAGCGGCGTACGTGGGTCAGGGCTTGGTCGAGCGCCTCGGCCTTTCGCTCGGGTCGCGATTCGTGCTCACGGCTCAGGCGACGGACGGCGAGATTCAGGGGCAGCTCGTCCGCGTAGTCGGGGTCTTCCGCACCGGCCTACCCGAAGTGGACGAAGGTTTGGTTCATATCCCCATTTCCATTGCGCGGTCTTGGCTGGGGGCGGGCGAGGCCGCGACCACGGTCGGGGCGCTCCTGCCCGTCAGTGCGGTGGCCGCCGAGGTTGCGGAGGCTGTCCGGTTCGATATGGGGACGAACGACGTTCGGGTGTTGGGCTGGCGAGAGGCATATCCGGAGCTCGACGCGGCGTTGCGAATCGACGACTATGGCGACTACGTCTTCCACGGAATCCTGTTTGCGATCGTGGCGCTGGCTGTGCTCAATACGGTGCTCATGGCCGTGCTTCACCGGAAGCGAGAGTTCGGCGTGCTTCAGGCTCTGGGCCTCACGCCTGCCGAGACCGGTCTCGTAGTGTTCACCGAGGGATTCTTGCTCACGGCGCTCGCGGGCGTGGTCGGCATGATCGCCGGGGCCACATTGACCTGGGTCTTCTTCCGTAACGGTCTGGATTTCTCCTTCTTCATAAGTGAGGAAATGACCTTCGCAGGAATCGTCATCGATCCCGTAATCGTTCCTGAGTTTCGCATGGTGCAGGTAATGCAGAGCTTCTTGTCCATCGCCGTCGTGGGAACGGTGGCGTCCATTTATCCCGCCTATCACGCTACCAAGATCGACGTCGGGGAGGCACTGAAATTCGAATGAGTACTGAGACCCTCACTGATATCGCTGTACGGACCGAGGATGTTTGGAAGATTTACGCCCAGGAGCCGAAGGACGTAGAGGCGGTCCGCGGCGTGTCCATGGAGATCCATGAGGGAGACTTCATGACCATGGCGGGCCCGTCTGGCTCTGGAAAGACCACCCTGCTCAATATGCTGGGAGGGCTGACGCGCCCGACGCGCGGGCGGATCTGGGTGCGTGACCTGGAGATCACGGCTCTCTCCAACAAGGAGCTGGCTCGCCTCCGCCTCGAGAGCATCGGCTTCGTATTCCAAGCCTTCAACCTTCTGCCCGTGCTCTCGGCTCTCGAGAACGCCGAGTTCTCGCTGGTCCTGCGGGGCGTGCCGCCCGAGGAGCGTCACCGACGGGTGCGGGAGCTCTTCGACGAGATCGGGCTCGAGGGCCTGGAGGACCGAAAGCCCGGGAAGCTCTCGGGGGGCCAACAGCAGCGTGTGGCTGTCGCACGAGCCGTGGTCGGCCAGCCCACGCTCGTCCTCGCGGACGAGCCCACGGCCAACCTCGATTCACATAGTAGCGCCGCGCTTCTGGACACCATGGAGCGTCTCAACCGGGAGCACGGCACGACCTTCCTGTTCTCGACTCACGACCCTCGTGTAGTGGAACGGGCCCGCCGACGGGTAAGTCTCGTGGACGGGCAGATCGAATCGGACGAAAGATAATGATCGCGCTCGCACTCGCCCCCTCTTCGAGCCGGCGCCGGGAGGGGTAACATATTGCGGGTCCTGATCACGTCGGTGATTTGTGTTGCTCTCGGTGCCGCGGACCTACCTGGGCAGCTCCTCGATTTTTCGGCCTATTATTTCAACGCGGCGAGCGCCGCAGGTAGTAGTCCAGTCCGAGACGCTTCTGTTTCGGACTTTCAGCGCATTCGCCTCATGTGGGCGCCCGACATCGGGCCCTTGTCCTTCGACATCGCTTATGAACAAGCGCTCACGTTGAGTAGCACGGGCGAGCTCGGCAGGAGTTCGGCGTTTCTCGCGCCGCAAGCCCGTGTCAATTGGTGGACGTTGGAATGGATGTTGGACGAGGGCGACCACTTTTCGTGGCGGCATCGATTCGACCGTCTCAGCTTCACGCTACCGCTGGGTGGGGCGACGGAAATCACCGTGGGCCGTCAAGTCATTTCGTGGGCGAGCACCCTCATTTTCACCCCGGCCGATCCTTTCACTCCGTTCGAGCCTGCGGATCCGTTTCGAGAGTATCGTGCCGGCGTGGATGCCTTTCGGTTCCAGGCCTATCCCGGTGCCTTCAGTGAGATCGACATCGTGGTGAGGCCCGTCACGACGCTCGACGGCGACCAGATCACGGCGCTGGCCCGCGGGAAGACGAACTGGCGTGGTTGGAACCTCGGCGCCTGGGGTGGAGTTCTGTACGACGAGCCGGCTGCCGCCATAGACGCGGTCGGGGCGTTCGGGCCGTGGGCCGTTCGTAGCGAGGTCTCGGTCCGCTCCGAGGCGGATAACGTCACCATAAGAGGCACGGTCGGCATCGACCGACGGTTTTCGGTCGGTCGGCGGGATCTCTACGTGATCGCGGAATATCAGCACGACGGATTTGGGGCCGCGAGTTCCGACCAGCTCTTCGACGTCGTCCAGGCGGATCCGTTCCAGCGGGGAGAGCTTCAGGTTCTCAGCCGGGACGTGGCAGCCCTCCAGGCGTCCTACCAAATCCATCCGCTCTGGGGAATCGACCTCCTGACCCTCACAAGCTTGGTGGACGGGAGCTTCCTTCTGTCTGGGGGTGCGACTTGGTCGGTCGGATCCAATTCGACGCTTCGCGGCGGGTTCTTTATTGGCTTCGGGGACGACACGATCGATCCCGAAACGGGCGTGCTCGGGTCCGAGTTCGGCGCCCAGCCGAACGTCGGGTACGTTTCGCTTTCGCACTTCTTTTGATGGGTGGGACTAGAGACCCACGGCTTCTCTAGCGCCGGTCTCGGCTTCCTCGAGCCCCGCGCGGATGACATCCGAACCGAATCCGCGACGGCTCAAGAACGCGTGGAGGCGCCGCCGGGCTCGCTCACGTTCCGCCGAGCCGTCCGCGCCGGCCAGGCTCTCGGTAAGGGTCGAGCCTTGACGGGCAAGCCAACCCCGAGCAGCCGCACGAGCCAGGTCCTGCTCCGACGTTTCTTCGTTGCTGAAGGCTTGGTCGATGGCTTGTTCCGCTACTTCGGCGGTCACGCCTTTCTCGCGCAGCTCCTGGCTCAAACGGAAGCGTCCGCGCGGCCGGAGGCGGATCCGGCTGCGCACAAAAGCCGAAGCGAAGTTGTGGTCATCGATGAGCCCTCGTTCCTCGAGGTGGCGGAGGCACCACTCCACCGACGCGTGCGGGAAGCCCTTGGAGCGGAGGCGGACACGAAGCTCTTGCTCGGCCCTCGGTCTGTACGAGAGAAGGTGAAGGGCTGCCTGGCGAGTCCGCCACTTGGTATCGTCTTCCTGGAGCTGCGCGAGATCCTTCGCGGTCACGGAGTCTCCGACGTGTATGCCCGAGCGCTCAGCGACGTCCAGGGCGATCTCGAGAGGCTCTATATCCTCCAGGTCCTGCAGTCCGTCCAGGTGCACGAGGACTCGGTTCTTCTTGCGCGGCATGAGTTGGATGCGGAGGACTTTCATTGCCCGTACCACCCTCCGGCCACGAGGTCCCGAAAGAGGACGACCGGTCGTCCGTTTTCCAGAACCAGGGCGTAGTACTCTCTGGAAATCGGATCGCGCCACCATTCATCGTCGATCCTCCATCGCTCTCGAACCGCCACAACCCGGAGTCGTTTTCCTTTTTGATGAAGTTCGGCCGGCAAACCTTCGTCGTCGGTGCGAACTCGAACCGGGGAAGGAGATTTCAAGGGCCGTAGCCTCTGCGGCTGGAGCCTACTATTGCGCCCGTGTCCGACGTGGTTGGCTGGTGGAGTGTTGGGATTCATGAGAATCGGGTTCGGGATATACCGAAAATAAACCGAAACTCGGGGCGATGCAATTCCGAGTGGGGACTCGCTAAAACTCGGATTCGGTTTGGCGGATAAGGTCCCTGGTCCGGTATCTTTCACGCATCGAGGAATACTCGAAGAGCAGCGCATTGGGGTCCGACCACAGTCCCTTCTGTAGATCCAGAACTGGCTCCTGCGCCGGAAAAATTCCTGGGTCGAGAATGAAGGCGGGTTCGCCGGAGAGGGGGCTCGAGACGCCGGGCGCCAGGTCCACCTGGACCGAAGTGCGTGTGAACTTGGGAGCCCAAGCGACGATCGCGATGACGACGGCCAGACCCACAGCGGTGAGCACTGGAACAGCCGAAGCTCCGGTGGCCCGGGCGAGCATATTCTCGTCTTCGAGGTGGAACAAGCGGTGTTCCAAGGTGGGCCGGAAGCTTTCAGACAACTCGACTCGAGGTAATGTTTTCAGCAGTGCGGCCCCGCTCGCGACAGCCCGTCCGTAGCGCGCGCACTTCTCACACCCTTCGAGGTGCACCTCCGCTTGCCGCCGAAGCGGTGATTGCGGTGGCGCATCATAGAAGTCGGAAAACCGACTCAGAAATTCCGAACATTCCACGCGTGACGTCACTCCCGTCCGTGTTACTTGCCTCCACCCCTGTGTGGGCGAATTCGAGTATTACGTGGTTCGGCCGGCCGGTGTTCCCACGGTCGCGGATTATGGCGAACGACCATAAGAAGGCTTGGAGGTTCCCGAGTACGTAGGCCGTCGCGATCCGATGAGCTATAACGCCTTCGTCACGGATCGAAATTCAGCAACGCGTGTCGTCGCTCCGGGATCCTGGACCAAGGATCGATCTCCACGACGCGGTAAAGCGGAGAGAACCCCAGCTTCAGCTTCAACTCCGTCACGGCCTCTCGAAGCGAGGTGGGGACGGCTCCCTCGGATAGCTCCCGTCCGTTCTCCTCTCTGCCGCCAGGGTTCGCTCGACCGAAGAGGTCGTTCTGAGACGTTGCGGGACCGAACTGGAAGAATTCCACCATGAGGGCCTCGACCGCTCGAAGGGGAGGGGCCAGGGCCATCCGAGTTCGGATGGTGAAGGCGATTCGGTCTCTCTGGGACGTGGGCTCTCGAAGGATCGTCTCCAGGGCCCACGAGCCCTCATTCTCAAGACGTGCCCCGAGGCGCACCCCCTGTATGCTCCGGCCTTTACGCTCCAGACGGGCCAGCGCCCGTTCCAGGAGCCGGTCGAGCGCACCGTGGAGCGTGTCCACCTGGCCCACGGGGGTGTGGAATTCCATGGAGGCACGGATCGGTTGGGGGCGGTAGTACGGCTGGACGGGGTCGATGCGCTCACCCATGGCCCACGCCCGGGCTTTCTGCCCGTCGGGGCCGAACTGTCCGACAAGGGCAGGATTCGGAAAGCGAATCAAATCGCCCAGGGTCTCGATGCCGAGTCGCTCGAGTCGCTCGGTCATGACCGCATCTACCGGGAGTACGGAGACAGGACACGGGCTCAGGAATTCCGGCAATTCCTGGTCCGGAACGATCACGGCCCGGCCCGGCCCCGCTCCGGCTGCGGCCACCCAGGCTCCGAATTTTCCGGGAGCCCATCCGATTCTCGTGGCGGCCACCAACGGGCTAGGGAAAATCTTCAGGAGTGTGTGCAGAACTCTCTCCACCTGATGCGATGGTGAGCCGTACAGCCGGCCGAGTCCATCCATGCCGACGAAGATCCGCCCACGGCCGGCGGGTTCCACGATGGGACTCAGGCCCGACAGAGTTTCCAGAAGCTCTTCCTGCGTAGCGTCGTAGTGGGCCGGGTCGGGTTCCAGAAGGGTGAGGGAAGGGCAGAGAGCGATGGCCTGCGAGATGAGTTGCCCCGGTCGTACGCCTGCGATCGAAGCACGCTCGGAGGCCTGCCATATGGTTCTCCGGGTGTTCTCCCCCGGGGAGAGAAGAGCCACGGACGTGCTGTCCAACTCCGGGGTTCGAACCAGTTCCAGCCGAAGCTCGAATGTGGGTAGCCAGGCACACAGAGCTTGGCGGCTTCCATGCTGGGTGGTGGTGGTGCCCCTGTGTTCCCACCCACGAACGGTGGGATGGGTGGGAACACCACACATGCGTGAACGGGGCTTCGACATGGTCGGATGGGCCATCGAATGAAGCGGAGACGAATACCGAATAAAAACCGAAAGTCGAAGATAGAACTAGAAACCCGAAGGGGCAAGCAGATCACGGTTTTGGCACCGAGCGGATGCTCAATCACCCCGGCTGGGTTCTGCCTACGACGACTCTCTACCACCCCCTCCAATCAGCTTGTTCAACACGATCACCGGCACCAGCCCGACGACGATGATAAGCAGCGCCGGCACCGCAGACCGGGCCAGCTGTTCGTCTGTCGCGAGTTGAAACGCGTGCGTCGCCAGCGTGTCGAAGTTGAAGGGGCGGAGAATCAGTGTGAGGGGAAGCTCCTTGAGAACGTCGACGAAGACGAGCAGCCCCGCACTGATCAGGGTGCCGCGGAGCAGGGGTAGATCGACCTTCCACAGCGTTTTCAACGGGGGAACACCCAACGATCTCGACGTGTCATCGAGGTTGCCACAAAGCCGTTTGAAGCCGGATTCGATCGGGTTCAGGGCCACGGCCAGGAAGCGCACGACATAGGCGAATATCAGTGCCGCCAACCCTCCGCTCAGCAGGAGGCCGGTGGGAGTATCGAAGGCCGCCGTCATGAACGCGTTCAAACGCCGGTCCATCCATACGAAGGGGCCGAAGACGCCCACTGCGACCACCGCACCCGGAATCGAATAGCCGAGAACGGAGACTTTGGAAGCCAGCCGGAGCAGCGGAGTGGGACTCAGCCGTGCGGCATATCCGATCAGGAGTGCCCCCGACACCGCGATGAATGCGGCGGCGAGTGCCAGGGAGAAGCTGTTCAGAATCAGTCGTAGAAACCGGGCATCGAGGGCTCCCGATCCGGCGTCTCCGGCCCACGCCACCAACTGGGAGACCGGTACCAAAAAGCCCAACGCCAACGGAAGGAGGCACACAACAGTCGCAACCCAACGGCCCCCTCCGCCTAGCTTTTGTCTTACGGCCGGCCGATACCCCCGTGTGCCGTCATCGAAGCGCGCGCGTCCACGCTGCATACGTTCGAAGATGATGAGCGTGAAGACGAACAGGAGTAGAATCCCGGACAGGCGCATTGCCGCGATCGGGTCGTTCAGGGGGAACCACGCTCGGAAGATGCCCGTCGTGAAGGTTGGTACGCCGAAATATCTTACGGCTCCGTATTCGTTGAGTACCTCCATCAGAACCAGCGTCAGGCCGCCGGCCACAGCTGGCCTCGACATTGGGAGAGCGACTCGAAGAAACGTGTCCCAGGGACCCCGCCCGAGGGTACGTGCCATCTCCAGCACGGTACTCGATTGCCGAAGGAAGGACGCGCGGGCGATGACGTAAACGTACGGGTAGAGCACCAGCGCCATCATGACCATGGCTCCCTCTCGGGACATGACAGCGGAGCGGATACGCCACACCTCCATGCCGGGCCATATGGTGCTCAGTGCGCTCGGTAGTAGACTGTCGTACTCGAAGATCCCCGCGTAGGTGTAGGCGATGATGTACGTGGGGATCGCCAAGGGCAGGACCAACGCCCACTCGAATGTCCGCCGTCCCGGAAAGTCGTACACCGATACCAGCCAAGCTGGCGCGAGACCGATCACGAGTGACAAGACACCCACGCCGAGCATCAGGACAATGGAGTTTCCCACGTACACAAGCAGGACCGTTTCGGCCAGGTGGCCCCACATTTCGCTCCCGCTCCCCAGCATGCCGAGCAGGATCGCGCCGAGCGGCAGAACCGTCAGGGCGACCGCAATCAGGGCGGAGATGCTCCACCAGGTGAGGCCCCCCCGGAAATCCCCGCGCCACTGATGACGAAAAGCCCGGAGCGCGTCAGAAACGCTCCGGGCCTTCGTGCCTACCGTGTTGGCCACGACTCAGCCTGTCGAATTGTCTGTAGCTGTCGTAACGGCTCTTCTTATCGCCATCCGGCCCGTTATCGCCATCCGGCCCGGTCGAAGAGCATGACAGCCCGAGCGTTGAGTTCACCCAGAACGGAAAGATTCAGGGTGTCCGGACGAAATTCTCCCCATCCGATCAGCGTCTCTGCCCACTCGATGCCTGGCTTCACGGGATACTCGTAGTTGGCTTCGGCGTAGCCGGTTTGCGCTTCGGTGTCCGTCAAGAACTCCAGCAGCTGCAGCGCGTTGTCCGGGTTGGGCGAATACGCGGTCACGCCGGCGCCACTGACGTTCATGTGTGCGCCGCGATCGCTCTGGTTGGGAAAGAAGACGCCCACTTGGTCGGCGAGCGCACGATCGCCTTCGTCTTCGCCGTTGAACAGGAGTCCGAGGTAATAGGTGTTCACGATGGCGAGGTCACCTACGCCGGCCGCGACGTCCCGGACCTGATCGCGATCCGAGCCCTGCGGCGTACGAGCCATGTTCTGGACCACACCCTCCGCCCAACGTTCGGCTTCTTCGTCACCACGCACGGCGATGATCGAGGCGAGAAGCGACTGGTTGTAGATGTTCTCCGAACTGCGTACGAGGATCTTGCCCCGCCACTTGGGGTCGGCAAGGTCTTCGTAGGTCGAGAGGTCGTCGGGCGAAACGCGATCCTTGGCGTAGACGATCACCCGGCCTCGCTGGGTCAGGCCGTACCAATAACCTTCCGGATCCCGGAGATTGGCCGGGACATTCTTGTCCAGCGTCTCCGAGGACACCCCGCGAAGGAGTCCACGAGCTCTGGCTCGCTGAAGACGCCCCGCATCCACCGTGACCAGAATGTCCGCTTGCGTGTCGGCTCCTTCGGTCTCGAGACGGGTGATCAACTCGTCGGCGGATGCCGTCTGGACGTTGACCTGAATACCTGTCGACTCGGTAAAGCGTCGAAAGAGCTCTTGATCCGTGTCGTAGTGCCGGTGGCTGTAGACGTTCACGACACCGGGGTCCGCGGAGGCGCTCTCACTGCCGCCATCTCCGGAACAAGCCGCCAAGAAGACGACACCCACGGCAATCAAGGGGCGAGGCCCTGTCAAACGCTTCATCGAAAAACCTCCCAATGGGAATGGTATAAGAAACGGTCGGGCCGCTAGTTGAGAACCGATCTCATCTAGCGGCCCAAGAAGATCGGTTGGACGGACGATCCATGCAAGTAGCCATTGGCATCCACTTCCCCCTGGGGATATCTTTCGTGGCTTACCAGCCCTTTTCCGACAGACAATCCGAACATTTACGGCAACACCCTGGGGTGCTCATTGGCCAACTACACACACACGGTCGTACCGGCGGACGGAGACAAGATCACCATGGAAGGCGCCAACTGTGTGGTGCCGGACCGGCCGATCGTCCCCTTCATCGAAGGAGACGGCATTGGCCCCGACATCTGGCGTGCCACGCAGGCCGTCATCGATGCTTCCGTCGAGCACGCCTACCAGGACGCCCGGCAGATCGTCTGGATGGAGATCTATGCCGGCGAAAAAGCCAATACCAAGACTGGTGAGTGGATTCCGGAGGAAACGTTCGAGGCGCTTCGGGAGTTCAAGGTGGGTATCAAGGGACCTCTCACAACGCCGGTCGGGGGCGGGATCCGCTCGCTGAACGTGACGTTGAGGAAGGTTCTCGATCTCTACTCCTGTATCCGTCCGGTCCGATGGATCGAGGGCGTTCCGTCACCGGTGAAGGAGCCCGAGAAGCTCGATGTCATCATTTTTCGGGAAAACACGGAAGATGTCTACGCGGGTATCGAGTGGGCTTCGGGCACCCCTGAAGCGGAAAAGGTACGCGAATTCCTGGTGAATGAATTGGATGCGAACATTCGCGACGGGAGCGGAATCGGGATCAAACCGCTCAGCCCCTTCGGCACGAAGCGCCACGTGGCCGCTGCGATTCGTTATGGGCTCGACCGAGACCGCCGCTCGGCCACGCTCGTCCACAAGGGCAACATCATGAAATTCACCGAAGGCGCGTTCCGTGACTGGGGGTACGAGGTGGCTGCGGACGAATTTCCGGACAGCACGATCGCCGAATCCGCCGTCTGGGACGGCGCCGATCCGACCGGAAAACTCGTGATTGGCGACCGCATCGCCGACGCCATGTTCCAGCAGGTTCTGCTGCGTCCGGACGAGTATGACATCTTGGTCACACCCAATCTGAACGGTGATTACCTGTCGGATGCATGTGCTGCACAGGTGGGTGGATTGGGCATGGCACCCGGCGCGAATGTGGGTGACGAAATCGCTCTCTTCGAGGCGACCCACGGTACCGCGCCCAAGTATTCGGACCTGGACAAGGTGAACCCGGGGTCGCTGATCCTATCGGCGGTCATGATGCTGGAACACATGGGCTGGGACGAGGCCGCCGAGGCCGTAATACGCGGCATGGAGGGTGCGGTGGGCGCCAAGACGGTGACATACGATCTCGAGCGGCAGATGGACGGGGCCCGCACTCTGAAGACTTCAGAGTTCGGCCAAGCCGTTATCGAGCACATGTAGGTGGGGGGCGAATAGGTGGGCGCGAACCTCATGAACGTTGGGCACGTTTCGTCGGCCGGAGCGGTCAGCCACGATACACCGCTCCTTGTCCTTCCCGTTCACGAGTCCCAGGACGAGACTCGGGACCACAAGGCCGAGGTTCTGGCGCCAGCCGGTCTCTCAGAGGTGATTTCCGGTGTTTGTCCGGCGGAAGATCTAAAACACGAGCCGGGCGAGAGCGCTCTTGTCTATCTAAAGGAGGGCGGCGGGCCCAGGCGTGTGCTTCTTCTCGGGGCTGGAAAGCCGTCGGAGTTCGACCTGGAGGCCAAGAGACGTTTTGCGGGCCATGCGGTTCGGGCTGCGGAGTCCGTCGGGGTCTCGGCCCTTACAGCATATCTTGGATCAGATGTGTCCGCGGATTCCGCACAAGCCGCCACCGAAGGAGCCGTCCTGGCGGCGTGGCGATTCACGGAGATGAAGAGCCCGGATGAGGGCGACGCTCGCGTCGACGTGGTGGACTTCGATGTCATGGTCGACCCTGACGACATGGATGCGGGCCAGACCGGGGTCGAGGCGGGCGGAGCCGTGGGACGGGCCGCCAACTTTGCCCGGACCCTGCAATCGCGACCGGGAAACGTCGCGACGCCTTCGCATCTTGCCGATGAAGCCTCGAGAATGGCCGGTGAGCGAGGCCTGGAGGTCACGGTCCTAGGGCCTGAAGAACTCGAGGCCGAGCGTATGCATGCGCTCCTGTCCGTGGCTCAGGGATCGGATCAGGAACCACGCCTGATCGTACTGCGCCACAACGGAGGACCGGACGGCGAAGCGCCCCTGGTCCTGGTCGGGAAGGGGCTCACGTTCGATGCGGGGGGGATCTCGATCAAACCCGCCGGCGGCATGGAGGATATGATCTTCGACATGTCCGGGGGTGCGGCCGTCATTGGGGCGATGCAGGCAGTCGGCGAGTTGAACGTTCCCCTCAATGTCGTGGGGATCGTGCCGTCGTCCGAGAACCTCCTCAACGGCCGGGCCATGAAGCCGGGCGACATCATCGGGTCGCGGGAGGGCAAGACAATCGAGGTGGTCAACACCGACGCTGAAGGGCGCTTGATTCTGGCGGATGCGCTTTCTTATGCCCAGACCTTCAACCCGTCTGCGATTGTTGACTGTGCCACACTTACAGGGTCCGTCGTTATCGCGTTGGGCCACCACGCCGCAGCCGTCTTCAGCACGGATGACGATCTGATTGAGGAGTTGAGGGACGCAGGAGACCGGTCCGGGGAGCGCTGTTGGCCTCTCCCCCTCTGGGATGACTATCGGCGGCAGATCGATAGCCAGGTCGCGGACCTCGTCAACGTCGGAGGCCGGGCGGGCGGGAGCGTTACAGCGGCTTGTTTCTTGAAAGAATTCGTGGGGGAATGCCGTTGGGCGCATCTCGATATCGCGGGTACGGCCTACGGGGAAGGCAAGCTCTCGTACCAGAGGAAAGGGGCCGCCGGATTCCCGACCAGGCTTCTCGTCGATTGGGTGCGGAGTCGAGCGGGGTGAGGGGACCCTTCCGACGATTTCTCTTGCCCCGGGCTCACAAGGCCGGGGCGTTCTGCGTTGGAGCCCGAGCGACGACCAAGCTCTCTCTCTTGAAGGCAGCTTTGTTTGCCGTGCCGCTGGCTCTTACCGCAGTGATACTTTCGGTAGCCGTCATCCCCACGGTCGCGGTGGCGCAGATTCCTGGCATTGGGGGCCCACCCCCGGACACGATTCTGATCGGAGCGGATTCTACCGGACTGGAACCCGAGCTGGCCGAGGCTGATTCAAGCGCGATCCTCGCCGATTCCAGTGAAATCCTCGCCGATTCAGGCAAGGTAGCACCGAAGATACTGCCGGTGATCTCGTCCGGTGTGGGGCCCTCGTACGGGTTGGCCATCTGGTCGTGGGATCGTGATGCGCTCCTGTCGACGAGAGCGCTCACACTGGCTGAGCTCGTCGCCCTGATTCCGGGCGTGATCACGCTCCGAGGGGGTGACTACGGGACCCCGGTCACGGTGATGGCTTTCGGGGCGGGAGGCGGCCGCATAAGGGTCTTTTGGGATGGCTTCGAGTGGCTCCCCCTCGATGGCGGAGTGCCCGACCTGGCCCGAATCGGCCTCGCGGGCTTCGAAGAGGTCCAAGTGGAGCGACACCCGGGAGAGCTGCGTATCAACCTCAGGACCAGAGAGCCGATATCACCGGATCCAGCCACACTCCTACAGGTAGGAACCGGAGATTTAGGGACCAATATCCTCAGCGGGGTTTTCGTTCATCCCAACGTATTCAAGGGGTCGTTCACCCTCGCCTTCGACCGGCTGGAGACGCGAGGCCCCGGCCTGTCGGCGGGCGGTACCCTGAGCGGTATCGGGCTCCGTTACTCGCTCGCCATAGGGGATCGGGGTGGGATCGTGGCGGAGATGAGGCGATTCGCTCCACGCACGGAGGTCCTTAACCTCGCCACTGGCCTGACGCGGAACGACTGGAATATTCGAGCGCGGTGGCGTCTCGCGGAGGGGTTGATCGGGGAGGGTTATTGGGGTGCTTCGTCGTTGGCCGGCGGCCCGGAGGACCCGATTTACGGTGGCCTCGATACCCGTCGTACCCAATTGGGAATTCGGACACAATACACCCGCAGAAACCTGTGGGCCCAAGGCACCGCTCGCAAATTCTCCGGGCACGGCGGGCCGGGTGCTAATCTTGAACTAGCGGCGGGAAGCGCCCGAGGCCCGGTGGCATCACTGGATGGATTGCTGCGCGTCGAACGCTGGGCGAATGGCTACTACCCGTCCTGGAGGGCGAGGATCGAAACGGAGCAGCTCTGGGGTTTTTCTCTATTCGCCTCCTATGAGGATGGAGAGACCGGGGCGCCGTTCGTGTCGGAATACGAAGCCTACCTTCGGTCTCTCAGGCCCGGCCCACCGTTTCAGGGAGACCCACTGGAGAGACCGCGTCCACGTTTCACGGACCGCACGGGGATCCGCGCCGGCGGCCGGTTCTCTTGGCGAGGCATCCATCTCTCCGGAGCCGGGCTGTATATGGGGGCGGATTCGATCCGCCCCCTGGGACTCGTTCTCGACCCCGAGGGGATCGCTTCGCCAGGAGGGGACCGACTGGGCTTCGAGGCGGCGGTAAGCATGCCGATTCCCTTTCCCTGGGAAGGGTTCATGTTGCAGGGGGCCGTTCAAGCGTGGGATCAGGATCTCCCGTACCTTCCGAGGCGTCTGTGGGACGGGACGGTCACGTATCATGGAGTTTTCAAGGAATCGCGAAATCTGGAATTGTGGGGTGGACTCGGTGTGACCAGCCGAGATCTCATGCCGATCGGGATTCCGGAGCCCGGCGGGGGTGCAGTCCCGAATCTCATCGTGGTGCCTCGGTCGGAGGAGTGGTACGTCCATATTCAGGTGCGGGTGGTCGCGCTCAACCTCTTCATCCGCTGGGAAAACGTCAGGCGCAAGGCCGACAACATCGATTTCCCGGACCGCCAGCAGCCTCAAGCTCGAACGCTGTACGGTGTGCGCTGGACCATGAACAACTGATGAGAAGTCTTGTGATGCAAAATCTCGTGAACCGAAGATCAATTTTGGGATACGCTAGATGATCAGAAGCATGACCGGCTTCGGAGAGGCTGAGGAAGTGACCGCGGCCGGCGTCGTGCGCGTCGAGATCAAGACCGTCAATCATCGCTTCTTCAACGCCAACATTCGAACTCCAACGGGGTTCGATCGACTCGAGGGCGATATCCAGTCCTGGCTCAGGCCTTTCGTCAGTCGGGGTCACGTCACGTACACGTTGTCCATCGATCGGGATACGAGGGAAGCGAACGACACGCTCCCGGAATTGGATCTGGAGCGCGCAAAGCGGTACGGTGAGCTTCTTGAGACGCTTCGGCGCGAACTCGGGGTCGAGGCGCCGGTAGATCTGTCCCATGTCTCCCGGTTCGGTGAGATTTTCCGCGCTCCGGATCCGGGAAGTGCGTCGGACCAGGTAGAGGCGGAGGTGATCCACCGGCTCACACAAGCCGCGGCTACCGAGGTGGTGGCGTTGAGGGAAGCCGAGGGAACCCGGCTCCAACGAGACCTGGAAGAACATCTGCAAGCCATCGACGAGGCGCTCCTCCGAGTCGAGAAACATGCCCCGGAACGCCTGGTCGCGGAGCGCGATCGGTTGCGGGCCGCGGTGGCCGAGCTCACCGAGACCCTTTCTGTCGATGAGGAGCGCCTGGCGAGAGAGATCGCCTACCTCGCCGAGAAGTGGGATCTCAACGAAGAAGTCGTTCGATTCCACTCCCACCTCGAACTGTTCCATGAGACGCTACAAGCCGATGCCAGTGAGCCGGTCGGGAAGAGGCTGGGCTTCCTCATCCAGGAGATGAACCGGGAAGCCAATACGATCGGATCCAAGGCCAACGACGCGCAGATCGCCCAGACCGCCGTCGCTCTCAAGGAGGACGTCGAACGTCTTCGGGAGCAGGTGGAGAACGTCGAATGAGTTCGCTCCAGCACGCGACGTACCCTGTTGTGCTGTCTGCGCCCAGCGGCGCCGGAAAAACGACGATCGCGAAAGCGTTGGTAGAGCGCGGTGAGGACGTGGTCTTCTCGGTTTCCGCGACGACCCGCCCCGCCCGGGACCACGAGGTGGACGGCGTCGACTACCACTTCCTTTCCGAGCCGGCCTTCCGCGCGATGATCGAAGCGGACGAATTCGTGGAATGGGCCAAGGTGCACGGCCACCTGTACGGGACGTCCCGGAAGGCACTCCAGGACGCGCAAGAACAGGGGCGTTTCTTGATTCTGGATGTCGACGTCCAGGGTGCGATGCAGGTGCGCGAGCATGTCGCGGACGCGGTTCTCGTGTTCGTGCTTCCGCCCTCGGCGGACGCGCTCCGGGAACGTCTCCGCGACCGGGGCACCGAGGGAGAAGACACCTTGACCCGGCGGCTCAAGAACGCCCGAGGAGAGCTGGAGAAGGCGTCTGAATTCGACTACGTTGTTGTGAACGAGAAGTTGGACCAAGCGATCGACGACGTTCGAGGCATCGTGCAGGGCGAAGACCTTCGGACCGATCGAGCCATCGACTTATCGAACCGGATTCGCCAACTTCAACGCCAGATTGATCAGATTCTCGCGGATGATTCGGACTCCGCGACAAAGTGACGCGATGCAAGCGTCTGTAAGAGAACCACATAGAGGGCTAGGCCCAGGAGCTTCATCATGCGCGTATTCACGCCCGACGAGTCCGCCCGACACACGCAGAGCAAGTACCTCGGCGTGCTCGTGGCGGCGAAGTACGCTCGGGAGCTCAATTCCCTGCCTAGAGAGACCCTCCCCCTCGGGGAAGAGAAGAAACTCACCACCAAGTCCCTCGAGGCCCTCACTTCGGGTCAGATCGAGTTCCGCCTGGTCGCTCGCAGGCGCCGGGAAGACTAAGTCTCGGTAGGCGGGCCACTCACCGCGGAACGGTAGCCAGGAGCGAGTGCGTTGCCCGGACCTGTACTTCACCCCCGACGCCCGTGGGAGGGACGAAGCATCGTCCTCGGCGTCACAGGGGGCGTCGCCGCCTATAAGGCTGTTCAGCTTGCGCGGGACCTGACGCGGCTCGGCGCGGAGGTCGACACGATTCTTACCGCCGGGGCCGAAGAGTTCATCCGACCTCTCTCGTTCGATGCGGTTACAGGACGATCCACCGCGACCGAACTGTTCTCCACCGACGGAGCTGCTCTCCACATCAAGCTGGGGTCGGAGGCTGACGTAGTGTGTGTGGCACCGGCGACCGCCGACCTCATTGCTAGGGCGGCCCATGGGCGGGCGGACGACCTGCTCACGACGACGCTACTGGCGACGAGGGCCCCGGTCCTCATCTGCCCGGCGATGAACGACCGGATGTATTCCCACCCGCAGACGCAGACCAACCTCCGTCACTTGGGCGAGGTGCTGTCTTACCGTATAGCGGGCCCCGGAACCGGGCCGCTGGCAGCCGGTGAGGGGAGCGGCCCTGGGCGGATGCTCGAGCCGCACGAGATCGTCGAAGAGATCGGCCGGGCGCTGTCAGAGGCGTCTCCGCTGCGGGGGAAGAAGGTGGTCATCACGGCCGGGCCTACACGAGAAGCAATCGATCCCGTGAGGTTCATCGGCAATCGGTCCTCGGGCAGGATGGGTTTCGCGTTGGCTGCTGCTGCGCGGCGTCGGGGAGCCGACGTGACGGTTGTTGCGGGCCCAGTGTCGTTGCCGGTTCCCTACGGTGTGGAGGTGCTCAGTGTTGAGACCGCCCGGGAGATGCTCCAATGTGTTTCCGAGCTCCTACCCGAGGCAGACGTATCAGTTTTTGCTTCCGCAGTGGCGGACTACCGCCCGGCGAACTCCTCCGAAGAAAAGCTGAAGCGGGCCGACGTGGGTCCAGAGATGACGCTCGCGCTCGCTGAGAATCCAGACGTGGCGGGGGAGACTCGTGCAGCGCGGAAGGCCGGATCTGTTTCAGTCGGGTTCGCCCTCGAGACGACGTCCCTCGTGGAAAACGCTCGGGCGAAGCTCGAGTCCAAGGGTTTCGACATGATTGTCGCCAATGAGGCGGAGGGGGAGGGCGCTGGATTCGAAGTGGACACGAACCGGGTGGTGTTGCTCGGCGTGGACCGGGAGCCCGAGGAACTTCCTCTCCTGGCCAAGGACGAGGTCGCAGAGATGATTCTGGACCGCGTTTCGGAGATTGTGGAGTCCGGCGCGGAGCCCAGCGGGTGAGTGCCGAACCGCGAGACATTCGAGATCTTGCACGTTTTCTGAGCCAGCGGGAGGATCTGGGTCTCGACGAGGTTTTCCTCGAGGGGCTCACACGGGAGCAAGTACTCCGGGCGGCCGGTGAAGCCCGTCGTGGAGCCCGTCAACCGTCAGGCCTCCCCTCACGCGAGACTGTAGGTGCCGATCCGAAAGAGCGCGGTTCTGCGGAGTTCCCGGTGCCGGGGGTCGCGTCAGCAAGCGAGGTCGATCTCGCGGGCTTCGAATACTCCGAGCTCGCGGTTGTGGCCGAGTCCTGCCAACGGTGCCGATTGGCCAAAGGAAGGACTCGAGTCGTCTTCTCCGATGGAAACCCGCGGGCGCGCCTCATGGTGGTAGGCGAGGCGCCCGGTGCCAACGAAGACCGTACCGGTCTGCCTTTTGTCGGCCAAGCGGGCAAATTCTTGGATCTGTTGCTCGCATCAGTGGATCTCTCGAGGAAGGATTCGGTCTACATCTGCAACGTCCTCAAGTGCCGGCCGCCCGGAAATCGAGACCCCATGGCGGACGAAATCGAGCACTGCTCACCTTTTTTGAAACGTCAGATTGCCTTGGTTGCGCCAGAGGTTATTGTGGCTGTTGGTACCTTCGCAGCGCAGTTGCTCACCGGGACGAACCGCCCGCTCGGAAAACTCCGAGGCACGGTGTACGCCTACGAGGGCGTGCCGTTGGTGGTCACGTATCACCCCGCTGCGCTGCTGAGGAATGCGGGCTGGACCCGCTCTACGTGGGACGATTTCCAGCTCCTTCGACAGGTTATGGACGGAAGCTGATGGAAACTGCGTCAATCCCTGCTGCACCATCGGAATACGATCGGCAGCCGCCGTACTCTCTGGAGGCCGAGTTTTCGGTCCTCGGCGGCATGCTCATCGACAACGATGCGGTCGCGAGAGCGGTCGAGGTCGTCGACGAGTCCATGTTCTACCGGGAGGCCAATCGCCGTCTCTTCCGAGCCATGGTCCGTCTGTTCGANCGNGGGGANGTGGTCGACGTCATCACGCTCAATGAAGAGCTCAAGAAGGCCGACGANGTCGAATCTGNNGGCGGAGCGCCTTACCTCGCCGAACTTCTCGATGCTGTCCCGACAGCGGCCAACATCGACTATCACGCCCGAATCGTCCGCGACAAGGCGCTGCTCAGGCGCCTCATCGACGCAGCGTCCGACATCATCCGGGACGTGCACGACCAAGGGGAGCGCTCAGTCGAGCAGGTCATGGATCAGGCGGAGCAGCGGGTATTTCGGGTCGCCGAGAGCCACGACCGACAGGGTTTTGTCTGGATCAAGGAAATCCTCTGGCCGACGTTCGAACACATCGAGCGTCTTCAGGAATCCGCCGGCGGCATCACCGGGGTCCCGACGGGCTTCAAGGATCTGGACCGGATGACGACCGGTTTCCAAAAGGGAGACTTGATCATCGTCGCAGGGCGCCCGTCGATGGGAAAGACCTCCTGGATATTAAACGTGGCTCAGAGCGCCGCCATCGAGCACAACGTTACGGTGGCCATCTTTTCTCTGGAGATGTCCAAAGAGCAACTGGTGCAGCGCTTTCTTTGCGCCGAGGGCCGGGTCGATGCGCAGAAGCTCCGGCGGGGAAAGATGAGCCCCGAAGAGTACCAACGGCTCGCCGCATCGGCCGGGCATTTGAACACCGCGCCTCTCTGGATCGATGATTCACCGGGGAGCACGGTCCTCGAAATGAGAGCGAAGGCGCGGCGGCTCAAGGCCGAGACCGATCTGGGGATCCTGATCGTCGACTATATGCAACTCATGTCGGGTAGCAGGCGTGCGGAGCGGGAGAACAGGACTCAGGAAGTGAGCGAGATCTCGAGGGGCCTCAAGGCGCTTGCGAGAGAGTTGGAGGTTCCGGTGGTCGCGCTCAGCCAGCTCAGCCGGGCACCGGAGCTACGAACGGACCGGCGGCCGCAGCTTTCGGATCTCAGGGACAGTGGATCCATCGAGCAGGATGCTGATCTGGTCATGTTTTTGTACCGTCCCGAGTACTATTTTGGCCCGGTGGACAACGATGGTAACTCGCTCGACGGGAAGGCAGAGCTGATCGTCAGCAAGCAACGGAATGGCCCCACCGGTCTGGTCGAGTTGTACTTCCACAAAGCCTACACGCGCTTCGACTCGGTGGCCCGCAAATCGTCCGGGGATGAGGGGCCGGGGCTGGAGGCGCACGAGGCGTCGTGAGCCGGCCGCCCGGCGATCCATCGAATTCGGGGGAGGAGGAGTTCACCGTCGGCGTGGTGGTACCGGCCGCGGGGTCCGGGCGGCGTATGGGTGGACTGGCCAAATCGTTTCTCGAGCTTTCGGGTGAACCGATCTTGATGCGAGCGTTGCGGCCCTTTCTCAAACACTCTGGGGTTCGGGAAGTGGTCGTTTCCCTTCCGACTCCCGATGCCGAATCCCCCCCCGCCTGGTTGATCGAAGCCGACCAGAGAATCCGGGTGGCTGTGGGTGGCGAAACTCGCCGAGACTCCGTATGGGCGGGCCTTCAGGCGTTGTCCGGGACCCTCGATGTGGCCGTCATCCACGACGGTGTCCGCCCGCTCGTCTCTGGAGACGTCGTCGACCGGTGTATCGGCTTGGCGGGACGTGGCGTGGGTGGGGTCGCGGGAGTTCCGGCAGTCGACACGATAAAGGAGGTAGACGGTGACTTACGCGTGCTGGCCACACCAGATCGGTCGCGTCTCTGGCACGCCCAGACGCCCCAGGCATTTCCGCTGGAGCTGATCATGGACGCCTATCACCGGGCCTTCGAAGAGGATGTTCCGGCGACCGATGACGCGTCTCTCGTGGAGAGGGTAGGGGGCCAGGTCGTGATGGTGGAGTCGTCGGGGAAGAATCTGAAGATCACGCGGCCAGAGGATCTGGACCTGGCCGAGTTGATGTTGTCTCGCGGTGACGGTCGTTGAAGGGTGACTCCCAGAGTCATCGATGTCCGAGACACCACGCGAGCGGCACATACCCTGGATTCCGTGCTGGAACACGTCAGCGCCGGGGGATTGCTCGCGTATCCGACGGAAACTGTGTACGGATTCGGTGGCGTTCTGACCCGTTCGGTCATCAAGGGACTTGTGGCACTCAAGAGGCGGGACCGGGCCAAGCCCATGCTGCTCCTGGTTCCGGACAGGGAAGCCGTGAGTGATCTGACCTGGACGCCCGAGGCGATCGAGCTTGCCGAGGTCTTTTGGCCAGGTTCGGTCACATTGGTGTTGTCGGACCCTGGAGCCCGGTATCCAGACGGAGTCCGAGGACCGGCCGGCAACGTCGCGATCCGCGTGAGCCCCCACCTGTTGGTAAGGGAGTTGGTGCGCAGGCTCGGTGGCCCCATTTTATCAACGAGCGCCAATCGGTCCGGGGAGCCCCCGGCCTTGGATGCTCAGAGTGCCCTCGGCGCGGCCGTCGCGGCCGGAGCGGGGGAGGAGTTGTGGGTTCTCGACGGGGGAGATCTAGACCCGTCTCGGCCTTCGACGATCATCGACTGCTCGGGGCCGGTCCCTGTGGTCTTACGCCAAGGCGCGGTACCGTTGGGGCAGGTTCGCTGTGTACTTCCTGGAATAAGAGCCGATGGCATGGATAATCCATGAGTGATCAGGCCAACTTCAGACTCCTGCTCGTCTGCACGGGCAACACTTGCCGAAGTCCGATGGCTCAGGCGATCGCGCGACGTTCGGTGGAGCGTCGGGGTTGGGACGGCGTGGAGATCCGGTCTGCGGGCGTCTCGGCATACCGCGGAGGTGAGGCCAGCGAGGGGGCCCGCGTTGTGGCAGAGTGGGGCGAGCTCAGCCTGGCGGAACACATGACCACGCCGCTCGACCCGGAGTCGGTGGCCTGGGCGAGCCTCATACTGACCATGGGACCGCGTCACGCGGATGCCGCCGAGGCACTCGGGGGTCATGGAAAAGTGTGGATGCTGACCGCGTTCTCAGACGGAGGGGAGGATACACGCGGGCCTGGGGTGCCCGACCCGTTCGGTGGAGACGCTGAGGACTATCTGGAGTGCTTTCGTGCGCTCGAGGGTTTGGTGGAAGCTGCCCTTGGACGTGTTGAAGCCGATTTCCTCGCTCCTAGAAAAGAGGCCGCTCAGTGAGCGCGCTGACGGCCCGAACCCGGGTGTTCACAATCCTAGGAAATCCCGTCGAGCACTCGCTTTCGCCCGTGATTCAGAATGCGGCGTTCCAGGAGGCTCAGGTCGATGGAGTGTACGTGGCGCTCCGCTGTGATGCCGAACAGATGGTCGGATTCATGTCGGGGCTCGGCCGGAGCGGGGGGGCGGGCAACGTCACGCTTCCTCATAAAGAAAAGGCCGCGTCGGTCCTCGACAAACCGCTCGAGGCCGTCCGTAGGACGGGGGCATGCAACACGTTTTGGGGTGAATCAGGAAAACTCTGTGGGGACAACACCGACGTCGAGGGCTTCAGGCGAGCTCAGCGCCACTTTCTGGGTGGCGCCGCGACCGGGTACCGGGTGCTGTTGCTCGGTGCGGGAGGCGCCGCGCGCGCGGCGCTCGTCAGCCTGATTGATGATGGGGTCCAGGATGTGTTGATTCTTAATCGTACGGTTGAGCGGGCCCGAGCAGTGGCGCGCAGGATCGGTGGGGATCGTGTTCGCGTTGCGGAAAGCCATTCCGATGTCGATGACGGCGAGTTCGACTTGGTTGTGAACACGACCCGTCTGGGGCTCCACAGTGACGACGAACTCCCATTCGATCTTGAGCGCCTTTCGCGGGCGGATGCCGTGATGGACCTGGTGTATGGCCCGAGTGCGACGGCGTTTGTGGCTGCGTCCAAGCGTCTTGGGATTCCGGCTGTAGATGGCGGGGAGATGCTGGTGCACCAGGGCGCCGCGGCCTTCGAACGTTGGTGGGGTGAAGAGGCTCCCATCGATGCGATGAGGCAGGCCCTAGAAGCCGCTCGGTCTTCTCAAGCGGGTGCGTGAACGGGCGGGCGCTGGCGGCCAAGCTCCTGGATTTTCCTGCCGGCGGTTTGTGTCGGCTGCCGAGACCACCTTCCGCTGGAGCGTTTGGCTGAGCTGGTCTGTGGTCGTTGCCGAATTCGCCTGCGCGCTCCACCGTGGCTGAGTTGTGACCGATGCGGATTTCCGGTCGGATCAGGTGCTTTTGCCGCCGACACTTGCTTCGAATGTGCGGAATGGGGCCCCGAGCTTTCGGCCGCGAGTTTCGCAGTCGTTTTGCGGCCTCCGGCGGACGCGCTTGTTCATGGCTTGAAATATGGTGGCTGGAGCGGTCTGGCGCCGTTTATGGGTGAGCGCATGGCCCAGTCCGCCATCGTGCGAGAGTTGGAGTCCGAGCGGTACCTGATTACGCCGATACCGACGACCACGCGCCGTCGAGTCCGCACGCGCGGGTACAACCAGGCGCGCTTGCTCGCGGAAACTATCGCGGACCGGGTCGATATGCCTCTGATCGACGCCCTGGAACGGCGGCGCCACGGGTCGACCCAGGTCGGGTTGCACCCGGCGGAGCGTCGGGCTAACGTCAAGCGAGCGTTTTCGGTTCGGGCCAATGCGCGAGCCACACTGACGGGTGCCCGAGCCCTATTGGTCGACGATGTGCTGACAACCGGATCCACCGCGATTGAGGCGGCTCGACCACTTCTCGAGGCGGGGGCGCAGCCGGTCTTCCTCAGTACTTTTGCCCGTGCCTTACCCTATGTGAAGTAATCCCATCAAGCGAAATACCAAGAGGAGGCGTGTGGATGCCAATCCGCGTTGCCATTAATGGATTCGGCCGCATCGGCCGTAACGTGCTTCGAGCCGTGCATAAATCGGGCGATTCGGAGATCGAGATCGTCGCTCTGAACGACCTCACAGACAATGATATGCTCGGTCACCTGTTGAAGTACGACTCGGTGCATGGGGCTTTTCCCGGGGAAGTGAACGTGACTGCGGCTGGCTTGGACGTCGAGGGCCGTTCTATCAAGGGTTTTTCCGAGCGTGATCCGGCCAACTTGCCCTGGGGCGATCTGGGTGTCGATGTCGTCGTGGAGTCGACCGGCTTCTTCCGGGCCAGAGACCAGGCGGCCAAGCATCTCGACGCCGGAGCGAGGAAGGTCATCATCAGTGCTCCGGGCAAGAACGAGGACATCACCATCGTTCTGGGTGTCAACCAGGAAAAGTACGATCCAGCGGAGCATCACGTCATTTCAAACGCGAGTTGCACGACGAATTGTCTGGCGCCGGTGGTTAAGGTCCTGATGGAGGAGTTTGGGTTTCGGCGAGGATTGATGAACACAGTGCACGCCTATACGAACGACCAGGCCCTCCTCGATGTGCCTCACTCGGACAAGCGGCGTGCCCGCGCCGCGGCACTGTCAATGATTCCGACGACGACGGGTGCCGCAAAGGCCACTGCCCTCGTGATCCCCGAGGTCGAAGGCAAACTGGACGGGATGGCTCTGCGCGTTCCGACGCCGGACGTGTCGGTGGTGGACCTTGTTGCCGAGCTCGAGACGGATACGACGGAAGAGGCTGTGAACGAAGCGTTCCGGCGGGCGGCCTCCGGGCCGCTCAATGGAATCCTCGACCTCTGTGACGAGCCGCTGGTGTCCGTCGACTTCACCGGGAACCCTCACAGCTCTATCGTGGACGGTCCAAGCACGAAAGTCATCGATGGGGGGTTGGTGAAGGTGCTCTCCTGGTACGACAACGAATGGGGCTACTCGCAGCGTGTGGTGGACCTGGCACTCTACGTCGGCGAGCGGCTTTAGTCTCTCGGATGGCCAAGAAGACGCTCGAGGACTGTCCCCCGGAGACCCTCGCCGACCAAGTCGTAGTCGTTCGCGTAGACTACAACCTGCCGCTCAATAGAGACGGCGAGGTCGTGGACGATACACGTCTCGTTCGTACCTTACCCACGATCCAGTACCTCGTCGAGGCGGGGGCGAAGGCGGTTCTGCTGTCTCATCTGGGTCGGCCCGGGGGTCGGCCGGACCCCGCCCTCTCCCTCCGTCCGGTTGCCGGAAAGCTCGAGGAATTTCTTGGATATCCGGTTGGTTTTTGCCCCATGACGACCGGTCCTCAAGCACAGGAAGCGGTGCAACGTATGAAGAGCGGAGAGGTTCTGCTCCTGGAAAACACACGCTTCTGCCCCGAGGATGCTCGAAATGATGCGGAGTGGGCGGAGGAGATCAGTTTTGGGACGAAACTCTTCGTTAACGATGCCTTTGGAACCGCGCACCGCGCCCATGCATCTACGCAGGGTGTCGCCCACGCCGTACGGAGAGGCGGGGGAGGTGCGGTAGCCGGGTTTCTGTTGGAACGGGAGCTCCGCTTCCTTTCTGATGCGATGGCCGACCCGGAGCATCCCTTCGTTACGATCATCGGCGGGGCGAAGATTTCGAACAAGATAGACGTGATCGAGGCGCTACTTCCCGCCGTGGATCGGCTGCTCATCGGCGGGGCTATGGCCAATACTTTTTTCAAGGCGCACGGTTGGGCCGTTGGCGATTCTCTCGTGGAAGAAGACCGGATCGATACGGCGCGCAGACTGATGGACTTGGCCGGAGACAAGCTTCTGTTACCGGTGGACGTACTCACCGCGCCCTCCATCACCTCTGACGTTTCCACGTGTGTGTCCGCGTGCGACGAAGTGGGGGAGGCCCAACACATCGGCGACATCGGCCCACGTACGGCCGAATTGTTCATCGACGTGGTGGGTGGTGCCCGCACCGTAATATGGAGTGGGCCGATGGGCGTCTTCGAGTTGGCGCCGTTCCGGTCGGGCACTTTCGAGGTCGCACGCGCCGCAGCCTCGACAGCCGATCGAGGTGCCACGGTGATCGTCGGGGGGGGCGACTCGGCCGCCGCCGCGGTGGCGGCAGGTGTCGTGGATCGAATCACCCACGTCTCGACAGGTGGTAGCGCTTCTCTCGAGTTCCTCTCGGGCAATGAAATGCCTGGTGTCGCGGCGTTGTCAGACCGTTAGAGTGCTGTTAAAAGGTGTCAGGAGGGCATGACGTGAGACCAAAGGTGATCGCGGGCAACTGGAAGATGCATCATGGACCCAGTGCCACCCGCCGGTTTTTCAGTAGGTTCTTCAGCGAGTTCTCTCCCCGGTTTGAGGGTGCGGAGCCGACGATCTTGATCTTTCCTCCTGCGATCTCACTTCCCGCTGCAGCCGAGTCGAGGGGGGGACGTCCAGAGATCGGCCTCGGAATCCAGAATATCCACTGGGAGTCCAAGGGTGCTCTTACTGGAGAACACTCGGCCAGCATGGCGTTGGCGGCCGGTGCTCGCTTCGCTCTTGTCGGACACTCGGAGCGGCGACACGTGTTTGGTGAAACCGACGCGCAGGTCGAACTCAAGGTGGCGGCCGCAATACGTGAAAGCCTGACCCCCGTGGTGTGTGTCGGAGAGACACTGGACGAGCGCCGAGGTGGACAGGTGGAAGAAGTGATCGTGCGCCAGTTGGATGCCGCCCTACTCGGCGTTCCCGAGGGTGCGAAGAAACCCATTCTGGTAGCTTACGAGCCCGTTTGGGCGATCGGCACTGGAGAAACTGCGACCACGGACGATGTTGCCGAGGCCCACGGCATTCTTCGCCGCCGGCTGACAGAGGTACGGAGCGACGGTTTTGCGCAGGGGGTGGCCATCCTCTACGGGGGGAGCGTGAAGCCTGGTAACGCGGCCGACCTGCTTGCGGTAGCCGACGTCGATGGTGTCCTCGTGGGTGCAGCGAGCCTCGACCCCGAGAGCTTCGCAAGAATCGCGGAATCCGGCTGACTGCAAGGGTTTACGGGTTGACACCCCTAAAGGACA
>PCCM01000102.1 GCA_002731735.1 Gemmatimonadota bacterium | reverse complement strand
GTGGGAGCGTGCGGTGCTGCTGCGCCTCGGCAAGTTCCGTGGCCTGCGCGAGTCGGGACTGTTCGTGATCATCCCGGTGATCGACAAGGTGGCGCAGTTCGTGGACCAGCGGATCCGCGTTACCGACTTCAACGCTGAGACGACCCTCACGAACGACACCGTCCCGGTGAGCGTAGACGCCATAGCCCTCTGGATGGTGTGGGACGCGGAGAAATCCATCCTGGAGGTCGAGCACTTCGACGACGCCGTGATCCTCTCGGCCCAGACAGCGCTCAGGAACGCCATCGGAAAGAACGACCTGAGCCAGCTCCTGTCGGAGCGGGACCGCCTCGGGCAGGAGATCAAGGAGGTGCTCGACGGGAAGACCAACCGCTGGGGCATCACCATAGAATCCGTGGAGATCCGCGACATCATCATCCCCGAGGCCCTCGAAGACGCGATGTCCCGGCAGGCCCAGGCCGAGCGGGAGCGCCAGAGCCGCATCATCCTTGGCACGGCGGAGACGGAGATCGCGGAGAAGTTTGCTGAGGCGTCGGAGCACTACGTGGGAAACGAGGTGGCTCTCCACCTCCGGGCCATGAACATGGTCTACGAAGGGCTTCGGCAAAAAGGCTCGATGGTGATCGTCCCGTCCTCGGCGGTGGAGACGATGGGCTTGGGGGCGCTGGGCGGGCTGACGTCGTTCGGGCGTGGGGTCGTGCCGCAAGACGTGGAGGCTGCGCCAGTGGAGGCGGAGCAGGGGGAGGGGCCCCAGGAGGCCAGTTCGGATTAGCCACTTTGAAGGCTTCGCTCACTTCACCCGAACCACCCACCCACCTCCGCCCAACATCCCCGCGTACTCGTCCACATGGTTCGCGGCCTCACCCTCGAGCAAATCTCGTGTGAGTTCCAACAGCACCCCTCTCCCCTTCGAACCGCTGCCCTTGCCCGTGATCACGTGCACCACACTGCCAGCTGAGATCCGGGAGTGGGTTGTGAGGAAGTCCCTCGCTCGCAGACGAGCTTGGGGGCCAGTGTAGCCATGTAGGTCGAGCGTGGCCTCCGGCATCTCGCTCAGGAGCTGCGCGATGCCGGTCAATTCGGGGGGCTGGGTGGCGGCCTCCTTCACCCGTCGCTTGCTCATGCTTGGTTCATCGAATCGGACCGTGAGAGTGTGAATAGACGATAACCCGGCGTGTCAAACGAGCGACAGGCTTGCGTCCACCGGCCCACCCGTAAGATCTTGATCCTAGACTGATCCCGGAGTGCGCCATGTCCCCAGCAATCATACGCCTGAATGCGGTCCTCGAAGATGCGAGGTAGGTTCCTGCTCGCAGTTTTGTGCGTCAGCCTGTCGCCTGTCGCGTTGGCGGGTCAGGATGCTGAAACGTTGAATCAGCAAGCTTGCGACGCCGGCGATCTGGCGGTCTGCGACCAGCTCGGGGTCAGGTACGAGACGGGGGAAGGCGTCATTCAGGATCAGGCGCGTGCCCTCAGCCTCTTCCAGCAAGCGTGTGACGGAGGACAGCTGCTGGGTTGCACCCACCTCGGTCTCATGTTCGGGAACGGTGCAGGCATCGATCGAGATCCCGCTACCGCGGGCTTCCTCTACGAGCGAGCCTGTGATGGCGGCGACTTGCTGGGTTGCGCCCACCTCGGGGTCAGCTATGAGCGTGGCGAGGGTGTCACCCGAGACCCGGTCCAGGCCGTGAACCTCTACGAGCGATCCTGCGGCGGCGGGGAGATGCTGGGCTGCACCAACCTCGGGAGCATGTATAGGACGGGTAGGGGCGTCACTGTGGACCTCGGCGCCGCGGTCAGCCTCTACTGGCGGGCTTGCGAGAGCGGAATGATGCTGAGCTGCGTCAACCTAGCGGTCAGCTATGAGCTTGGTGAAGGCGTCGCTCAGGACCTCGCGACCGCCGTCAACCTCTACCTGCGCGCCTGTGAGTCCGGATTGACTTTGGCCTGCGACCGAATAGGGGTCACATACGAGCCTGCCGCAGCAGTCGCCTCGGCTGATGCACGGGCTACATCGCCCGACGGATTTGGCAGGGCGGGCTGGGTCGTGGATTCGGAGACCAACGACCCGCTCAGCGAGGCGATCGTGCGCATACCAGAGCTGGGGATTTCGGTGATCAGCGACGTGTTGGGTCGGATCGTGTTCCCAGACCTTCCGACTGGGCGACATCGCCTGCAGGTGGAGGCGGTCGGTTATGAGCGCATGGAGGGTGACCTGGACGTTCCGGACGACCGAGCTTTCCAGCTTGGACTGGACCGGACCACCCTCGCCGACCGGGACGCTCCGGGTCAGATCAGGGGTCGGGTCTTGGAGGGAGGCAGAGAATTCGGAGTTGCGGATGTGGAGATCACCGTACTGACATCTACACCAAGGAGTACACTCAGCGGCCCACTGGGGCGGTTCAGCCTCACGGACCTGGAGACGGGGTTGGTGGAGGTCCGGTTCGAACGGTTGGGTTACGCCTCCCGTACGGCCACGGTGATTGTTCAACCGGAGAGGACCGTCGAAATCGCCGCTTCGATGTCTGCCCGCCCGATCGATCTCGATCCGATCAGGGTGGTGGTCCGGTCCCGCGCCCTCGAACAGAATGGATTCTACCTGAGGGAGAATGTCGGGGGGGGTAGCCGGCTCACCCGGGAGGACCTCATGGCGATCGACCCGCTATACATATCCGACATTTTTAGACGCCTCCCGGGCGTGAGCGTGGAAAACGGGCAGGTCCTGGGGCGGCGCACTGGGGCGGGTGGGCAATGTAACCTGCGGATTTTCTTGGACGGGCTCGTGATGGAGGGTTGGGATTTCGACTCTATTCCCGCCGAGTACCTGGAGGGGATGGAGGTCTACCAGGGATTGGCCGTTCCCATTCAGTACGGCCCGGGTTGCGGAGTTGTACTCCTCTGGACGAGGGGTGGTTGAGGGACCGCTTGCGCCCACCGGCACGCGCATAGAATGTTGCCAGCGTTCGCGTAACGTGGTGTCGCCCGTTTCCACCAGGAAAGAACCATGATTCAACGTTCCCATCGAGATGTCGGTCGAGTCATCAGCGTCCTCGGGATGATTGCGCTGACCTGGATGGCCTCGCCGGTCCGCTCGGCGTCTCAGGAGCCCGGCACGATCGTCGCGAGGGACGCGAGGGTGCAAGGCCACACCTATGTGTTCGAGGAAACCGGTGCGGAAATGCCGTATGCCCTCTTCCTACCTTCCGGCTACGATGCCGCTCGCGAATGGCCACTCATCGTGGCTCTTCACGGCCTGGGACGGCCCTACGACTGGATGATGGGATACGACAGTTTCATCGACTTCGCCGAGCAATATGGCTACATCGTCGTGTCGCCCTTGGGTTACCACCCGCGGGGATGGTATGGGAGCCGCGGGTACGGCAACCCCGCTGGGGGCGGCCGTGGTGGGGCCCAGAGCACGCTCCCCGAGAACCTCGGAAAGTTGAGCGAACAGGACGTAATGAACGTCCTGGAGATTGCACGAGACGCACACAACGTCGATGAAAGTCGAATCTATCTGTGGGGCCACTCTATGGGAGGCGCGGGCACCTACCACCTCGCCGCCCTATACCCCAACATCTGGGCCGGGTTAGCCGTCGCCGCGCCGGCGCCGCGTCGCGACGCCATCGATCAGATCTCGTCGTTCAGCGAGATTCCTGTCTTGGTACTCCACGGAGATCAGGATTCGACCGTCCCGGTCGAGGGGAGTCGAACCTGGGTGGCGCGGATGCGGGAGCTAGGCATGCAGCACGTCTACATCGAAGTCCCGGGCGGGGACCACTCGCTTTTTGTTCGGGAGAACCCGGAGATGCTGGCGAAGGTNTTTTCGTTCTTCAATATCGTTGGGAAGGACGAACTGGGAGTGAGGCAGTAACCACANGACCAACNCACCCATGTTCTCCANGATGGACGCGGACCGCATCCTGAGACGTGCNGGCGAAATTGAGNGGTCGGAGGAGTCACCGAGNNCCGGGTAAACGCGACGGTGGTTTTCCTTGCAAAACGCAGATGGATCAAGTTTGTGCAGTCCGCGGCTGACCGTCGGGAAGCGTTGGTGTTCCTGGTGTCCCACCGGTCCCTGCCGGATGCCAGGCGTCTGCGGCCGGCCCCGAGCACTAGCCCAGGGCCGCGCACGCACCGAACTCCTTCAATAGCCTTCTAGAACCAATAGCGTCCTAGAACGCCAGGGGATCAGGCCGGATCTGGAATTTGACGATCTTGCTTGTTGTACCGGCGCCACCCTCCAGATGCCACGGGATGTTCGTGCCGAAGTCGGCCCACACGCCCCGTCCCTTCCACCCGGTGTCTGGATCGTCGATGCGACCGTCGAGCCCCCGCGAGTAGAAGCCCAGGGGGTAAGGCACCCGCATCCGGACCCATTCGCCGGACTCGGCATTCAAGGCCAGAAGCGCATCGGAAGTGGTGCCGTTGGCGATGGGTACGTTCTCTCCCAACCCCAACGTGTTGAACTGGTCCACCCAGTTGTAGTAGTGGAAATCAGCACTAGCCGAGGTTTCTGCATTCTTCATCCGCGGTCCCGGAGCAGGGTAGAGAGTCCACCCCTCGACGCAGTGTTGCCCCGTGGCTTCCGGCCCGATCAGCACGGTGCACTTGCTCCGATCGAAGCTGGCCAGGTGGCCGCTCCCGGAGAGAGCCGTCCAGATGATTCCGTCCCGGGTAATGTCGATCCCCCGGGGCGAGAATCCCCAGTCCTCTTCGGGCACATCCGGGTTCCCGAAGGGCGGCTCGTACACCTCGGCCGAGCAGGTCGCAGGTGGGTTGTCCCCGAGCACCAGACGATAGATCCGGCCCGGTACCCCACCCGTCCTGGCGACCCAGACGGAGTTGTCCACCGGGCTCACGACGACGCCATAGGCGAAGCCCGTGAACTGCGTGTCCAGGTTCGGATCCCTGGCATTACCCGTGTTCCAGGGCCGCGTGATCCGCCCGTCGCCGTTGGTGTCGACGACCGTGGGGCACCAGCCCTGGGCCATCTCGGCCCTGGGCGCCAAGCGTGCAGGAGCCTGGTCCCTAACCTGATCCACGGGGGGACCCGTTGGCCCGTCCAGCAAGGGGGTGGTTCGTATCCAGCCGACGACCCGACTGTCGCCGCTGAAGTAGAGCGTATTTTCCGCGTCCTCTCCGAACTGGAGGTGGTGGGTCCCGAAGCAGGTGTCGATGAGCGTGAATTCCTCCGTGTCTGGATGGAACACCGAAGCCTGCCGCCCGCTGTTGGTGAGCGGGAAATACTCCGCATAGGAGTTGGTCGAGCCCTCCCTGCACCAATCCGGGTTGTCCCGGCTGACGCGGATCCTCGACGTGAGCCACACCCGCCCGTCCTGGTCCATCATCGGGTTGTGGATATTGGCGGGGCCGTCCAGCACGATCTCCTCTCCCCAGAACACCGACGGCTCGAAGCCGGGGGCGGTGGGGAAGTAGGAGGGGGTCTCGGGGTCCCACACGGGCACACGCAGGTCGCGGGATTCGTGGGTATTGGGGTCCACGATCAGCAGTCGATCATCCGACATGGAGACGGCGTAGACGTCGCCGCCGGCGTTGACCGACGGGTCACGTTTGTCCGAAGCGACCTCGTCGTGAACGTAGGACGTACCGGTACCCCAGTCCCACAGCGTGAGCACCACGTTCCGCTCCTCTCCCTGGGGCCGGGGGGGGAGAGGGGGGACCTCGCCGGCTATGATCCGGTCCGTCCAATCCGCGAACTGCTGAACCGCCCGCTCCCGTCCCATTCCTGATAGAGCCCCGCTCATTTGGGGACCCCTCTGGCCGAAGTTGACCCGCCGATCCCACGCCTCCGCGGTGGAAGAGAAACGTTGGTCGAGATGGGTGATCTCCCGCGTGATCTGATTCCCGAGCTGGTGACAGAGCTGGCAGCCCTGCTTGAGGCGGTCGATCCACTGCGCCTGTGACCGGACGCCAGGGCTGATGCCGTTCCCCTCGGGCCCAGTGCCCGGGAACGCGCTGGCCGGCGGGACCTCGAGAAGTGAATACCAATAGTTGGCCGGATACACTGCCGCCTGCTCCTGCGGTGTCTCCGGATACGCGGCGGCCAGAACGAGATCGTCACCCACGGCAGCGGTCACTGGCTCGGAGTCCGCCAGTCCGTACCCGCGAACCCATACGTCGTAACTCGCCTCCGCCAGCTGGGGGAGAACGAAACGGCCGTCGTCGTCACTCACCACGATCTTCGCGAATCCAGTGCCGAAGTCGTCGGTCTCCGCGATGATCCAGACGCCAGCCTCGGGACCGTTGTCGCCCTGAACGATGCCGCTGATGACGCCGTCGTCCATTTCGGGGCCCGCGCTGCAGGCCGTTGAGGCAATCGCAAGTGCCAGTGAGGCGGCGAGCAAACCGGCGGGGCGCATCAGGTGCTCGTACACGTTCGGGAGCCGCATGTCATGTAGCATTCCAACCTCCTGGGGCGATATGTGGCACTGCCGCGCGTGCCCCCGGCTGTGCTCTTCAGGTTACCATGCCGATCCGAAACGGGCCCCGCAAGGCGGGCGCTACTCCGGCAACGCTCCGATCTACCGGAGTATCACCAACTCGTCGAAGGACTCCCACTTCTCGGTGATCTTGGAGCCTTTGAGGCGCACGATGGCCTGGCCGCAGATGTCGATCTTGTTGCCGGACGGCGCGATGTCGTCGCGCGGGTCCCAGGGTTGGACCTCGTAAGCTACTGAGAGCGGCTAGCGGCTCACGGCTTCGCGAAGATTGCCTGGTCCACCGGCTCGTTGATCACCGTCTCGCTGATTCTCATGTCCAGATCGTAAATACCGGGAATGCTCAGCTGCGTCCTCCTCGCCATCAGGACGCCCTCGAACCTCTCATACTCGCTGGGCCGAACCGTGACCTCGATTACCCCCCCGACTTCCGGAACGTCCATCTCGAGCGTCAGCAGGGTGACGAGGTGCGTTTCTTTGTCGATGAAGTAGCGGTAGGGGATGCCACTCACCGAGATCTCCAACACGAAATGATCTCGACCGTCCACCTGCTCGTCGTCGGCCTTGGCGTACTCCGCATCAGGAAATACGGGGTTCTGGTATGCTTGAAACCCATCCAGAGCAGTCTGGTTACGCAGGTTCGCCGCAGCGGCCCCCGTCAACTCGACGGTCCCTGTGAAGGCCTCCGATTGCCAGGCGGCTGTGCCGTCCCATGCGCTCCTCTGCGAGAACAGATCACTGATCAGCGCCTGGTACATCTTCTGATTGGGGATGATCACGATTTCCAGGCTGCCTTCGATGGGGCCGAAATCTGTGCCCATCGTGAAGGAGCCGGTGTGTCTCACGGTCTCGATCTGCGCGATGGCATCGCGGCCACCGGTCGCCGCCACGGCGGCCTCGATGATCTCGTCGAGGCTTTGGGCCTGCGCGGCGCCGGCCCATGCCAGCACACCGAGAGTCAGCAGCAGCCCCGCCCGACCCGGGCCTTGTGCTCCCTTGATCGTCATCCCATACCTCCTTCTTGAAGTGTAGCCCTCGTTACGATTTGTCTACGGGGCAACTGGCGCGTTCCTTCAGCCTATTACCAAGACGATGGCCTCGAAAGTACAGCCTGGGCGACAGGAACGCGTGGTTGCGACCATACTGTGCGCCTTCGTGTCGGCTGTGCCGCACGCGGGTGACGCGCAAGACCGTTATCCCGTGGATTGGCCGGCCGTCGCGACGGAATCGATGGAGTATTTTTCGGCGCTGCTGCGCACGGATACCAGCAATCCGCCCGGCAACGAAACCGAAGCAGCACGATATCTTCAGCGAATACTCCAGCAGGAGGGCATCGAGGCAGAACTCTTCGCACTCGA
>PCCM01000101.1 GCA_002731735.1 Gemmatimonadota bacterium | reverse complement strand
ACGGCCATATGGTGCAGGACCCTCCTATTGAGGCTTGGGGTGTCGGCGGTGACTCTTCATAATCGACTTCCATTCGGACAAGGCCTCGGCCTCTAGCTTCCTGTCGTCGCTAATGCGACCTGAGACGGAGCGGTGTGGCGATCCAGCACATGTAGTGTCGGGCCGGAATAAGCCCAAGAGTCCGGGAGGACAGACCTACGGGACAGGCAACCGGAGACCTCCACGTTGGATCACAAGCAGAGGGGGGGGGAAACGTCCACAAAAACAGGTGTACGGAGCTCGAGTTCGGAGTCGAACATGTACTGCATGAACTCCCGGGTGTAGATCCGTAACATCTGTCCATCAAACAGAAGCTCGACCCTCTCCAACTCTTCCGGGAGGAGGGTCTGCAAGAAGTGATCAGCCGGCAGAAAATCCTCGCGCTTTTCATCGATGATAATGCAGTCGATCTCTCCCATTTCGCGGTTCCGATACTCGACTTCAAGCGCCTCCAGGAGACTGAACGTGCCGGAATAAAAGACGAGACGCTCCCGGTTCATCGGTGTTCTCCCGATGGCCCAGATTCCAGCACTCCGTTCTTCGATTTTATCGATCTGAGCCTCGATCATTTCCTCGACCCACGGGTCCGGTACGGGCTCGAAGACGTAGGTCTCATCCTCGTCCGGCACGAAGGTGGTATCCACCCGAAGATAACCGAAGGGCCGGACGACCACGCGGACAGGGACTCCCTCCAAAACGTCCTTGAGTGTGAAACGGCCGTGGGCGTCGGTCAGACTGCCCGCAACCTGATTGGTGAGGACCTCCGCGTTGACCAGCAGCAGATCCAGCGCTGCGTCCCGGACCCGGCCTTTGATGTCGATCCTTCGTAGCTCGACCACCAAGGAGTCGACCGCCAACGGGGCGATTCTCAGCGGAACGAGGACGGGCACCGTCGTGGTTGAATCCACCTCGATGACGCGGCTCTCGGGGGAGAATCCCAAGGCCTCGACCCTCAGGGTGTATTCACCAGGCTCCACATCCTCGAAACGAAAGGTCCCACCGGCCGTTGTGAGCATGGCTCCATAACCTTCCAGATCGACGGTGGCGTTCGGGATGACAGCCCTCGAACCGAATTGGAAGACCCGCCCCTGCACGACAACACCCTGGGCTAAAACCGGGATCGGAACTGCGGTGGCCAATACGAGGATCGCTATCAGACCGATCCGCTCTATTCGGCCGGGAGATACGCGACACAGCAAGGATGCTTATCCTTACCTTCGACCCAAGAATCTCCGTACTAAACCGCCAATCTGATCGTCATCCGCGTTCATCGCCGACATGATACTGGTATGCGTACGGTTAGGAACCTCGACCACCCTCGCGCGGTTGCCGGCCGCGCGCATGGCTTCACCGAATCGATCGTTCTGATCCCTGCGCCACTCGTCGTCGCCATCCGCGTAGATCAGGAGCATCGGGCCCTTCCCCGCCGTGATGTAGGGAGTCACCGACGCCTGCAACCAGTCGGCGGGGTTCTCGCCCCACACGTCCTTCGGGCGGTCCGCCGCGGTCTCTTCCACGTAGAGGAACGGACTGATCGGAATCGTCCCCCGGATCGACGCTAGCTCAATGTCGTGCTTGGCCAGATATCTAGGGTCGAGAGCCAAGAGCGCGGCCAGATAGGCTCCGGCCGAATGACCGGCCACGTAGACGTTTTCCGGGTCCCCCCCATAACGCTTGATGTTCTTCACAACCCACGCGAACGCGGCAGCCGCGTCTTCCATGTGAGCGGGGTGCATAACGCCTGGAGAAAGTCGGTAGTTGGCCGATACGATTCCCATGCCAGCCGGCAGGAATCGCTCGCTGAGCAATGCACCGTCCCTTCCCTTGCTTCCGGCCCGAAGAGCGCCGCCATGGAAGAAGACGATCACAGGAGCCATCTCGGCACCTTCGGGCATGTGGATGTCTAAACGGTCCTTCCCGTTTTCGAAATCGACCTCGGCCCGATAGTCCACGTCTCGCGTTGCGACAACCTGAGATGACGCGGGAGTAGCTACCAGAATGACCGAGAAGACACCAAGCACGACTCGAATTACGCACCATCGGGACATCATGATTCTCCCTTCTTGCGGGTTCGCCACCGATATCCAACTACTGACCGTACTACGGATCCCCTAGAAACTCCAGGCTAGATCCGTTCCGTATCGCAACCTAGGAGAGATCGAGTAAGAACGCGACCGCAGGGTGCTCGCTGTGGCAAGAGTAGAGACCTCCGAGGTGGATGGCCGCGGATCCCCGCTTGACGGGTCTCAACCGCCCCATCACGTTTCGGGTCCGGCAAAATGGGCCTCTGTTTTTCCTATCCCTGTTGACGAAGGCAAGGACGGTGATGATGGGCCGTCTCCTCAGGCGAATCGGGGAAGGACATCGAGTGAGCTCGGAAGAAGCGGCCGAGCTTGCACGCCAGACGGACTTGGAGCGACTGATTGATGTGGCCGGCGAGCTTCGCGACGCGGGCCATGGACATCTCGTCAGCTATTCGAAGAAGATCTTCCTCCCCCTGACCCACCTCTGCCGCGACGTCTGCCACTACTGCGTCTTTGCCCGACCTCCGAAGGTGGGGGAGGCGGCGTTCATGGGCCGAGCGGCGCTGGTCGAACAAGCGCAGGCTGCCTCGGCCATGGGCTGCAAGGAAGCTCTCTTCACGCTCGGCGACAAGCCGGAATTGCGCTACAAAGCTGCTCGGCAAGGGCTCCAGGAGCTGGGGCATGAGACGACACTGTCCTACTTGGGCGAGGCCGCTCGGCTCGTGTTCGAAGAATCCGATCTCCTGCCACACCTGAACCCCGGATTGATGACGGCAGAAGACTTTCAGGCGTTGCGGCCGGTCTCGGCATCCATGGGCATCATGCTCGAGAGCGTGTCCGACCGGCTGATGGAGAAGGGTGAAGCGCACCACGGATCGCCGGACAAAGTACCGACTCGTCGGCTCGAAACGCTACGACTCGCCGGAGAGGCCGCGGTGCCCTTCACCTCGGGACTCCTGATCGGAATTGGCGAAACCAGGCTCGAGCGTGTCGAATCGCTGCTCGCCTTGCGCCGGCTTCACGATGAGCACGGTCACATCCAGGAGGTGATCATCCAGAACTTCAGGGCCAAGCCGGAGACCAAGATGGCCGAGGCCCTGGAGCCGGACCTCGAGGAACTGTTGTGGACGATCGCGGTGGCGCGAATTCTGTTCGGCCCCGAGATGAGCATCCAGGCGCCCCCCAATCTGAGCCCGGGTGTGCTCACTCGGATCGTCGACGCAGGCATCAACGATTGGGGCGGTGTGTCACCGCTCACCCCAGATTTCGTCAACCCGGAAGCTCCGTGGCCGCACCTTGACCATTTGGCGAGAGAGACCGAAGAGGCCGGCAAGCTTCTGGTCGAGCGTCTCACCGTCTACCCCCGCTACGCGCTGGAGGGGGAGCGATGGCTGGACGAGGGGATGCGAACGCCCGTTCTCCGTCGGATCGACGCCGAAGGGTTCGCCCGCGTCGACGAGTGGTCGCCGGGCTCGCTCGTGGCGCCGCCCGAACATGACCTGCGGCTCGTCGAGTTGCGGGATCGAGGGCACCGAGTGACGACGAATACCAACGAGCTGGCCGGTGCTCTACGACGGGCCGTAGCAGGTGAGCCTCTCGACGAAACCTCCATCGTCAGTCTCTTTGCAGCACGCGGCACTGAGTTCGCCGCCGTCTGCGAGGCAGCCGACGAGGTTCGCTCGAAGGCCAACGGCGACGTCGTGACCTACGTCGTCAACCGCAACATCAACTACACCAACGTGTGCTACTTCCGCTGCCAGTTCTGCGCTTTCTCGAAGGGAAAGATGAGCGAGAACTTGCGCGGTAAACCGTACGATTTGGCTCTCGACGAAGTGGTTCGTCGCTCGGCCGAGGCGTGGGACCGGGGAGCGACAGAGGTCTGCATGCAAGGTGGCATTCACCCGGAATATACGGGCCAGACTTACCTCGATATCTGTAGCGCAGTGAAAGATGCGATCCCCCAAATGCATGTGCACGCTTTCTCTCCTCTCGAGGTGTGGCAGGGGGCGGCAACCCTCGGTGTGACGCTCGAAGAGTTTCTGAAGAACCTCCGGGACGCGGGCCTCGGCACCTTGCCCGGAACCGCCGCCGAGATTCTCGACGACGAAGTCCGAGACATCCTCTGTCCCGACAAGATCAACACCGAGCAATGGCTAGAGGTCATGGAGACCGCCCATCACGTCGGATTCCGCACCACGGCGACGATCATGTATGGCCACATGGAGAGCTCGGTGAACTGGGCTCGGCACCTGCTCCGGTTGCGTTCCCTCCAAGAGCGAACCGGCGGCTTCACCGAGTTCGTGCCTCTACCGTTCGTTCACATGGAAGCGCCGATCTACCTGAAGGGCCGTGCACGACGTGGCCCGACCTTCCGCGAAGCCGTGCTGATGCACGCCGTGGCGCGCCTGGCACTACACCCGCACTTCACCAACATCCAAGTCTCGTGGGTGAAGATGGGCGGCCCGGGAGTGAAGGCCTGCCTGAACGCCGGAGTGAACGATCTGGGCGGCACTCTCATGAACGAATCGATCACTCGGGCCGCGGGCTCCGAACATGGCCAAGAGCTGGCCCCCGTTCGGATGGAGGAGCTGATTCGCAGTTGCGGTCGTGTCCCCAAGCAACGCAGCACGGCCTATGGCGAGGTACCGGCCGAACGCATGGAACGGTCGTTCGAGGCATCAGAGCTCACACCGCCCATCAACCTACTCACTCCTCGCTACGAGCGGGCAGGATCAGGCGTCGAAAGACCCGCTGAACTCGTACGACCCGGTCTCGAATCTTAAGAGGGAGTTCGACTTTATCGAGCGTTCCGGGACAGCCAACCCAACAGCCTTCCTTCGATATTGTCCCCGACCCCGGGTACGAGCAGAACGATGAGGGCGACGGCGAGCAACACTCCGCCTGCAATCCAATAGAACCGTTTCATCTCGAGGCTCCTGACATGCCGGGGCCACGCGGGGCAAGCTCAAAAAGCCAGGTATTCTCCGACTCGATGGCAGCGGGTGTCATTCCAGCTCTATATTTGCGACTGAACTCCGCAGTCACCCCCTCCACAACGTAACCCGTCTTGATGCGCACGAGCTGGCGCTCATACCTCTTCCCGTCGATGCGTAAGATGGCGCGACCATCACGCTCCGCTTGCGCAGGCCATTTTTTCCACAAGCCTCCCAGAAAGCTGTTCATGTATCCAGACACAACGAAGATCCTGCCCTCGTATTCGGCGATCCAAATCAATCGGGACTGGGGAGGGTCCAGGAGCTGCAGTTCGATTTCTCTGACGTCACGTGCGAAGCTCCAGTCCGGTTCTGGGCCCGTCACCAGCTCGCCCGCAACCAGTGGTCCACCCCTGAATACCGCCGACGGTCCGTCGGAAAACCGCGCCGAGACCATTAGGGCACCCAATGCCACAACCGGGATGAGGATCAAGACTGCGACTACGCGGAGGCTTGTACGAATGACTGCTTTACGATCGATGTTCTCGAAATCGATGTTCATGGTTCACTGTCCTCTTTGACTTCGTTGTTGGAAGAAGCCGCGATGCGGTCCTGAGAATACGCCAGCGCTCGACCGAAGCAACCCACCGAGGATCGTTCGACCGGCTTGCAGCCCCATGCGCTTTGGACGCATCTTGTCCGGCATGTTCGAACAACCGCACACCGCACGGTAACCAGGACACAGTCCTGACGCATGAGAATCGCGGTAACTGGAGCCAACAGCAGTGTGGGTCAAAACCTGTTGGCGCGGGCTGTTGAAAATGGCGATGTCACCGTCGTCGCCGGCGTGCGATCGGAAAGGGCCGCCGCTTCCCTTCCCCGCTCACCCCAAATAGCACCTCGCATAGTCTCTTATAACGATGTCGACGAACTCGCTGAAATCATGGAAGGTGCTGCTTGCATCGTGCACCTGGCCGGCATTCTGATCCAAAGCAGAACGTCGACCTATGAGAGTGCCAACGTCGCCGCAACTGCATCCGTTGTTGAAGCATCCAAGAAAGCGGGCATGGGACACATCGTCTTGATCAGTGTCCTCGGCGCCAACACGGATTCGCCCAACGGCTTTCTCAAGTCGAAAGGTGAAGCCGAGAGGGTGGTTGCGGAGTCGGGAATGCCCTCGACCATCATTCGGACCCCTATCCTGCTGGGACCGGGTACAGCAGGTGCAGCCTCACTCGTGGGAACGGCGGCCCGGGTCAAGGCGAAGCTGCTTGGTGGCGGCCATCAGGTACTGCGTCCCTTGGACATAGACGACTTGAGCTTGGCGATACTTCAGGTCTGTCAGACGCAGCCCGTGGGCACTTCCGTCCATGAATTGGTGGGACCCGAATCCATCACTTACCGAGCGTTGGTTGTGCGAGTCGCTGAAATGATGAAAAACCCATTGACGATTGGTACAATTCCTCTTTGGATTGCCAAGTTGGNCGCTGCGGTGACCAGCAGACTAAAGGGGGGAGGNATCTCGCCTGATGTGATCGACGTCATNACGAGCAGCGANGTGGTACAGAANAATGCNGACGCGGAAATGGGNATCAGCCTCACGCCCTTGTCCAGAACACTCGAAACAATTCTGACCGAGAAGAAGCACNAGACATGACAGAAACAGACGCGACAAACACTGAAGGAAACGAGCTCGAAGCAAACGAACCAGCGGCAAACGAGCCCGTACCACGTCGCAAACCCAGAGCGTTGCAGCGTATTGTCGTTCTAGGCATCACTGCAGGTTGTTTCGTCTNCCTGTANNANCGCTTGAACGGCGCCGCGGNACGGGAGGGACTCTCCCTCGTCGACTACATGTCGCAGACCTTCAGCAACGTCCAATGGATACCATGGCTGTTGCTGATGATCGCCTATTCNTTNCTGTATTTTTTCATCGACACCCTGGTCGTGACCCGCGCCCTCAATTGGTTCATCAAAGAGATCAGGTACCGGGACATCCTACCGATCCGTGCCAGCGCCTACATCATCTCCATCTTTAATGAGCAGATCGGTAAAGGGGTCATGGCTTACTATCTCAACAAGCGCGATCGGGTACCGGGTTGGGAAGTTGGCTCGGTCATGTTGTTCATCATGTTTTGCGAAATGTTCTATTTGCTGATTTGGGCCACCGTAGGATTCTACGTCAGTGGTGATTTACTCCCCGACGAATTCGGCCTCATCCCACCGATTGCCNTGGGNGCAGCGGTACTTCTCNCCCTGTGGATGCTCTACTTCCAGGGTAAGATCCTGCCCAACAACCAGCTCCGGGATAAGCGCATCCTCCACGCATTCAAGTTGGCCGAACCGTGGCACTACGNGGCGTTCTTTNTACTACGATCGCCCGCACTACTCTCGGCCGTTGTTGTCTATACGATNGCGCTAGGGCTCTTCGGTGTTGAAGCTTCCTTCGCCTCCTTGTTNGGTTATCTGCCCGTGATCTTCTTTGCGGCCACGGTGCCCACACCAATGCGGGCCGCAGCGATCACTTTCTGGGTGATCCTGTTCCCTGAGAACGAGGGACAGATGGCCGCTTTCGGANTTGTGCAGCACAATTTCTTCATTCTGTTCAACGCGGTGATCGGACTTCTGTTCTTNCGACGTGCACAGCGCGAACTGNTCAGTCGGTAATGGCTAACCGGTAGCCCAGAATGGCTAACCTGCTTACCGCCCTTCGGCTGTTGTTGGCGGTGCCGGCCGCACTGGCCTTCGCCCAACCAGAATTCATGACACCGNTGTTGCTGNTGACCCTNGTCGGCNTCGCAATCGCGACTGATTTCGGCGACGGCATCGTGGCGCGTCGAAGNGNCACCGCATCACCTCGAGGACANCTGTTCGATCACNCTACCGATTTCTTNTTTGTTACTTCCGGACTTGCGGGTGCCACGATAGCGGGTCAGGTAACNGTCGNCCTACCCATTGTCATNGNGGTGGCGTTCTCACAGTACGTGCTGGATTCCTATTTTCTCCACCGGAAGAANCANNTGCACATNAGCTTTNTGGGGCGNTGGAANGGGATGCTCTATTTCGTGCCCTTGGTTCTCATCGCAGTGTCACGGNTCGATTGGGCNGCGGGCGTTGCTGAAATCTTTTCCACGGTGACCGAGATGTTGAGCTACCTGCTCGTCCTCTCTACCTTGGCTTCGATCGTTGACCGGGCTATCGCGCCNGGCGCGGGGGCCTACCGTCCGGCTGGAACCAACTGATCAGGAGTCGGCACAACCTGATAGGGANAGGAAGGNCCCTCAACAGCCTTCTAGTCGAGCGACCGGATTCGGACGTTGCGAAATCGGACGATGCCTGCTCCGTACTGAAGCGCGATCGGGCCGCTGGTAAACTGATCGTCGGTGGTATCGACGGTCTGCGTGCCATTGAGGTTCACAACGAGCCGAGATCCCAGGGCCGTGATCTGATAGGTGTTCCACTGACCCCCGGAGTTGATCACTGCACTCGGTGCAGCCAGGTGCACG
>PCCM01000100.1 GCA_002731735.1 Gemmatimonadota bacterium | reverse complement strand
ATGTCGGGGTGCCCGTACAAGAACTCCTCGACCTCCCGCGGATAGACGTTCTCGCCACCGCGGATGATCATGTCCTTGATACGCCCTACGATGTTGCCGTATCCCTCGGCGTCGATCGTCGCGAGATCTCCGGTATGCATCCAACCTGCCGCATCGACGGCCTCGGCCGTACGCTCCGCGTCGTCCCAGTATCCGAGCATGACCAGATACCCTCGAGTGAGCAGTTCGCCCGGCTCGCCGCGCGGGACGATCCGTCCATCGGCGTCGACGATCTTGACCTCCACATGAGGATGGACGGAGCCGACGGTGCCGACCCGACGTTCGAGTGAATCGTCCGGTGCGGTCTGGAAGCTGGCGGGGCTGGTCTCCGTCATGCCGTACGCGATCCCGACCTCGTCCATGTGCATCTCACTGGTCACCCGCTTCATCACCTCGATGGGACACGAACTACCGGCCATGATGCCCGTGCGAAGCGAGGAGAGGTCGTAGGAGCTGAAGTCGGGGTGCTCCAACTCGGCGATAAACATCGTAGGCACGCCGTACAACGTGGTGCAGCGCTCTTCGCTTGCCGCCGCCAGAACAGCCTCGGGCTCGAAGCCTTCCGACGGATAGACCATCGTCGACCCGTGTGTGATCGCCGTCAGGTTTCCGAGGACCATTCCGAAGCAGTGATAAAGAGGCACCGGGATGCAGATGCGGTCTTCCTGCGTGATCTTCATCACCTCGCCCACGAAGTAGCCGTTATTGAGGATGTTGTGGTGGGTGAGCGTCGCCCCCTTCGGGAGCCCTGTGGTGCCGCTGGTGAACTGGATGTTGATGGGATCGTCGAACTGAAGCGTATCCGCGATCGCATTCAACCGGCGCTCATCCTCGGGTGTGCCGGCGTCCATGAGATCCCCGAAGCACATCATTCCCCGCTCGTCGTCCGACCCCAGATGGATCACGAATTCCAGCGACGGGAACCGCTCGGGCTTCAGGGCGCCGGGCCGCACCTCAGACTGGACGGCGTCAGGCTCGGCCCCGTCCAACTCGGGCACCAGCTCTCGCAGTATCCCGATGTAGTCGCTGCCCTTGAAGCTCGACGCGGTAACAAGCGCTCGGCATCCGACCTTGTTGAGCGCGTATTCGAGCTCGGAGAGGCGGTACGCCGGGTTGATGTTCACGAGGATCAGGCCGGCCTTGGCGGTCGCGAACTGGGTGACCGTCCACTCGGCGTTATTGGGCGACCACATGCCGACGCGATCGCCCGGCTCGAGGCCGAGGGACAGGAGGCCCGCGGCGCAGCGGTCCACCCGTTCGCGAAGTTTCGCATACGTCCAGCGGATCGATTGGTGTCTGACGACCAATGCTTCCCGTTCCGGATATCGATCGGCAGCCCGGTCGAAGGCCTGACCGATGGTCGTGTCCAGGAACGGCGTGGAAGAAGCACCGTGTACATAGCTCAGGGTCGGAGATGACATCAGAACGCTAGGCGCGAGCTAGGGCGCCAATCCCTCCACGGCGATCAGGAAGTCGATGTCGACGAGGCCCTCCCGAAGCTTCTTGGCCTCCTGATAACCGGGTGAGTACCAGAAGTCGAGAATCGACTGTAGCGAGGTGTACTGTTCGATCATGAAGGACCCTTCAAACGGCCATTCTCCCTCCAGGACGTGCACCTCGGGACCTCGCGCCAGGTAGGACATGCCAGCCTCGGCCGCAAGCGGCCCGGCAGCTCGTCCGTACGCAGTCAGCGCGTTTGGATCGGAGGTGGCAGCCCTCGTGATACCGATGATGTATCCCGGGGGCGCCACCTGAGGTGCTGCCTCCGCTGACCTCTCCGAGGTCGCAGCGGACATCTCCGACGTCGCAATCGACCCGAATACTGCGCCACACAGGAACGTGGCGAGGGGCAAGATGGCCCGTCTAAGGAGCGGGCGGTGATTCGTACGCATGGTGCGACTCCTGATAGCCGGAAACGGCGGCGCTACGCCTCACCATGCCCATGAGCGGCTCGAGATGCAAGCTCACAAAGGAGTCTGTTGGGGTGCCACCCGCTCGCTCGAACAAAGTAGCGGCTATGGGGAAACGCTGAGGGAGTCCATCGCAAAGAATGTTCTTATCAGGAGAGCCCTGATCCGGGACAACCAGCCCTGAATATCGAAGGGGTGATTACCTGCAGTTTGGGGATCGCTTCCTTAGAGAAAGAGGGCGAAGAACTGAACACGATGAAAGCGGCTCTTATCAAGGGGGCAGACACCGCCATGTACCGTGCGAAGGACCCGGGCAACAATCAGGTCTGCCTCGCTGAACCGTCCAGCGCCTCCTGAACCATAAAGGCGGTTACCTCCTAGTCCGTCATCGCAGCCTCCTCATCTCCTCGACGACCTCGGGCCGGTTGAGAATCCAGATGAGAGGCCTTCCGGTCTGATCGCTGCCTATTTGCGGTTACCTACGCGACGCTCTACCCTGACCTACCGCGGCGCCCCACCATGACCATGCCGCAGCGCCCCCGACTCCGATGGGAGGTCAGCATGAGCACGAGAGTCCCCTTGGGGGTCAGTCCGAGTCCTTCCTTGATGACTAGGCGCGACGTCCTGCGCGCATTCGGAGCGATAGGCGGATCATCCCTGATGATGGGAGCCATGAGCGCATGTGGCCTGATGGGCACCTCGACCCCTCGCCCGGCGCTGCAGGGGCAGGGCAGGCCGCCTGATACGCGAGTGATCGTACTGGGCGCCGGCATCTCCGGGCTCGCGACGGGATACGAGCTGGGGAAGCTGGGCTACGACTATCAGGTCCTGGAAGCCCGCGAATGGGTCGGCGGCCTCTGCTGGACCGTCCGCCGCGGGGCGGAGCACACGGAGGTCGGGGGCGAACGCCAGGTGTGCGATTTCGACGAAGGGCAGTACCTGAACGCGGGTGCCTGGCGGATTCCCAACGACGATGAGGGCGTGCTCGGTTATTGCAGAGAGCTCGATGTTCCGCTGGAGCTGTTCGTAAACTGGAGCGACGCGAACTACATGTGGGAGGAAAACCCCGAGCGGGGACCGCTGGCCGGCCGGCGAGTGCGCTTGCGGGAGGTCAAAGCCGACCTCTGGGGATCTACGACAGAGCTGCTCGCCAAGGCGATGGAACAGGGCCAGATCGACGCACCGCTCACCGAAGAGGACCAGGAGCTCCTAGTCCGGTTCCTGGTCAGAGCCGGCTACCTGGATTCCGACGATCTCGTGTACCGGCCACCCAGACTGCGCGGTTCCGGGAATCAGGACCCTTACGATCTGAGTGCTTTGCTCAACTCCGGGTTCGCCACTCAGGTCCGGTCGCTGAACGCGGGTACGGGCGGACCTCATCCCGTGTTTCAACCGATCGGTGGCATGCAACAGATCCCGCTCGCCTTCCAGCGAGCCATGGGTGACAAGATCACGTTGCAGGCCGAGGTGCAGTCTATCCACCAGACCGAGGACGCCGTCCGCGTGGTCTACAGAGACACGAGAACCGGACGGGAACACGAGGAGATCGGGGACTACTGTGTGTGTTGCCTGCCGATGTCCATACTCCAAGGGATCGACGTCGACCTGTCGCCCGCCATGGCCAATGCCGTGAACGAAAGCGGCCACAGCAACAGCGCAAAGATGGGGCTGCAGATGAAGCGGCGTTTCTGGGAGGAGGATGACGGGATCTTCGGAGGTCATCTCTTTGCACGGAGTCTTCAGCTCGGAGAGTTTTCCTACCCCTCCAACGACTACTTCACCGAAAAAGGAGTGCTGCTGGGTTACTACGGTGGCGGGCAGACGGCCGGACTGGGTGACATGCCGGTACAGGGCCGGATCGAGCACGTGCTCACGCAGGCCAGCAAGGTTCACCCCCAGATGCGAGAGGAATTCGAGACCGGCTACTGTGTCTGGTGGGACAAGGTCCCGTACAGTCTCGGCGCGTACGGCCGGACCCCGCCGCCGGAACGCTTGCAGCAACTCAGCCAGGCAGACGGCCGGATCTATCTGGGTTCGGCGGGCGCCAGCTCCCAACCGGCGTGGATCGAGGGTGGCATCCAGTCCGCCTGGAGGTCCGTCGAAACTCTGCACGAACGGGTGATGCAGGGGTAGGGTTCGATCTCGATCTTGGTGCGATGATCTCACGACGGCATTTTTTCGCCAATGCAGCGGTAATAGGCCTCTGCGGTCCCGAGCGTTGGTCCGCGCTTCAACGCGCCGACCCTTACGCCCTCATTCTCGGGATCGCCCAGGACGCGGGCATGCCGCAGGTGGGCTGCTACGTAGAGCGGTGCGAACGTGCGCGCAGCAGGGAACGCCCGCGTTATGCGGCCTCCATGGCGCTCGTGTACCCGGACCAGGATCGTTATTACCTGGTCGACGCGACCCCTGATATCACGCGTCAGCTCGATCTGCTCGAAGAGCCCGGCTTTCGGGCACGCGCCGATCAGAGGAGGCCCTTCGACGGCATCTTCCTGACCCATGCCCACATCGGCCATTACAGCGGTCTCGCGGTGTTGGGGCGCGAGGGCCTCGGCATGGCGCCGACGCCGACGTACTGCACGCCCGCGATGGCCGACTTCCTGACCAACAACGGGCCGTGGGGCCTGATGGTCAGCGAAGGCCGGCTCGACCTCCGTCCAGTCGTTTCAGGCGAGTGGAACCGGATCGACGACCAACTCCAGGCCCGCGCGCTCCTCGTGCCCCACCGTCCCGAGTACTCAGATACCGTAGGATGGGTCTTCCGCGGACCGACCCAAACGATCCTCTACTTGCCGGATATCGACTCATGGGAGCGCTGGGACCTCGACGTTGAAGACGTGGTCGCTGCTGTGGACGTGGCGCTGCTCGACGCTTCGTTCTATTCGGGCGATGAGGTGCCCGGGCGCAACATCGAAGACCTCCCGCACCCGCTGGTCCCACATTCGATGGATCGACTTCAAGGTCGGGTCGATGCCGGCGATCGAGTCGTGTTCACGCACCTCAACAACACCAACCCGGCTCTCTTCGAAGACAGCCGCGAAGCGGCGGAGGTACGACGGCGCGGCTTCGAGATCGCTACGGAGGGGCAGCGAATCCCGCTGTAGGAAGCTCGGCCATGGACACAGATCAGCGCTTGGACGCCTTGGTAGCACCCCTCCGGGCAGATGTCGTGTCTGGCGCATCAGTGATTGGAAAAATGGCCGCGGAAGTGCTTCGTCTAGCCGCACAGGATGCACGGGCGGTCTCACTCGAGGAGTTCCGTTCGGAGTTGGGCGAGGTATGCGGGAAGGTGCTGGGCGCCCAACCTGCGATGGCAACGCTGGTCACGCTCGTGCGAGACGTGCTCACCTCCGTGGAGGCCTGTGAGGACCTCGAGACCGGTCGCCTGGCCGCCGTTCGAACCGCCGAAGCGTTCGGGAGCGGTCTCGAGTCGCGGGCTGAATCAGTCGCCACACGTGCCTCGGCGTTGATTCCATCGGGAGCTACCGTGGCCACGATCTCGTATTCTTCGACGGTGCTGGCGACGCTGACCCACGAGGGGACGTGGGCCGTCGGGCAGGTGATATGTTTCGAGAGCCGACCGGTGCGGGAGGGCGAGGCCCTCGCCACCGCCCTGGCTGAGGTCGGGGTGGCGGTCACCTTTGCTGTCGATGCGGCCGCCTCGACACTCATGGGCGAGTGCGACATCGTGCTGCTGGGTGCTGATTCGATCGGCGACCTGGGAGTCGTGAACAAGATCGGCTCCGCTGGATTGGTCGACGCTGCCATAAGACGGGGGGTGCCGGTCATGGTGGTATCCGATGAAACGAAAATCCTGCCGACCGGATTCCCTCAGCACCTCACGGACGACCGTCCCCCTGAGGAAGTATGGAGGGCACCGGCCGGCGTGCGCGTGTGGAATCAGTACTTTGAGTCGTTCGAGCTCGAACGCGTGACCATGGTGGTGACCGAGTCAGACGCGCTCACCGCACCGGAAGTCGAANNGCTNCGNAAAGACATCGTGCTGCCAACGGGCCTTCNGGCGTGGGCNGACGCCCGNNCNCNTNGGNCACCAGAGGTATAGACACACATGACCNCCNNCCCNTTCGACGAACATCGCGAGATCGTACATCCNGAGTGGATCGACGAGAACGGCCATTTCAACATGGGCTACTACATGGTGGCGTTCGACCGGGCCACCGACACCTGGCTCGACTACATCGGCCTGACCGCCCTCGAAAGAGAGCGGTCGGNTNTCACCACCTTCACACTCGANTCACACACCAACTACCTNCGGGAGTTGCTAGANGGCGACCCGCTGCGAATTACGACGAGGCTGCTCNCATACGACCAGAAGCGGATCCACTACATCCACGAGATGTACCACNNGNCCGACGGTTTCCTGGCNGCCACCAACGAGCTCATGTCACTTCACGTGAGCCTGGNNACNCGACGNGCGGCNCCNATGTCGGNGGANGTGCTCGCTCNNNTGGCNGANGTNNTNAGCCTNCACGAGACACTACCGGTTCCTCCACAGGTCGGGCGCCGAATCGGACTCGACTCCGGGTCGTGAGGTCTGTGCNCGGGGCTGGCGCCAGAGGGGGGTTAGGGCTTCAATTCCCAANNTGCTTTCGGGNGANGGTATCGGCCCGAGCATCCACGGCAAGGAGGTCGTCACCGTGAAGAATCGGTCTTGGCGGACCCTAACACTGCTTCCCACGGCGTTTCTCCCCACGGTGCCGCTGCCTAGGGCCCTGCTCCTCCTAGCAATTGGCCTGGTGTGCACCGCTTCGCCGGGCGTCGCCTCGACCGCNGCGGTGCTTCANGANNAGNCCANCTATCGGCTGATCGATGATTGGCCNCACTACCCGAGCGATATGGTGTTCGAGATGGGCACGGGCATCGCGGCGGATGCCNANGGGANCATCTACACGATCTCGCGTGACGTNGACCACTGGGCGGCCCACCCNCTGGCGATGACCCGCTACCGAGGCAGCGGCACGATCGCAAGGTGGGATAGGCAAGGCCGGTTCCTNGGCACGTTCGCCGACGCTCAGGAGTTTATCGGACCGCACTCGATATACGTCGACCCGAACGGCTTCATATGGGTTGCCGACCGGGAGGGGCATCAGATCGTCAAGCTGACACCGGAGGGTGAAGAGGTGTTCTCNCTCGGCGAGTACGGCNGGTTCGGGAACGACGANGGCCATTTCAACGGCCCTACCGGCGTCGCCTTCCTTCCCGACGGCCGTTTCGTCGTGGCCGACGGCTACTGGAACTCACGACTGGTCTGGTTCGATGAAGACGGGAACTACCTCAAGGANGTCGGTGANNTGGGGAGTGGGCCGGGCCAACTCGCAGCAGTGCACTCCGTGGCGTTGGCCCCAGATGGCAACCTCATCGTAGGGAACGTGTGTGGCACGGCGCTGCACCCTTACGTGACCGTACCTGGTCAGATTGCTCCTGAGCGCCTCCAGACGATGCCCAACTGCCGTGGCCGCTTCGACGTGTTCACTGCAGAGGGCGAGTATGTCGGAATCTACGAGCCGGTGCCGGANCCTGGGCTGCCGCTGAGCGTTGCCGTGTACGGCGACAGGGTCTACCTCGGCGTGACTGGTACCGCGCGGGGCCGGCAGGATCTCGTGATCGTCGACGCCAACACCGGTGAGGTGGTCNACCGNATCAGCANCGCGAACGTCTACGTTCACCAGATGGCGATGGACCCGAACGGGGACATCTACGTCGCGTCGGTCTACCCGGAGCACGGCGGTGAGGAGCGTGGAATCGAGGGGCCGTCATTCGTGCGTTGGGCGAGATCGAGGAGATAGGTCAGGAGTTAGGTNTAGATGAGGTGATCGCGCTCACGGCGCGGCACCCGTAATGTCGAGGTCCACAGAGTCCGGAGGAGAAGAAGATGCCCAAGAAGCTGATCACCCTATTGGGTCTCGTCGCGCTGTCCGCGTGCAGTGGTAGCGCCCCAGCCGNCGAGGAGACCGCGGTCCTCGACGNCGCCACGGTGGATGCACAGAGCCAATTCGCCGGGGCGTGGTCGCTGGTCAAGATCGAGCGGTTAGACGCCGACGGGGAGCTGCTNGCGCCCCCCACCGAGGACCAGCTCGGCTATATCATCTACGACCCNGCCGGCTACATGGGTGTCACGATCATGCAGCCTGACCGGGAGCCGTATGCCGGCCAGCGGACGCCCGAACAAGNACTCGCTGCCTATTCGAGCTACACNTCGTACTTCGGNACATTCACCGTCAACGAGNCCGAGGGGTTTCTGACGCACCATCTGGANGGCNGTCTGAACACCCGCGGCGCCGGCTCCGACTACCAGCGCTTCTATACGTTTTCNGGGAATCGGCTGACGCTGCAGCCGCCCGCGGCTGCGAACGGCAACCGGACGCAACTCACCTGGGAGAAGCTCCCGGACTTACCCGAATCCGANCTCACCGAGACGCACAGNCGGCTNTTCGGCTTCTACCGGATCGAGTCGGTTTCACGGCAGATCTTGGGCGGCGAGTCGCTCACGGCCAGCCAGTACGAAACCGCGTTCATCATCTACGCTCCCTCCGGGCACATGGCGGTGCATCTGATGCGACCGGGCCGCGAGCCGTCCACCGGCACGCGGCAGGAGGAGGCGCTCGCGGCCGTACAGACGTACGGCAGCTACTTCGGCCCGTTCACGGTCCACGAGGACGAGGGCTATCTGGTCCATCGTCGGATCGGCAACCTGAGTCCGAGGCGGACCTACACCGACGCCCAGCGTTTCTACGAGTTGACCGACACACATCTCACCCTGCGACCGCCCGCCACGACCAACCGCGACGGCGATCAGGTGCAAAGCGCGCTGAGGTGGGTGCGGATCAGCAACTAGCTGTCGAAAGAAGGCGGAGGCAGGAGATCCCACGGCGGACCTCGCCCGACTACGAGAGGATCCCCCGGATCGCTGACGGGCACGGTGGTCGACCGGAGCGCCTCGAAGAGCGACTGACCCGTGTCGAAGAGCGGTTGGCCGGTGTTGAAGGGCGATTGACCCGCGTCGAGGTGGGTTAGTTCGGTCCTCCGAACGCCGGCACACGTACCAGCACGTAAGTAATGTGCCCGCCATCCGGCACCAGGTAGCCATGAGGGGTTCTGGCCGGAATGTGGAGCACGTCGCCGGCGGCCACGGGATATCGCACCCCACCGTTGATCGCGGAGCCGGCGGCGTTCGAGCGGCCGATCATCTCTCCGCCCACCAGCATGGTCCCCTCCCCGCTCTGCACGAACACGACATCGATAATGTCGTCGTGCAACTCGGGCCTTCCGTCACTATCCCGACGAATGAATCGAAAACGATGTGACGAGCCCCCCGCGCCGTAATCGGCAAGAGTCTCGCGAGCCGAACCGTCGGGACGCACACGGGTCGCAAGGGCTGCATCCCGCTCGTCCAGTTCGGTAGACGTCCACATGCCGAATCCCGGCGGTTCCAACTGAGGTGCCGGCCCATCGGGAGCGGCCACTACTTCGCCGACGAATGCCGGGACTCGTACGAGCACGTACGTGACGTGCCCGCCATCCGGCACCAGGTAGGCGTGAGGAGTCCCGGCCGGAATTCGTAGTACGTCGCCGGCGCGCACCGGATACCGCGAACCGCCTGTAATCGCCGTGCCGAGATCTCCCCTGCGGCCGAGCATTTCGCCCCCCACCAGCAGGGTCCCCTGACCGCTCTGGATGTATACGACGTCGTCGATGTTGTCGTGCTGCTCCGGCCTTCCGTCTCCGTCTCGACGAATGAACCGGAAGCGATGCGCTCCGGACGGGTTGCCGTAATCAGCAAGCGTCTCACGGGCGGAGTCGTCCGGCCCCACCCTGGTGCCGAGGGCCAAACTCCGCTCCTCCAGTTCCGAAGAGTCCCACGCGACGAATCCGGGCGGGGCGGCCTGGAGGACCGGGGCGAGAACGAGAGCAACCGCCAAGAAGGAAGGTGCCACTATGATGAGGGACCCCCTTCAGTCACGTCTGGAGTCGGTCGCTCCCTGCGCTTCCATTCTCTCCTGATAACGCGCTCCACTCAAGACGTTCTGGAGCCCGTAATTGCCCTCCTGACATGCGTACTCGTAGAGGTTGTCGTGCAGCGCCGTCATGGGGATCTGTCCTCCCCATGTCTCCGTGTACACGGTCGGATCGTCGACGGTGAACTCGTACAGGATCGTCTCTTCGTCGACCCGGCTGAAGCGTTCGGTCACCTTCATCTGAGCCGAAGGGTGGGGGTCCTGGGCACCGAACAACGTCGCGCCAACGTTGGCGGAGAACTCCTGTCGTGGATTCATGTTCGTGGTCTCGACCACGAGTACGTCGCCTTCCCACCGACCCCAAGAGTCGCCGAACCAGGGACGGACGTGTGGAGGCAGCCGCGGGCCATCACCGATTCGGATGATCCGCGCATCGTGGACCATCTCCGTCATGATCAACACGTGATCGGGCGTCTGCACGATCGTGTAGTTGCTGTTGTAGCCCGTGGTGGGGAGCATGGGGGGACCGCCGGGGGAACCGTAGGAAACGATGCAGCGTTCGGCGAACGGTCTCAGCTCCGGGTGGTCGAATTCCTCGAATTGGCGCTTCAGGTCCCGGGCCTGTTGGATCTGGCTCTCGCCCGCTGTCGTAAACGCGGGGATCCGGCCGTCGGACGGAAAGGTGATGAGCGAGGTTCTGGCTTCGCCGTTGACGACCGCCACCCGGTGACCGAACTCGAAATAGACGTTGTTATAAGGGGCGATATCGACTGAGCCACCTGCACCCGGTGCACGGCGGCTCGGGTCGCTCGGTTGTTCGCCAGCGACGAAACGGGCCACAGATCCTTGTTCGATCTGGGCGACCTGCTCGGGCGTGTAGACCGGACCCTGGCCCGCCCCACGTTCAAGCGTAGTCAGCGTCTGGTTCGTCCAGTTCCCCTGCAGATCGGGGTGGCCGTCAGGTGTCCTGGGAACTACCCACCGAGCGTTGGATGTTCTGTTCTGCGCCGCCACCGTCGAGATGACGCCTTGCGCTGCAGTCACACAAAGAACCGCTAGAAGCACCGCCATGCGCTTGCTCATTTGAACCTCCATTAAGGTAGTCTGAGCGTAATCAACTCCGGCGCCCCACCAGGCCCCTCGCCGGCGATCGTCAAGCCGATGTACTGCATCCCATCGTGCATATAGGTCATGGGGGTCCCAAGGGCGCGGGCAGGGAGATCGACGGACCCGACGATCTCGCCGGTAGCCTTGTCGCGAGCCACCAGCCGGGGCCCACCCTCGGTGCCGCCTGCCGTCAATGCGCTCACCATCAAGGTGCGGGTGAGCACCGGGCCGCCACGTCCGTCGCCACCCAACGGCGGCAGATCGAGGTCTTGGAGCAGCGGGTGGTTACGCAGCCGGTCACCATCACCGTTCGGCTGCATCCACGCGTGCTCACCCTCGTTGAGATCGATGGCAGTGATCCGCGAGTATGGTGGCTTGAGGAGCGGCAGGCCCCTCGGCATCTCAGGCCGCGTGCCCGTGGTGCCGAAGCTCACCTGGGTCAACCGGAGATTCCCACCGTCCGTCGAGTCGGGCACGTGGTACTTCATAACCGTGAAGCCGTTCACAGAAGGCACGTAGAGGAGCCCCGTCTCGGGATCAGCACCGGCGCCCGACCAACCGGCTGAGCCACCGACGGGAGGTCGCTGAATCGTCCCTTGCAGCCCACCCTCGATGCTCAACATCGGCGGCGTGAAGATGGGCCCCATCCTGAAGTTCGCGACCTGTTCCAACGCAATCGCCCGGAGCTCGGGCGTGAAGTCT
>PCCM01000099.1 GCA_002731735.1 Gemmatimonadota bacterium | reverse complement strand
TGCTCCCTTTGGCCACCCGAAGATGTGCGATGCCATCGAGCGCATCGAGCGCAGCCTCGCCGAGGACTGGCTCCTTGGTGGCATTCTGAACCGTGCCATCGACGATCCCGTTCCTAGCAAGAAACTCTTGCGTGCGTTTGCAGCTTTGTCACCCTGGGCGGTGATACCGCCAATCGAGAGTTCGGGGGAGTGGGGTCATGTACAATCAGAGTCCTCCTCAGCGGTTCCGCAGCCAAGTGAGTCGTTGACTGCTCCCTTCGGGCGAGAGCACGAGGCGGTCGGGTCCCTCGAAAACGAAATTGCGCACCTGGTCGCTCCCAACAAACGGTACGGATGAGCTTCCTAGCACGTGGTGTGTGACCGTCTGGGCCGCCTCGTCCAACGTGTAGCCCCCGTAGTAGGTGAAGTGCCGCCTAGAGAGCCGTCCCATCACCTCCTGAGCACTGAGGCTGCCGACGTCACCGATATCGATGCCCGCACAGCCGAGCTGGGCCGACATGTGTCCGTCGAGCGAATAAATGATCTGACCGGACACACCACCTTCCTCCTCCGAGCAACGTGGCATGCCGTTCCCCAGAGTCCACGAGTCCAGGCGCCAGGAGCCTATGAGATCAGATGCCAAAGTGTTCGCCTGAGCCCTTGCTGCCAGGGGCAGCGCACACGCCGCCACTAGGAAGCCAAGCCAGAGATTGCGAGAGGTGTTCGACATGTCGTCCCCCGTCGTGTCGGGTTTGTGTTCGGCGCGAGGTCTAACGGCTCACGCTGCTGCTGCGCGCGTCAACATGCGATCCTCTTGCGCGTCGCGCGACCCCGCGCTGGCGTGTCTCCTCTGACTGAACGCCGAATGTGCCGTCTAACCAGCTTCCCGACCGGGTGCGAACAAGGATCCAACCTCAAGGTTGAGTGGGCGCCCGTCTCGGCCTCTCAGCTTGATTGGAATGGTACGCCCCGGTTCGCCCAGCATACGTTTACCCACGTGGAAGTGCAGATGTGGTTGGCCTACGAAGCCGGTTGCGCCGCTCGACCCCAGCACGTCTCCAACGCGCACGGTGTCACCGACCGACACTCGAATGCCGCTTCTGAGATGGCCATAAGAGGCCATCGTGCCGTCGCGGTGCGCCACCGCCACGAGGTTGGCCCGCTCCAAGAGGTCCGGATTCGTCCCGCCTCTGGTAAAGCCGTCTTGCAGGTAGAACACCGTTCCCCCTCGGGCCGCAAGAATTGGCGTGCCCTGTGGCATCGCGAAATCCAGGGAGTAGCGCATGCTGGCCAAGTGCGAATCAGTTCCGTCGAATCCTTGAATCAGCTCACGTGGCCGTTCGCCGCCGAACGGGACCGCGTAGAGGTAATCCGCGTCCGCCTCGGTCGTGCTTGCGCCGAGGTCGATCGCAATCGAAAGTCCGGCGCTGTTCGACGGATCCCGAAGGACGTCACTCATGTGGACCAGGATCGTGTCGGACTGAGCCGGAACCACCGTCTCGATCGGACGTCCCGCCCTGAGCTGTAGATTTCCCGGGGACCGGAATGTCAGCACGATCGTGGCTGGTACCGGCTCTCGATTGATGGCCTGATATGCTCGGCCCGAATTCGTGTTTATGGGCCTCACGCACACCCGCCATGCGCAGTTCCCCAAGCCGCTGTTGTCGTTCGGACCGCCCGCGCCCGTTGCACAACCTGTCAGCAGCAACACGAACAGCACTACCGGGCGCATCCAATTGCCTCCGTTTATCCAACTGGAAGGGATTTTTCTACTAGCACTTTACATTGCATCGGCAGCGCGCGCGAGAGGGCGGTTGAGGCCCAGACCTCCTTTACGAAGGACGCTTCCGGCAGTGTGACCGGGATGGTCCTGTACCAGAACGGCACCGACCCGCAGGCACGCAAAGTGAGGTAGGGAGTGGCCTTCCTCCTGTGCGTGCAAACTGCAGGCGGCATCCTCAAAGGAGCGTTCGACGACGGCAGGGATATGGAGTTCTAAGCTTCGATTGCCAAGGCGAAGGAGGGCACATCACTTCAAGAGGCGACCGGGTGGCTGGATCGGTCCTTACGTCAACGCCAGGGCGGTCGTGGGTGAGGCCTCGGATCAAATCCTCTTCGAGCTGATTCCTGATACTCGGATCATGGAAGGGGCGCCACGACTTGCCGTCGTGTCGGGAATCGTGGATCACACCGCTCACCATCGCGGATCGTTGGCAGTCTACGCGCGACTGATCGATAAGCGGGCCCCCATGCCATACTCCTGACGCCGTTTTTTCGCTGCCGTAGGCGCGAGAGCCACTACACTACTGTTCGGCCGACCTACCTCGCGACGGATCCGGCTCTTGCTCCTGCGGTTTCGTCAGGTATCGGGTCCGCAACCATCGCGATCTTGGATCCGTCCGGGCTCACAGTGATGCCGCTGAGCGTCACCACCAGATCCCCCAGATCCGCCACTAGGCGCCAATCCTCGTCCACTTCGGAGTCCCACTGGTAGATTTGGCTACCCCTGCTCATGAGCAAGACGCCCTCTGGGGTCCAGGCATGGGACTCGCCGCCCTGAATGGTCTCGATTCTTCGCCGGACCTCGCGTGTCCCGATATTGATTTCACTGAGCCACGCCTCGCCGGGGGAGACCCTCTCGACAAAGCTCCACGCGTTCCGATTGGGAATCTTGTTCAAAGAGCGTCCGACGCCCCGGGCCACCACCTCGGTCTGGCCGGTCGTGAGATTCCCGATCCGGACGGTGGCAGGGTCACCCAGCACGTAGAGGAGTACGGTCGACTCATTACCCCATGCATGGTGAGCGACAGCGTCCAGATCCCGGAACAACATTTCGCGGTCCATCCCCTGCATCGTAAACCGCCAAAGGCGCTGGGTGGAGTCGGCTTCGACGCGAATTACAGAAAAGGCTCGTTCTCCGAGGACGGGGGAGGGTGAGTACTCGTTCTCGTCGGTGCGAGTGATCCGGGTTTCGCGTCTGGAGGAGAGATAGTAGCGGTGGATTTCGGTCTGGACCTGCGCCCCGTAACCGTACTCGGTAGTGTACAGAAGCGATTGACTGTCTGGCGTGAACATCGGCTGATCGTCGTAGGAGTTCGTCCCGTCGGTCACTTTCTGAAGAGGCCCGAGGTAGTGCAGGCCATCGAAGACCGAGAGTTCAGCCACGTAGATCTCCGGCTTCGGAGGTCCGACAGCCACGAGGGCCGTGTCCTCGGGCTGCACCAAGAGAGTGTCCTCCGGTTGCTGCGTGCCCTGAGGTGGGTCTTGCCCTGCCAAACGGAGTGGGGCGAGAAGGGTAAGCGCCAGTACAGCGACCCAGAGGTTCATCCGGGTTCTATTCGGTGTGGTTGTTTTGACCATAGACCAACACGCCCGACTGCTCGAGACTAAATCCGACTTCACCTCGTTAATAGCGGAGCTGGCTGTGGCGCAAGCCCTTCGGCAATGACACCGCCTTTGAAAAGGCAAGCCGGGACGCCGGGGCCAGAGACCAACATATCAAAGACACTGTTTGAGGGCTTCTCCTTGGTCATCTGCTTCATTCCCGTATATTGGCTCTGCGTAAGAACTGTTGGCGTGGCGGACCGAAGGACCCAGTGACCGCTCGCCTGTCCGAAACCCCGGAGCCATGAACCCGGCTAACACCGCTGAAATTGCACAGGCGCGAGTGCTGGCTGTGACCGGTCCCGCTGTTGGTGCCCATCCGATGCGCTTTCTTCGGCGTGCCGGGAGTGGTCCTCGGGGGTTCTGGGCGAGGTCCGACCGCTGGATCGCCCATTCGGGAACTCTGGCGACGGTGGTGTCCGACGGGACCGAGCCGGGCGGACTCTTCTCCGGGATCGAGGCGAATGCCCGGGCCCTCTTCGATCCCAACTCCGTGCAGGTTTTGGGCGGTGCTCCGGGCCTGAGATTTTTTGGAGGTTTCGCGTTTCGCTCGGAATACCCGACCGCAGACTTCTGGTCAGGTTTTCCACCGGCTCTTTTTCATGTCCCCGCGTTCGAGTTAGCGGGCGTTGCCGGCGAGGTCCCACTCTTGACCGTGCGCATGCTCGTCGACCACGAGGGCGAAGGGGCAGAGGCGACTCTGACCCGCCTGCTGACCCATGCGGGGCAAATTTGCCAAGAGCTCGAGGCGGTGGGGGGGGATGTTTCCGTAGATCCAACGGGGTGGAGCCCCAAGGCGCAGCCAGCCCCTCGTGTTTCTTTCACGAGGGGTGAAACGGAGCGAGCCGGTTGGGAAGCTGCGGTGAAGGACGCCTTGGCTGCGATCAGTGAGCGCCGAGTCTCCAAGGTCGTTCTCGCCCGGACCCTCGACCTGATTACCGAGTGTCGTTTGGATCCGATCGAAGTTGTCCATCATCTGTGGCAGGAGAACCGCGGCAGTCACGTCTTCTACTTCGAACCGGAGGAGGGATGTGCGATCGCCGGCGCGGCTCCCGAAACGGTGACCACGGTTTCGGAGGGCCGTTTCCACGCTACCGCGGTCGCGGGTACCGTGGCGCGCGGAGAAAACCAGAGAGAGCAGAAGCAGTTCGCGGAGCGGCTGTTGGCGAGTGAGAAGGAGGGCGCGGAACATCGCATCGCCCTCGAGGACATGGTCGCCCGGCTGGGTCCGCTCGCCGAAGACATCGAGGCTCAGTCCGAGCCCCAGGTCCTCACTTTAGCACGGCTTCAGCACCTCGAGACGAAGATCCGCGCTCGGCTTCCCGAGGGAATATCGGCCCTCAACGTGCTCGAGGCCCTTCACCCCACGCCTGCTGTGTGTGGCCTTCCTCGTGACGCGGCGTTGGAGTTCCTGGGCGAAAAGGAGCCTTTCGAGCGCGGTTGGTATGCGGGTCCTGTGGGATGGTTCGATCTGGATGGGAATGGTGTGTTCGTACCCGCGCTTCGTTGTGCGGTGGTCCGGGACCTTCGGTGGAGGCTCTTTGCAGGGGCCGGAATCGTCGAGGGCTCCGATCCCGGCCTCGAATGGGACGAAACGAGCATCAAGTTCGAGCCAATGTTGAGGGCCCTCGCGGCGAGTGGAGCACGGTGAGCGACCCGGCGGTCACCACCGCCTGGGTCAGGGCCTTCATTGACGAATTGGCTCGTGCGGGGGTCGAACACGTCTGTCTTGCCCCCGGGTCGAGATCGACACCCTTGGTGATGGCCTGTGCGCGGGAATCTCGGATCCGGATGTGGGTCCATTTGGATGAACGATGTGCCGGTTTCTTCGCCCTTGGGCTCGGGAAGACCACACGGCGCCCAGCGGCCGTGATCACCACGTCCGGCACCGCCACCGCGAACCTTTTCCCAGCCGTAATCGAGGCGTCACACGCTGGAGTGCCGCTCCTTGCGCTCACCGCTGACCGCCCGCGTAGGTTCCGGGGGACCGATGCGAACCAGACGATCGACCAGTCCCAACTCTATGGTTCGTTCGTAAGGGAGAGCCTTGACGCGGGTGAAGCCCCGGCGGGTGATCTCCGGGGCATAAGAAAGCTCGCGGCCGGGGCGGTCGCCGCGACGGGGGGGATGGATCCCGGCCCCGTCCACGTGAACTTTCCGCTCGACAAGCCTCTGGAGCCTGTCGAACTCGGTGCGGAGCCGGAGGCGGATGGGGCTTCCCGTGAGCCGGTCATGGATCAGAGCGGGGCTGCCCCGGCGGAAGACGAGGTGCGCGCTGTTGTGGCCGCTTTGGAGACGGCTTCACGTGGGTTGATCGTCGTGGGTCCGGTTCCCGATCCGCAGACGGCAGGGCCGGCCATCAGGGATTTGGCTCGCGCCACAGGATTTCCAGTGCTCGCCGATCCTCTCTCCGGTGCACGCTTCAGCGAGCATTGCGCGGCGAATGTGGTGGGGGCGTACGACCTTTTTCTGGCCTGCCTTCCGGACCCGAATCTTCGAGAAGTACTCGAGCCCGACGCCGTAATCCGAATCGGGGGGGCGCCGGTGTCGGCTTCTCTGTCGGCGTTTCTGAGCGACCTCGCCCACGTGCCCCAGGTGAGGATCACGTCGGGACATTACTGGAAGGATCACCTGAGTGTGGCTTCGCTCAGCGTCCGAGCAGAGGTGGTTTCGTTCGTGCGGGCGGTAACGGAAGAGCTGTCTTCCCACCTGTCCCTCACCAGCGAATCGTCGACTCCCGACACAGCGCGGTCCTGGTGTGAGCAGTGGACAGAGATCGATCGAGCAGCGAGCCAGGCAGTCCTCGATTTTCGGACCTCCGACGCTGGGGATGCCTTCGAGGGCGACGTATTGGCGGCTGTGGTCGCTGGGGTGACCGACGGGACGACATTGTTCGTATCCAATTCCATGCCGGTCCGGGATTTGGACGCGTACGGCGGGGGAGGGAAACCTCTTCACGTATACGGCAACCGTGGGGCGAGCGGCATCGACGGAATCGTATCCACGGTGGCGGGCATTGCGGCGGCGGGCGTCGCGGCGACGAGTGACGGGGGCTCTCCGATCGTCGCCGTCGTGGGAGACATCGCCTTCTACCACGACATGAACGGACTCTTGGCCGTCGCCGAACATCAGCTAGACATCGTGTTCGTGGTGATCAACAACGACGGTGGGGGCATCTTTCACATGCTTCCCATCCGGGATCACGAACCGGAATTCACCAAGTACTTCGCGACGGCGCACGGGCTCGACTTCCGCCATGCGGCCGAACTGTACGGGATCCCTTACCGCCGAGTGGAGCATTCGAGCGGTGCCGCGGACGCGCTCGAGGAGGTGCTTGCAGGCACTGGACCACGGATCTTAGAGGTTCGAAGCGACCGCGAGCAGAACCAGCGTAGCCGAGAGGCGGTCGGTGAGGCGGTGCGCCGAGCCGTTTCGACGCTATTGTAACGTATGAACTTTCGAGGTGGGGCAATCGGATGAGAGAGCCTTCGATGAGCGAGCCGAAGTGGGAGGTCGTGAAGGAATACGAGGACATCACCTACAAGAAGGCCGATGGGGTGGCCCGTATCGCCATCAACCGGCCTCGAGTACGGAACGCCTTCCGGCCCAAGACACTGTTGGAGCTCCAGGAGGCGTTCAGGAACGCCGGGGAAGATACGCGCATCGGGGTCGTACTTTTTACCGGCGAGGGACCGGCGGAGGACGGAGGTTACGCGTTCTGCTCGGGTGGAGACCAGCGTGTACGTGGTGCCGGCGGCTACGTCGGGGACGACGGCGTGCCCCGCCTCAATGTGCTGGAGCTCCAGCGGTATATCCGAAGCATGCCCAAGCCCGTCATCTGCTTGGTGGCGGGTTATGCGATCGGCGGNGGGCACGTGCTACACGTGGTGTGTGACCTCACNTTGGCCGCCGACAACGCGGTTTTTGGCCAGACGGGCCCAAAGGTCGGGAGNTTCGATGGCGGGTTCGGGTCCTCTTTCNTGGCTCGNATGGTGGGCCAGAAGAAAGCCCGGGAGATCTGGTACCTGTGCCGCCAGTACAGTGCCCGCGAGGCGCTCGAGATGGGAATGGTCAACGCTGTGGTGCCGTTGGACGAACTTGAGGCGGAGGGCTGGAAGTGGGCCCACGAGATCCTCGACAAGAGTCCGCTCGCGATCCGTTTGCTCAAGTCCGCCTTTAACGCCGACCTCGATGGGCAGGCCGGGATCCAGGAACTCGCCGGGAACGCAACGCTCCTCTTCTACATGACGGAAGAGGCGAAGGAGGCGAAGAAGGCCTACTTGGAGAAGCGCGATCCGGATTTTCGCAAATTCCCATGGTTGCCCTGGTAACCTGGCCCTCCCGTGAGCCGGGCCACCGCACTGTGAGCCGGACGTCGGTCGCGTGAACCGGGCCTCCGCGTGGATGCAGGCGGCGCGCCCGAAGACCTTGACCGCCGCCGCCGCTCCAGTACTCGTCGGGGCAGGCCTGGCGGAGGCACACGGGGTCTTCGCGCTTTTCCCGGTGTTGGCCGCTTTTGCCGGTGCACTTCTCATCCAGATCGGGACGAACCTAGCCAATGACTACTACGACTTCGTGCGGGGGGCCGACGCGCCGGACCGGGTCGGGCCCGTGCGCGTCACCCAGGCGGGGCTGATTCCGCCTACCCAAGTATGGTGGGGTATGGTGGTCGTGCTCGCTGCCGCGGCTTCGGTGGGCGTGTATCTGGTGATCGTGGGCGGATGGCCGATCGTTTGGATCGGAACAGCGTCGCTCGTTTGTGCGGTCGCCTACACCGGCGGACCCTATCCGCTCGCGTATCACGGCTTGGGCGATCCGTTCGTCTTCGTGTTTTTCGGTCTGGTCGCGGTCGGCGGGACGTACTGGGTGCAAGCGCTCGCCGCTCCTGGGGATGTGCTCCTTGCCGGGGTCGGGATAGGTGCGCTCAGTACGGCGATTCTGGTGGCCAACAACCTCAGAGATCTCGAGACCGACGGTTCGGCCGGCAAACGCACTCTGGCCGTGAGGTTTGGCCGAAACTGGAGCCGAGCCGAGTACGCCGTCCTGATCGCGGTCGGGTTCGTTGTCCCGGTCCTCGGTGTGGCGGTGTACGAGTGGCCGGCGGCAGCGTTGATCGCGTTTCTTGCTGTGGGGGCCGCCGTTTCACCTCTGAGCCTCATCATGACCAGGGACGATCCACGAGAGTTGATCCCGGCCTTGGCTGGGACCGCCCGAGTGGTCGGGCTGTACGGTTTACTCTTGGCTGCGGGACTGACTTTCGGGTGAGTGATCCACTCCGGGCGGCGGCCCACGCTCACCCCGACGCCCCCGCGTTGGACGATGGCCGCCGTGTATGGACGTACGCCGAACTGGACGCAGCAGTGGGCCGTATGGCTCGCCGCCTCGCGCCCCTCGGAGCTGGCCCCGGCTCCACCGTCGCGCTCGTCGCCCATCCGAGCCCGTTATCCGTCCAAGCCGTATGGGCCGTCCCCCGGACCGGATCAGTCCTCGCGCCCCTCAATCCTCGGTTGGGAGCGGCCACCATGGAGCGCGCGCTCGAAGCGATCGGGCCAGACCTGATCCTCAGCACGGAACACGACGTGAGCGATATGGCGCTCGAAGCGGATTGGATCACGACGCTGGACGATCTACCCAGGCCGGCAGGTGGGGAAGGGGGAGCGGACGCCACGCCAGAACCCGAGTCGCGACCTTTTGCTCTACTTTGGACCTCCGGTACGTCGGGTGACCCCAGTGCGGTCCCGATTCTCGCGTCTGCCTTGGAGGCGAGCGCCCGCGCTTGTGTGGGACGCTTGGGGCTCACCGGGGAGGACCGGTGGTACGCCTCTTTGTCCCTCGGCCACGTCGGTGGGCTCGCGCTCGTGCATCGAGCGGCCTACGCGGGGTGTCTACTTCTGGTTCGGGGGCAGTTCTCCGCGGAGGTGCTGGCGGAGTTGATCGAGCGGGATGGTCTGACACACACCTCGCTCGTTCCCACGATGCTGGCTCGCCTGCTCGACTCAAGGAAGGGAGAGTCCGTTCCCTCGACACTACGTTGCCTCTTGATCGGTGGTGCGGCCACCGATGGCGCGCTGGTTACAAGGGTCGTTGAGAAGGGATACCCAGTCGCCTTGACGTACGGGCTCACGGAGGCGTGTTCGCAAGTTGCGACCGCCCCCCCGGACCTCGTGGCGGAGAAGTCGGGCACATCAGGCCTTCCGATCGACGGTCTCGAACTCCGGATCCAGAAGGATGGAGAGATCTACGTGCGGGGCGACACGGTCTCCCCCGGTGTGGCGGACGAGGAGGGGTGGCTCGCGACCGGCGACCTGGGACGGCTCGACGGTGATGGTCATCTCTGGATTACCGGCCGGATCAGCGACCGGATCGTGACGGGAGGGGCCACGGTCCATCCGCGATCGGTTGAGGTCGTGCTGGAGGCACTACCGGGCGTCTCCGCCGCGGCAGTCGTGGGAATTCCAGACGACGTCTGGGGCGAGGCGGTCGTCGCTCTCATCGTACTGGACCCGGCCGGGGAGGTGGATCCGAAGGCCCTGATGGCGCAGGCCCGCGAGCGGCTCTCCGCCTCCGAGTTACCGAGGCGCATCGAGCTTGCCGATTCACTCCCCCTCACGGCAAACGGCAAGACTGATCGGGACTCCGTACGCGCGCTGTTCTTGGGCCTCTCGCATGCCTGACGGCTTTTCCTTGGCTATTTCTTGCCGACCGCCTTTTGCCCTTTTGCCGACCATCTCTTGCCGACGATCTTTTGCGGACCATCTTGCGGCTTCCGAGTCGGGTCTCGAGCAATCCCGATCGGTAACGCGATACCCGATTGAGTGACATGAGCTTACTGGAAGAATATCGCTGGCGAGGTATGCTACAGGACTCCACCGAGGGAGCGGAAGCCGCTCTCGCCGAAGGTTCCGTAACGGCATACATCGGCTTCGACCCCACGGCGGCGAGTCTTCATGTGGGTACCCTCGTGCCCATTATGGGCCTCATGCATCTCCAGAGGGCCGGGCATCATCCGATCGTGCTCGTTGGCGGCGGAACCGGGCTCATCGGAGACCCCTCCGGCAAGACGGAGGAGCGGCAACTACTCACCAAGGAGAAGACGGCCGATAACATTGCGGCGATCCGTGGGCAATTGGAGCACTTTCTCGATTTCGAAGGCTCCACCAACCCAGCTCGAACGGTCGACAATCTGGACTGGCTCGGCGAGATCTCCATGGTCGACTTCTTGCGTGACGTCGGCAAGCACTTCTCCGTGAACGCGCTCCTGAAGAAGGAGTCCGTGCGGCGGCGGGTTGAGAACGAAGAGACCGGGATCTCCTACACGGAGTTCAGCTACGCCCTCCTCCAGGCATACGACTTCGTTCAGTTGAATGAGCGCTACGGATGTACTCTCCAGATGGGCGGCAGCGACCAATGGGGGAACATCACCGTGGGTATCGACCTGGTCCGTCGCATGCGGGGGGAGAAGGCGTACGGCATCACGTACCCCCTCATGACGGGGGCGGGGGGACACAAGTTCGGCAAGTCCGAAGCCGGCGCCGTTTGGCTCGATCCGGCACTCACGTCACCCTACCGCTTCTACCAGTTCTGGATGGCGGTCGATGACCAGGACGTCATTCGGTATATCCGGTACTTCACCCTCCTCGGTCCCGAAGAGATCTCCGGGCTCGAATCGACTCATGCCGAGCGCCCGCACGAACGAACCGCCCACCGGGCGCTTGCCGAGGACGTCACGCGGCGAGTCCATGGCAGCGATGGTCTGGCGAGTGCGCAGCGAGCCACCGAAGTGCTGTTCGGCGGTGAGATTGCCGGACTCCGTGCGGATGAGATTGCCGAGGTCTTCTCGGATGTCCCGGCGAGCGAGATGGCTCGGGCAGGGCTGGAGGGCGACGGCACGGGCGTCCTGGACCTGTTTGCAGAAGCGGGAGTGTGCAAGTCGCGGGGAGAAGCGAGGCGGTCCATCGAAGGCGGAGGTCTTTCCGTCAACAACGTCCGGGTCGAGCACATCGAGGCGGTGGTCAGGGTCGACGATGCGATCGAAGGGAGGTTCCTGCTTCTTCGAAAGGGCAAGAAGAACTATCACATGGTGCGTGTTGTGTAGGGAAAGAAAAAACGTCCCGCCGGTGAGCCGGCGGGACGTTTCTGATCGGTCTGTGAGCGGCCGTCGGGCGAGGCTCGACTCCTAGGACATCCACCAGGAACGCGACGGGGCCTATAATTGCGGCGCGGAGCCCGTCTAGAGCTCATGGACGGCTCTCGTTTTGGTGATATCCATGGCCGGGCCAGGCACTCATCGGGCCGATGTCGGCTTGCCGGGTACCGGCTTCTCGAATCTCGACTCTTGACCTCACAGGGCCGCTCCTACAAGCTCCTGCCATGAACGAGTCCCAACCACTCGTGGGCGTCGTCATGGGATCCAAGTCAGATTGGGAGACCATGCGGCGTGCATCGGAAACGCTCGATACGCTCGGCATCTCCCATGAGGTCCGCGTGATCTCAGCCCATCGCGCGCCGGATCTTTGCGCCGAATACACCGCCTCTGCCGAAGAACGGGGTCTCGAGGTGATTATCACCGGGGCGGGGGGGGCGGCCCACCTCGGGGGAGTGATGGCCGCCAAGACGGTCGTTCCCGTTCTGGGCGTGCCGATGAAGGCCTGGGCGCTGGATGGGCTGGACTCCCTACTGTCGATCGTCCAAATGCCGGCAGGTATCCCGGTCGGGACCCTTGCCATCGGCAACGCCGGAGCGACGAACGCCGCGCTGCTCGCCGCTGAAATACTAGGAAACAAGTATCCCGAGATCCGGGAAGCCGTCCGCAACTACCGAGCGGGCCGCACGCAGCAGGTTTTGAACGAGGGCGACCCACGCGAGAGCGATTGAGGTTCGGTCCCCGCCCGATCGCTAATTCTCGATCAATTCTCGACCGGACTCTCGGGGTTGTTTCCGTACTCTACCCACGACCCATCGTAGTTGCGCACGCTGGGATACCCGAGAAGCTCACTCAAGACGAACCACGTGTGAGCGCCCCGAACGCCACTCTGACAGTAGGTGATGATCTGCTTGTCGGGCGTGAAGCCCGCCTCGCCGTACAAATCCGCCAGTTCCTCGGAGGATTTGAAGGTTCCGTTCGCGTTGACCGCCGCCGTCCACTCCACGTTGATCGACCCGGGGATGCGGCCCCCCCGCTCAGCTCGGACGTCGCGGCCAAGATATTCCTCCGGGCCCCTCGTATCACAGAATAGCGTGGCCGGATCGTCGGTGTGGTCCACCACGTACTGCCAGGTCGTGCGGATCTCGGGGTCCGGCGGACCCGCCTGGTAGTCGGACGGCTCATACTCTACCACCACGGTGCTCATCACCTGTCCGTCCTCGGTCCATTTGGGCGTTCCCCCGTTGTAAATCCGGACGTCGGCGTGTTGATAATACTTCAAGACCCAGTAGGCTCGTGCTGCCTGGAGATTGTTGCGGCGGTCGTACAGGACCACGGTCTGGTCTCGTCCGATGCCCATAATGGATAGGACCGCCGACACCTGGGCTGCTGTCGCGATCTGACCACCGATGGGGTCGTCGGGGTTGGACAGGCTCCTCATGGACACGAAGGCCGCACCGGGAAGGTGGCCCTCGCCGAAGGCGTTTGCGTTCCCACCCACCTCCAGCACCCGTAGGCTGGGGTCGGCCGCATGGGCTTCGATCCATTCCGTATCGACCAGGACGTCTGTGGCGAAAGCCACCTCGGCGGTCTCACCGGCGTCGCTGTTGCATGAGGCCAACACGGCGCTCGAGAGCACGATCCAAAGCAGCGAAGTGCGTACCGTTCGCTCGTAGGTCATACCTCTGCCTCCGCTTCCTTGCGAGTGAGCGTGAGGCGCCACTCCGACACGCCCGTCTCTTCGATGTCGGTCCGAAACCCCAGGCGGGCGGCTTGCGTCGGAATCGTTTCCAACGCCGGCGGGTGGTCGGTGACCACCTCCAAAGTTCTTTCGTCGCTAGAGAGCTTTTTCAATGCGCTGGCCGCCCGCATCATCGG
>PCCM01000098.1 GCA_002731735.1 Gemmatimonadota bacterium | reverse complement strand
CTCACTCGTGTCTGACGCCAGCAGCGACATTTTGCCTTTTTGGTCTCGGGCTGAGAAACCGTCCGTGTCCGTGGGCACCACGAATCCGCGGATCCCCTTGGTGTCGCCGATCTCCTCGGTCTGGGCCCAGATGATGGCGACGTCCGCCATCGATCCGTTAGTGATCCACATCTTGACGCCGTTCAGCAACCACCCATCGTCGGTCTTCTTGGCGGTAGTGATCATTCCGCCCGGGTTCGACCCGTAGTCGGGCTCGCTGAGACCGAAGCAGCCGATCTTCTCGCCCGTCGCGAGCTTGGGCAACCACTCCTGCTTGTGCTCGTCACTCCCGAAGGTGAACAGCGGATACATGACCAGGGCGCCCTGCACTGAAGCGAACGAGCGTATACCTGANTCTCCCCGCTCGAGCTCCTGGGAGATNAGNCCGTAGGCNACGTTGTTGAGGCCGGCGCANCCNTNCTCNTCNGGGAGAGTGGGGCCGAGCATGCCCATCTCGCCCAACTCGGGAATGAGCTCCTTCGGGAACTGGCGGTCGATGTACGCCTTGCCGATGATCGGCATCACGTGCTCCTCGACCCACTCACGGACCGTGTCCCGGATCATGCGCTCCTCTTCACTCAGGAGCGAGTCGACGTCGTAGAAGTCCGTGCCTTGAAACTTGCCGGCCATGCGTGTTGCCTCCTTGAAGGACCCGAAATCGGACGGAGGAAGTTAGTACATCCCCTACTCGGGAGGGACTGCTCCGGCGGTCGGAAGGCTACGTGTGCGTGCGACGGTATAGAGAAACTCCCGTGTCACCCGAGCGCTAAGGTAGAAGGCGCCGAGCACCACGCCGACCCAGCCGCCGATCAGCAGCGAAGGTTGGATGTACAGCCAGATCCACAACGCCAACACGACGGCGACCCCGACCCCGACATACCAACTCCGGGAGGCGGCACGAGACTGGGCGGCTTCGACGCACGTGTCGCACCAGCGTAAGCGATCGAGGTCCTGCCGAGGCTTGTTCTGAAGGCAAAGCAGGCACGGCGCCTCGAGTGAGTCGAGGTCTTTNCGAATCACGTCATAGCCTCCTACGGGCCCGNCAGGCGGCGGGGAACGAGGAAAGCGCTCGAACTAACGNATGAATTCCGTATTGTACTCGAAGTCTGTGTGATCCTCACCCCACTCCACGAGCGCCTCCAACAACACCGGACGCCGGGTCCCCCCCACNCGCGCCCTCCCGGCGATGTTTTTCGCCCGTCNCCAGGTGAGTNCGTTCAACGCATCCCTGTTAAGAAANGCGCGGGCGACTTCCNTATCGGCGCGGGTGCGCGTGATGACCCGAGCACCGGACAACCCCGGGTACTCCCGAAGCAGAGTCTCCGTCTCGTNTGAGAAGAGATAGATGTAGGGTCCGACTTTTGCCCAAAGAGAGCCACCCCTCCGTACCTGCCGTGAGGGTTGGTCGACCGTAAGCTCCGCGACGTTGCCGTTCACCTGAACGGTCAGGTCGGAAGAAGTCGCGTAGAGGGCCCCAGCCTCGCTGTCAGTAGGGAGAGCGAGGTTGATCTCCTCACACCCTGGAAGACCAAGGATGAGGCACCTCGCCAGAGCGAGGTCGACCTCCTCACACCCCGGAAGACCAAGGATGAGGCTCATCGCCAGCACGTACATAATCGGTCTANGGTTCATCGACATATTCGGTCCATCGAAATNCTCGTCNCTTTGTTGTCATGTGTGTCACCTCTTAACGTACATACCACAACAACGTTTCTGCCAGTTCTTCTACCGCCGACGCGACCAANCCGAAGTCGGCCTCCGGGTCCGAAGCGCNAAAACGATTTCCGGNTCNACATCTGCGGTCACGCCCGNCCTGNGTTGCACCGGGAACACCATGACCCNTCTNCCACGTAGATCCGGAATGAACCCCTCGAACTGTCCCGCGGACGGAGCTTCGGCTGTTCCACCGCACCCAACCGCCTTGACTGCTGCAAACAGCGTGCCTAGAGCCTTCGCGTGATGTAGTCGGCCGGTCATCGGGTCCTCTCTGGGCTCATTCTTCAGCGGAGACTTCGTCCGAGTCCAGCGCGAGCGCCACCGAGTTGATGCAGTAGCGGGCCCCCCNGGGAGCGGGGCCATCGGGGAAGACGTGGCCNAGGTGCCCCTCGCAGTTGGCGCACAGAACCTCTACACGACGCATCCCGAGCGTGTGATCCTCCTCGGTGCGGACCCGTCCCTCTTCGATCACCTCGGAGAAACTCGGCCAGCCAGTCCCCGACTCGAACTTGGACTCCGAACTGAACAAGGCTTCGCTACACCCCGCACAGCGATAGATCCCCTCATCGTGCTCATCCCAGTAGGCGCCACTGAAGGCCCGTTCAGTACCCTTTTCCCTCAGCACCNGGAACTGTTCGGGCGTGAGGATCTCGCGCCAGCGATCTTCGGAGATGTTGGCTTTGTCGGGCACGTTCCTCTCCTCGATTCAACCATCCAGTTGGGCCCAAGGATCGCACAACCAGCCGCCACGGGCTAGAAGGAGGGCNAGGCTCGCACCATCTTGCTCCCACCCAACCAGAGCGGTTTATTAGCTTCCGACAGATCACACCGACCCGTACCCAACCCCAACCNGATCNANGCATGAGTGATTCCCCCGTCCNAGCATGNNTGATTCCCCCGTCCGACTCGTTTCGTGGGACAGCCTCCCTAAAGAGGAACTGAAACCCGGCCTCACCCGCAACTGGGTGAACGGAGAGAAGGGCATGCTCGCCCAGATCTATTTCCACAAGGGAGTGATGGTCCCTAAACACAGCCACGAGAATGAGCAGTTTGCCTACGTTCTCGAGGGTGCACTGCTCTTTCGGATCGGAGACGACCAAACGGAGGAGGTGGTCGTGCGGGCCGGCGAGGTGCTACACATTCCGTCCAACGTGCCTCACAGTGCCGAAGCGCTCGAGGACACGCTGGATCTGGACGTATTCGTGCCGCCCAGGGAGGACTGGTTGTCCGGAGCGGACGACTATCTCCGGGGCTAGGTCTACCGACTTCGGGGCTAGACCTACAGAGCCACTAAACGTGCAAAGCTAAGGGAACAGGGGGCGCAATCGTATGGAATTAGGTCTCGAAGGAAAAACAGCGTTGGTGGCGGCTTCGAGTCGCGGTCTAGGCCGAGCCGTTGCCGAAGAAATGGCCAGGGAGGGTGCCAACCTCGTGATCTGTGCCCGGACTGTGGCTCCTCTGGAAGAGGCCAGTCAGTGGATCCACGATGCTACGGGCGCCGAAGTGGTGGCCGTTCCGGCGAACCTCAGCGACCCGGAAGACGTCGATCGTCTCATAAAGACGGCCGAGCAGGACTTCGGGAAGATCGATATTCTGGTCACGAATACGGGCGGGCCGCCGCCGGGCCCCTTCGAGAGCCACTCCGTCGAAGCATGGAGTACCGCCGTCGAACAGAACCTCAACAGCGTGCTGAATCTTACGAGGGCCGTGCTCCCTGCAATGAAGAAGGCCAAGTGGGGCCGGATCATCAACATCACGTCGGTGGCCGTGAAGCAGCCGATCGACGGGCTCATCCTGTCGAACGCGGTCCGCGCGGCCGTGACCGGGTTCGCCAAGACACTCGCCAATGAGGTCGCCTCCTCCGGCATCACCGTGAACAACGTGATGCCCGGCTTCACCAGGACCGAGCGGCTGGACGGACTGGCGGAGAACATCTCCGAAACCCAGGGGATCACGGTGAAAGAGGCCTTCGCTCGTTGGGAGGCCCAGAGCCCGATGGGACGGATCGGCGAGCCCAAGGAATTTGCGGCCCTCGTCGCGTTTCTCGCGTCCGAGCGCGCGAGTTATATCACGGGGACCTCGATCCCCGTGGACGGGGGGTTCATCCAGGCAGTGCTTTAGGAGCGCTCCTAGTTCCCCACGGCCGCGGCGTCGTCGTGCCTCGGATCAGGCATTCCGAGCCGGTCCCCCGTCTCGGGATCGATCATGATGGACTGGGCAAAGCCCTGACTCCCCCCCACCGACACCCTGTGGCCGAGTTGTCGTAGCCTCTCGGCCGTCGCGCCCGAGACCCCATCGCTCTCAATACCGACCTGGTCGGGCAACCACTGGTGGTGCAGGCGCTTTGCGGCCACCGCCTCCCCAATACTCATGTCGAACTCCATGATGTTCAGGAGCACCTGGAGGACGGTGTTGATGATCCTCCTGCCCCCAGGAGACCCCACGACGGCGACGAGCTCACCGTCTCTCGCCAGGATGCTCGGTGACATGCTCGACAGCATGCGCTGTTCCGGACGGGCGAGATTCGGCTCGGTGCCGATCAGTCCCCGGGCGTCGGTCAGGCCCGGTCCGGCGTTGAAGTCGCCCATCTCGTTGTTGAGCAGAAATCCGGCGCCGGGCACGGTGATTCCCGATCCGTAGCCCCCCTCGAGCGTGTACGTCACGGAGACGGCCATTCCGCTCCCGTCCACCACCGAGTAGTGCGTGGTTTCCCGGGGCTCATACACAAGCACGATGTCCGAGGGCGCCGACACACCGGCCGCCGCGCCGTCGATCTCACTGCGCACCCTGGCCGCGTAGTCCTTGCTGGTCAGGCCGTGCAGCGGGACGTCCGCGAAGTCCACGTCTGCCACGTACTGCGCCCGATCGCGAAAGGCACGGCGCATGGCTTCGACAAGGTGATGAACATACTCGGCCGAGTTGTGCCCCATCGCCGCGAGGTCGTAGCCCTCGAGGATGTTGAGCATCTCGACTATGGCGATTCCGCCGCTGGAGGGCGGTGGCATGGAGATCACGTCGTATCCCCGATACGTCCCATGGACCGGCGTACGCTCCCGCGCCTCATAGCGGGCCAGATCCTCGAGCGTGATGATGCCTCCCTCACGCTCCATCTCGGCCACGAGGAGCCGAGCGGTCTCTCCGGCATAGAAACCATCGTGCCCCTCCAGGGCGATGCGCTCCAGCGTCCGTCCGAGGTCGGTCTGGATCAATCTGTCACCCGAAGAGTACGGGCGACCCTCGTTCGAGAAGGAGTTCATCGTCGCCTCATAGGCGGCACCCCGACCGGTTACGAAGCCTCGGAGGCTACGCGCCAAACGATCCGTGAGCACGAAGCCGTCAAGGGCGAGCCCGATCGCCGGCCGCACGAGGCTCTCCCAGTCCTGGCTCCCGTAGAGCTGGTGGGCCTTCCAGAATCCCGCGACCGTCCCGGGCACACCGACGGCCAAGGCGCCTCTGTGATGTTTCGTTCTGGAGTATTCACCCGAATCGTCGAGCCACATCTCGGGGTACGCCGCCAGCGGCGCTTTCTCCCTGAAATCGAGAGCGGTCGCGGTCCCATCAGGGAAGCGGATCACCATGAATCCGCCGCCACCGATGTTCCCGGCGAAAGGATGTGTCACCGCCAGCGCGAAACCCGTCGCGATTGCGGCCTCCACGGCGTTACCACCGGCCGCCAGAACGTCCGCTCCCGCCCTGCTCGCGTCGACACTCGCTGAGACGACCATCCCATCGGGCGCCCGAACCGGTTGGATCGTATCGGCCTGAATGGCCAACGGCGCCACGCTGGCCGCTACTGCTGGCGGTATGGCCGCCACCGGCGTGCCCATCCAGAGGCTGACGAACGTGAACAGCGCGATGAAATGTCGGCGGTCGATCAGGCGGTCGATCATATGTCTCCTTAGACGATGAGCTCCACAAAACGCTGCGCGAGCGCGGGACCGGTGCCCGCGTCTTCATGCTTGAAGAAGACGTAGACGTCCTCCCAACCCTGATCCGAGGCGATACCTGCCCAGCGGGCGAGGTCATCCGGCTCGTAGGCCTCTCTGCGGAGGCGAAGATATCCGTACGGCGCGGTGGCGACCACGGGTGGCGGCTCGTCCTCGGTGTGTGCGACAACGAGCGCGGCTCCCGCATCGCCTAGTATCGTGTAGATCTCGTCGTCGAACCACGAGTCGTTCCGGAATTCGAACACAGCGCGAAGCCCCTTCGGGAACAACGAGACGAAGTCCCGCAAGCGCGCTGCGTCGCTCTTCAGGTTGGGCGGAAGCTGGAAGAGCATGGGACCCAGGCGCGCGCCGAGCTCGCTGGAGACGTCCACGAGATAGCTCAGCTCATCCTGCGTGTCCTTGAGCCTCTTGAAATGCGTGATCTTCCGGGAAGCCTTGAGCACGAAGGAGAAGTCGTCCGGGACCTTGCTGGCCCAATCCGCGAGAACCTTCCGTGCTGGCATCCGATAGAACGTGTTGTTGATCTCGACCGCGTTGAGGCGCTCTCCGTAGTAGGCGAGCATCCCGGCGTTGGGGAGATCCTCGGGATAGAAGGAGCCCTTCCACGCCTTGTAGGAAAAGCCGCTCGTCCCGACCCAACAGTTCATTGCCACCTCCGCGGACAAGTGGAAATCACTCGCCCACGAAGATAGCTTCGCTTGATGTTGCCCGACACGATACTAGAAGACCGTTCAAGAGATGTGAGCCAGCTGCTGGGGCGAGCGGACGTCCGAGCAGCGGATGAGCACATCTTGGCGACCGACGACAAGACGCTCGGCGACCAGATCGATCTCACCGAGATCCCGGCCCCGCCTTTCGGCGAAGACGCTCGAGGGCGCCGTATGGCGGAACTCCTCGGTGCGGCGGGCCTCTCCAACGTCGAGCAGGATTCAGTCGGCAACGTTGTCGCGCTCCGCCCCGGTGCAGAAGATCGAGAGCCGCTCGTGCTGTCGGCGCACCTGGACACCGTATTCCCGGCAGGCACGGATGTGACCGTACATGCCGACGGTGACCTCTTTCGGGCTCCCGGCGTCTCGGACGATGGGCGGGGACTAGCCGCCCTCGTCACGGTCGCTCGGGCGTTGTCGCAGGCAGACATCACGACCCGGACTCCGATCCTGTTCGCCGCCACCGTGGGAGAAGAAGGGAGTGGGGATCTCCGCGGCGTTCGTCACCTGTTCGAATCGGGCGGCGCGGCCGCTGATGCGGCGGGATTCATCTCCTTGGACGGAGCGGGGATGAAGTACGTGGTAACAAGAGCGCTGGGAGCACGGCGCTTTCGGGTGGCCCTCAGCGGCCAGGGTGGACATTCATGGATCAACTACGGCGCACCCAATCCCATTCACGCGCTCGGCCGAGCGATCGGCGCTTTGGCGTCGTGGCCGCCGCCGACTGATCCAGCCCTGAGTCTCACCGTGGCACGGTGGGGAGGAGGCACGAGCGTCAACGTGATCCCGGCCGAGGCCTGGGCCGAATTGGATTTTCGGAGTGAATCGATTGGGCACCTCGACGTTGGAGAGGAGCGTCTACGGGCCGTGCTGGATCGATCCGTGGCCGAGGAGAACGCCAGTGTAACGGACCAGGCTGGCCGGCTCCGCGTCGACGTGACCGTGGTGGGCCACCGGCCGGCCGGCGTCACAGCGTTGGATTCACCGCTCGTGGAGGCGGCGCTCGCAGCCACGCGAGCCTCGGGCGTCGAGCCGGAGGTCACGGCTTCTTCGACCGACGCCAACCTGCCCATGTCGCTGGGGATTCCGGCCATCACCCTCGGAGCCGGAGGCTCGGCAGGAGCGGTTCATACGACCGACGAGTGGTATCACAACGGGAACGGTTCGATAGGAATCCAGCGGGCTCTTCACACGGTGCTGTTGGTCTCAGGACTGGACTGAGCGGGCGGCCTANNCCTCNCCGTCCACTTCGGAGTGATCGCCGACACTGAGGCGGCCCCGGTACGCCGTGACCCTCGACTCCGAACCCACGAGGGAATCGTGGAGGGTGGAGCCGACGACTGTGGATCCCGAGCCCAGAATCGTGTCGGCCACCGTTGAATCTTCGACGCGGGCTCCTGCCTCAACCGTCACGTTCGGTCCGAGCACCGAGTTGCGCACCACGGCACCCTCCTCGACCCGAACGGGGTCGTTCACCGTTGAGTCCTCCAGCGTGGCGGAGCCCGCGATTCCACTTCGACCCCCGAGTAGCAAGTGCTGATTGGTCTCGAGCAGCGTCTCGGGCTTTCCGCAGTCGTACCAGCCTGCGACTGGCGCCACCTGAATCTTCGAGCCGTGGTCGACCATGTACTGGAAGGCATCCGTCAGATAGAACTCTCCGGACGGTCCGGGGCTCGCGCCGAGTGTGTGGCGGACTCCCTCAAAGAGGAGCCGCCAGTCTTTGATGTAATAGAGACCGACGTTGGCGAGCTTGGAGATCGGCTCGGAGGGTTTCTCGATGATTCGGACCATGTGGCCTTCGTCGTCGGTGAGGATCACCCCGTAGCGCTGGTAGTCCTCCACCTCCTTCGCCCAGATGATACCGCCCGTGGTTTCGCCGACGTCGCGCACCAACCCGAGATTAGCATCGAAGAGGGTGTCTACGAAGAGGATCAGCACGTCCTCGTCCACGAACGGCTCCGCCAGACTTACGGCACTGGCGGTCCCGTCCTGAACTTCCTGGACGACGTAGTGAGCCGTGATGTTCGGGTACGCTTCGGCGATATAACTCTCGACGACCTCTCGCAGATAACCGACCACGAAAACCATTTCGTCCACGCCGAGTTGGACGAGGTCATCGAGGATGTAGCTCATGACCGGCCGTCCCGCGACGCGGATGAGCGGCTTGGGCGTGACGTGTGTGTGCGGGCGAAGCCGAGTGCCCTTTCCAGCCAGGGGAATAATCGCTTTCATGCGTATGGGCTATGGGTTCAACGAACGACGACGATCGAGACACTATGGAACACTGGCCGGGAGTCCGGGTCAAGAGATCGACCCCTTCCCTCGGAGGTTAGCCGTTTGTTCACGGGACGACTTACCAGAGCGCTGACCACCAATCGCGTCGAGACAGACCCCTGGTCCGACGACCCGCGGCTCCTCGGCCGCACCTACGCAATCCCGTTCGAGGCGGTCTGGCGCTCATGTGTCAAACTCGTCCGGGAGCACGCCGGGTGGAGAATGCTCCAGTCGGACGACCTCGCAGGTTTCATTCGGGTCCATTGTACCACCAGGCTCTTCCGCCAGGAAGACGATCTCGAAATTCATGTTGGGCTGGACGAGCACGGATTGACGCGGGTCGACCTCCGATCCCGCCCCCGGTCGCGCCGCGTGGATCTGGGCACAAACGCCCGCCGAGTAGGGCGCTTCTCCGCGAGGCTCGACGAGTCACTCGGAGCCGGGGACGGCAAGATCCTCGATCCGCGTGAAACCGCACGAATGACCCGGCGGGCTTGATGCCGGAAGGGTTGGCCCTTCACGGTCGTGCCTCGCTTGCACTGTGCCTGCTTCTGTACGCCTGTGGCGGCGACGTGCCCGCGCCACCGATTGCCGAGCAGGGTCTTCAAACGAGCGAGAGCGCGGGGCGAAGCTTCGAGGACGGCCTGTACGAACGGAACGTGGTGTTCATGACGGTCGGCACCGACAGCGCCATCATTGTTCCATGGTTTTTTCGGGCTTCCTCTTCTGCGGAAGGTGTGGAGCGCGAGGTGGAGGGTTGGCTGCAACGTGGCGGACTCTGGGAGCCATTCTTCGGTGATCAGTGGAGTTCCGAACCGACCCGGACGCCGTCCCGAATCCAGCCGCGAGGTTCCATGGACCTGGTCGTCGGCGTCGGCGGCACTTTGGAACGCATCCTGTTTGAGGAGGGGCAGAGGCAACTCGAGGTCGTGATCGGTGAGGGAACGTCGGATTGGAGTGGAAATCGGGGAGAGACCTTCCGCGTGCATCGCGGCGAGGCTGTCTTCGGTGACCAGAGGGTCGAAGGGGTCGTGCTGGACATGAACCGGGCACGCTTCAGAGACGCTCCGGAACCCGGCGAGTGGATGTTTCTGACCGGGCCCAGGCGCTTGGCCATTTTGATCGTGTCGCCGGGGGGGTCACCAGCCTACACGGCGTGGGGCAGAAGAGGAGAAGACGAATTTCGATGGCCGGAAGTGCTGATGTCGTGGACCACCGTGAGGTCGTTCGAGACGGCGCGCAGAGACGTGCCGGTCGAGTGGCTAATTCGATCGCCCAACGGAGAGCTGGAGGTCACGCTCGCCAACGCCAGCATGGAGCTCCGGGCACAAGAGGGACAGGGGCCGGTCCTTCCGGTCGACGGCCTTTTCCAAGTCACCGGTTCGGTCGTCCTTGGCGGAGAGTCCCTCGAAGCACGGGGGCTCGTGCGCCACGTTCAGGGTTGAGGTGACGGTGTGAACGAGTTGATCACCGCCCTGGTTTTTGTCGTCGCCGGCGCCCTGGCGGGCGGCCTCACCAATTCCATCGCCATCTGGATGCTCTTTCACCCATACGAGCCTCCTCACGTCGGGAAGCGCAGCTTAAAGATGCTGCAGGGGGCGATCCCCAAGAGTCAGGCGCGCCTAGCCACAGCGATCGGGCGGACGGTCGGCACGCGCCTGCTCACGCCTGAAGATTTGAGCGCGACCTTCAGCGACGCATCCGTCCGGCAGGCGTTCGGCGAGCACCTTTCAGGATTTCTGAACTCCATGCTGCACACTGAACGCGGATCCTTACGGGACTTGATCCCGGAACGGATGCACGAGCAGACCGACAAAATACTGCGGGAGGTCGCTGAGTTCGGGCTGGCTCGCCTGCGGGAGTACCTCGACTCTGACGGTTTCGCCTTGACGATCTCGGACCGCGCCGACGAGATCGTGCGATCCATCAAGGACGAGCCCGTAGCAGGGATCCTGACGCCTGCCCGTGAAAGCACCATATCCGAAGCCGTCGAGGACTGGATCTCCAACGCGGTGGAGGGCGAAGACTTCAGCACGGCCATCGACGACTACCTGAGCCGCACCACCCGCAGGCTCCTCGAGCCGACCCGCACGTTCGAGGAGGTACTGCCGCTAGGGCTCGTCGGAGCAGTAGAGAAGGGCATCGCGGCGTACCTCCCCATGGCCATTCGCCGCTTGGGCTCGACCCTGGAGGACGAAGACGCGCGAGAAAAATTCAAGAACTTCATCCACGAAATCCTTCAGCGCTTCCTCGGAGACCTCAAGTTCCACCAGCGGGTGGTGGCGAAGCTCATCGTCACCGAATCGGCAGTCGACAACGTCCTCGACACGATCGAAGAGGAGGGCGCGGAACGGTTGGCCGAGATACTCCAGGACCCATCCATTCAGGACGCCATGGCGCAGGGAATCAACGACGCGATCGTGGACTTTCTGCGCAGGCCCGTGGCAGACGTGCTGGGTGATGAGGAGGACGAGAGCGTCGTGGACGCTCGTCGGACAGTCGGCACGTGGATCATCGGTGTGGCCCAGGATCCGAACTCCCGGGGATTCCTCGTAGAGAAGTTGGAGGTGGCTCTGGACGGCGTGGGCGCCCGGACATGGGGCGAAGTATTCGAGAAACTGCCGCCGGAACGTTTGGCCGAATGGCTCGTAAGTGGAGCGCGTAGCGAGGCGGCGGACACGCTGTTCCGTGAGTTGGCCACCCGACTCTCATCGAGCCTGCCGGATCGACCCATCGGAACACCCGCGAACTGGCTCCCTGAGGGATCAGTGAGAAAGTTGGAAGAGGCGATGAGCGACCCGGTCTGGGAGTGGCTCCAAACCCAGGTTCCGTCCGTCATCGAACAGATCGACATTGCGGGCCGAGTCGAGCAGAAGGTTCTCGAGTTTCCGCCGGCGAGGATGGAGGAGTTGGTGCGGAAGGTCACCCACAAGGAACTCCGCGTTATCGTGCGGCTCGGCTACCTCCTGGGCGGCGGCATCGGGATAATCCTGGTGATCCTGGACCGGTTTATCCTGCCCTTCTTGCTGGGCTGAACCGCCGAGAGCCCCGCGGCCTACCTTCTTCGTTGACCAATGTCTCGATCTCTTCTTCTCAGGTTGGGTCGGTCGTCACGGTCACGGGCCACGGCGGTCTTGAACCGTTGCCGCGTGCGCCCGCGAGTGGACGCGCGTTCATCCGTCTTGAAATAATTGAGCCACATAAAATGGCGCTTGGCCCGCCGTGGCTTGCCGGTACCCATGCGAGCCTCAATCTCTTCCTGGGACTGCGAGTAAGGAGCGTACCCGAGATAGAAACCGAGTGCGACGGCAGCAAGGGCGCCGAGGATTTGGAGAAAGACGATCATCGGAGGAAGAGGATCACTGGAAAACGCTCAGGCCTTTCCGACCGACTCCAGGAATAGCACGCCTAGGCCAGCCACGAGAATATTGGCCACTGTCATCGTACCCACACCAACCAGTGCCATGACGACCCAAAACACGGCGTGAATGAAGTTGTAGCCGCCCGGAAGAAGATCCATGCTCTGTGCCTCGAATCCTTGCAGTGAAAGCCGTGACCTAACGCTCAATATGTACTGTGGTGGTTAGGGCTACAATGGGTCGCTGGGGAGAGGCTCCGAGGGAACTCCTGGGGGGCCCATGGGAATCCTACTCGGACTCGTCCCTTCCGCTCTCCACCCTCTTTCGAACGTCGGCCAGATGACCCGGCGCGAGGTCGAGGAGATGGCACACTCGGCGCATCAGAGACTCCTCATGACTCGATAGCTGCCCGTCCGCATATACCAGACCCCACATCACCTCGACCAACACCATCTTTTGGCCAAGAGAATAGTTTTGTTTGATCAGCTTCGTGAATTGCCAAAGGTCGACGGCAGAAGCGCGTGCTTTGTCGGCCAATTCGAGGAGCTGGTCGGCCTCCTCCTCCTCAAGCCCATACTGCCGGCGCATTGCCGACACGAGATGCTGCTCTTCGTCCTCCGTGAACTCCTCGTCGGCATACGCGATCTCGATCAACAAAGCACACGCGGCCAGACGGACGTCCTGCTCTCCTACCTCCTCCTCCGGTGACTCCGGCGCCATCGATGCACCGAAAAAAGACCGGATCGCACCTAACATGGACTTCTCCTTATTTCTCTGCCGACAACCGTCAAAGGCTCCGGCCTCGAACCCACAGAGCGAAGAATGCACTGCACGTCGGCCGTGACCAGATCTTCACGGCATACGTCGATCACAAACGGTTCAACTCTCTCGCATGCCGGTACATCTCCGAGGCCCGCTCACGGTCGTCCTTGCGGTCGAACAACATCCCGAGCGTGTGGTAAGCGCGCCAGTTCCCCGGCTGGAGCTGAACGGCCCGTTCCATGACTTTCAGCGCTTCGTCGACGCGACCGAGCCGGTTGAGGACCTCGCCACGGTAAAAATGGGCCGGCCCGTGAGACGAATCCTGTATGCAAATCGCTTTGAGCTGTACCTCCGCGGCGGCGTAAAGGCCCTTCCGGAACGCGAGAATCGCCTCACCAACTCGCACCTCAACGTTCAGGGGATCGAGGCGAATGGCCGTGTTGATGGCCTCATCCGCTTCCCCGAACTGGCTCAGCGCCCCGTATGCTGTTGCCAAGTGAGCCAGGTTCTCGACGTTTTCGGGGTCCAGCTTTTCCGCCGCGAGGAACTCTTCGATCGCCGACTCATGACGGCCGTGCTCATAGTGCCGTAAGCCACGATTGATATGCGCCAGCAGAGGGGTCTCGTAGGGCCTCATGATGTCGCGGTAAATGTCCACAGCCTCCCGGCCCCGGCCCTCCCGGAACTGGCGAAATGCACGGGCAAGCCGCTTCGGGTTGGGGGGGACGTCGGGGTCGAGGATGTCCGCTTGGGAAGCCTCCGACTCGGGGAGGTCGTCCCAGGGCCGATCCTGCTCAGAACTACTGTCGGCCATCAAACTTCTCCACCGACGGCGCAGGAGGCGCCTCTCCCGACGTACATTCGTGCACCCAATCGAGGTACGGACCAAACCCATCTTCCACGGGAACTGACAATACCTCGGGCACCTCGTACGTATGAAGCTCCGCGACCCGGGCGATGAGCGCCGGGCTCTTTACAGCACTGGTTTTCAACATAAGTAGAACTTCTTCTTCGACGTTCACCTTTTCGTCCCAGCGAAAAACAGACGTGACGTTCGGTATCACGTTGCCACACGCGGCCAGTGACTCTTCCACGACCTGGCGAGCCAGCGCCAGTGCCGGCTCCTTCCCCGGCGCCGTGACGAAGACAGTGACGACATCTGTGCCCGGCATCACACCTCCACGAAGACGGTCTGGTCGAAGTTCTCTTCCTCGTAGAAGGCGTCGATGAGATCTCGATACTTCTCCTCGACCACCCCTCTCTTGACCTTCTGTGTAGGTGTGAGCGTGCCGTCCTCGACCGTGAACGGAGCTGCAATGAGACCGATCTTTTTCGGCTTCTCATATTTGGCCAAGTCATCGAGGCGGGCCTGGACCCTGGCCTCCATATACTCCTGCACCGGCTTTGACTCCAGTAGCAACTTCTTGTCGAGAGCACTGATCCCACTCTTTCGCGCCCAGGCTTCGAGGTTGGGAAAACCCGGCACCACAAGCACAACACAATAGCTGCGGCGATCACCGAGCATGACCGCCTGCTCGATGAAGTCATCACCCTTCAATCTGTTCTCGATCGGTTGCGGCGCAACGTTCTTGCCGCCAGCGGTAACAATGATGTCCTTGATGCGATCGGTGATCCTGAGAAATCCGTCCTCATCGATTTCCCCCACGTCTCCGGTGTAGAACCAGCCGTCCGCATCGATGGCCTTCGCCGTGGCCTCGGGCATCTCGTAGTAACCCTTCATTACCTGGGGCCCTCGGACCAGAATCTCTCCACCCTCACCGATGCGGATTTCGGTACCAGGAATCGGCCTTCCGACCGTACCGATCCTGAAGTGCTCCGGCGTATTGAAGTTCGTCCCGGGACTCGTCTCAGTGAGTCCATAACCCTCGTAGATCGGAATCCCCGCGGAGAAGAAGAATCTGTTGATCGCCGGAGCGAGGGGGGCCCCTCCGCTCACGAAGTATCGCACCCGACCACCCATCGCCGATCTGATTTGTCGGAATACCAAAAAGTCAGCGATGGCGTACATGAACTTGACTGCACCGCTCGGTTCCCGCCCCGCCAACTTCTCGTCCGCCCACGCTTCACCGACCTTCCGAGCCCACTGCACGACCTTCTTCTTGATGCCCCGCGCCTCCATGATCGTGTTGTACATCTTCTCGTAGAGCCGGGGGACCGAGTTGGCAAGATTCGGACGTACAACCATGAGGTCCTCGGCCACCGTGAACATCGAATGGGCGAACGTCTGGATGACACCACAGGAGAAGTGGAAGTAGGAACCCGTCCTCTGAAACACGTGCGATAGAGGAAGGAACACGAGCGACGTGTCACCCGTTGTGCTCGGCAAAATCCGAGTTATCGACCGCACATTGCTAGAGATGTTGTGGTGCGTCAGCATCACTCCCTTCGGATCCCCGGTGGTGCCCGACGTATATAGGATCGTCGCCACGTCCTCCGGACCGGCCTCGAGGGCCTTGGCCCGAAAGGCCTTATCAGAATCCACCGCGGCGTTCCGTCCGTGTTCCAGGAAGTTTCGCCATTCCAGTACGCCGTCCTCGGGCGGCTCCGTAGAGCCGAACATCACCACCCTGACGTCACGCTCGATCTGCCGACTCGCCTCCAGAACCTTCCGCACCTGACTGATATCCGAGACGAACACCAACTGCACCTCGGAATTTTTCAGGATGTAGGCGACCTGGGAAATCGTCAGCGTGCTATAGATGGGCACGTCGAGAATGCCAACACACAGACACGCAAAATCGGCGAGTGCCCACTCCGGGGAATTCTCCGCAAGAATCGCCACCTTGTCCCCAGAGCCCAGGCCCAACGCCTGGAGACCTGCCGCCGCGGCGCTCACGATTTCGTAGACCTCGTCGAAGGTGATGCCCTCCAGGTGGCGGCCCTCGTCGGGAAAATACTGATAGGCCAGGCGGTCCCCATGCTTCTCGACCGCCGTAAGAAAGAGTTCGGCCAGCGTTCCTGGGGGCAGATCATCCTGGTCGTACGCCGGATGGGAAGTGTGGTCGACGGCACTCATGCCGTCACATGCCTTCGACAACGGTTTCGAACTCGAGATCCGGGCGAAGGGAGTGAAACACGCTGCAGTATTTATCGCGCGAGAGCTCGATGGCCCGACCCACCTTCGAGCGCTCCTCCGGCAAAGGACCGTCCAGTGAGAACGTAAGGCGCACTCGCGTGAAGTATTTCGGAGCTTCGGGAGCCCGCTCGGCCTCTACTCGTGTCTCGAGGGAGTTCACCGTGACCCGTCCCTTCTGAAGGATCATCAGCACATCGATACTCATGCACCCCATGAGGCCCAGAAGGAGGGAATCCGTCGAAGACGGACCGGCCTTCGCATCACTGTCGATGGTAACTATGGGTCCGGATCCGACCTGTCCGGAAAACGTCAGGCCCTCTCCCGTCCAGCGGAGGACTCCGTTTCTAGGCGGGCTCATCGCGGCCCTCGGACCGCCCCGCCTGCCCCCCTCGCCCCGCCTCCCCGGTCAGACCAGCCAGCGTTTCGCGAGCATGCGAAACATGCTCCGAGGCTTCCTGCCCCGCTGGGGCGTTCTCGAGGAATGCGCGCAGATGGGGAACAGCCTCCTGCTCGCGTCCGCTCCGGGCAAGCAGGAACGCCAACCCATAGTGGGCTCCCGCAGCTTGCGGGTCCTTTTGCAGAACGTGCCGATAGGTCTTTTCCGCCTCCTCCGTCATCCCGATTCGTGTGTAGGCCATCGCGATCTGCTGGAGCACCACGACATCACCGGGGGACGCCTTCAGTGCCAAACGGAAGGACGTCAGGGCCTCATGGGTCTTGTCCTCCGCGATGAGCGCGAGGCCCTCGTCGTAGTAAGCGGCTTGATCGCTCGGACCGGAATCGCCGAAAAGCTTGTTCCACCATGCCATGGAAAGGAAGCTCAGAAAGAGACAGATGTATCCATTCCCAGCGAAGTTAGGGGGGGCCCAAATTCGGCGCAACGAGGCCCTGCCCTCTCGCCGATGACCCTCCTAGCGAGCCACCTGTCTGACCACCACAGCTGTCTCCTCGGACGCGAGCACATCCAGCCCCTCAGCTTTCAGGGCATCTTCCCACTCGCGCACCGCGGGCCCAGCCGTTGGCCCAGCAGCACCCCAAACCGCAATCCGTCCATCGCGGGCAACCACACGAGTCAACTCCGCGGCCATCGATGGGTTGGCAGCCGAACTCGGTGAACCCTCCGCAACGAGTCCGACCCCACGCAGACTCCCGTTGCTGAACGGGAGGGAGGCTCCGGCGGTCAGCCGGCTCACACCTTCTCCCTCCTCCCATCCACGGAGACCCGGAGCGATGCCGATGAACTCGATACCCGGAACCAACCCGGCGAGCGCGGTCGCGTGCCCCGCCACATCCCCGATCAAGGCCACATTCCCCGGACCGTCGGTGAGGCCTAGGAGCGCGGCAACCTCCATAGCCGAGGGAGAAGCTGGAGGCTCGACGTCAGCGACCTCGTCCAGGGTGCTCCGCGGCGGGGGCCGCAAATCGCCGAACCCGCCTGCGACGGGAAAACGGTCACGACAGTTCGGACATCCCAGCGATCCCTCGATCACCCGTCTGCTCTCGAGGCGATCGGCGATGAGGATCAGGCCGAACCCCGGCCCACAGCGGGGACAGATCAGCCGGTCCGTAAGCAGGATATGCAGGGTTACTGCGAGAGCGGATTGTGATCGGCCATGCAGAGCCGGAGGAACTCGTCGCGGGTCATTTGCTCTTCGAGAAACGACCCCCGCATGGCGGACGTAATGGTCTTCGAGTTCTGCTTCTGTACACCCCGCATCATCATGCAGAGGTGGTACGCCTCCACCACGACGCCCACTCCCTCCGGCTCGACCTTCTCCCAGATCGCTTGGGCGATCTGCTCCGTCAGTCGCTCCTGCACCTGAAGGCGGCGAGCGTAGACCTCGACCAGGCGGGCGGTTTTGGATAGCCCCACGATCTTGCCGTTGGGGATGTAGGCGATGTGCACCTTGCCGAAGAAAGGGAGTATGTGGTGCTCGCACAGCGAGTACATCTCGATGTCCTTCACCAGAACCATGTTCCGGTGGCATTCCTCGAAGAGGGCCCCGTTGATGACGTCGTCGGACTTCATCGTGTAACCCTGAGTGAGGAACGCCAGGGACTTCGCCACTCGCTCGGGCGTCCGCTTGAGCCCCTCCCGGTCGGGGTCGTCACCCAACCGCCGGATCATTTCAGCCACCAGATCCTCGAACGCGGCACCCGAGAGATCGCTACTCACCGGAGTACTCCACGTAATGGCGAGGAGTCTCCCAGAGGGTGAGCTTCGCGAGACTNACACCGTCGGGCAGGTGGTCGACGAGCCGGCTCCAGATCACGATCACGATGTTTTCGGCGGACGCGATGATTCCCTCCATCCACGGCACATCGAGATTCACGTTCTTGTGGTCCACATCCTCGACGACGCGGCNCTCCACGAGCGCTTTCAAGTCCTTGAAGTCCATCACAAACCCCGTGTCCGTGTTCAGCTCCGCCTCGACCGTCACATGCAGCACNTAATCGTGGCCGTGCCAGTTGGGGTTGGCGCACTCCCCGAACACCTCCCAGTTGCGCTCGTCACTCCACTCGGGATTGAACACGCGGTGCGCCGCACTGAAGTGGACCTCCCTTGTGATACGCACCTGGGGCATGGACTCGTCGATTCGAAAGGCTGTTGAAGGAGTGCCGTAGAGCTACCTAACCTACATCGGAGAGTCCGCATCGGGGAGCCGGGTGGTTGCCGATCTCCCCGTTGGAGGACATCCTCAACCACGTGACGGAGGCNCCGGCTNCAGAAGGCTGTTCTAGGAGGATCGATGACATGGTTGCGCGCNGGTGTCGGCGGGATGACCCTGGCACTTCTTTTTGCGGCCGCCGGTGGCGCGCAAGTGACCCAGTTCTCAGAGCGGGTCTTCAATGAACAGGTGCTCCGGCCAAGAGGGCAGCCCGTCATTCCCCTGTACGAAGGATACTATCCGAATCCGGACGGCACTTACGAAATCTGCTTCGGATACTTCAACCTCAATACCGAAGAGGACGTCGANATCCCGCTGGGTCCCAACAACGTGATCGAGCCGGCGGANTTCGACGGCATGCAGCCGACACACTTCGATCGGGTCCCCGAGGGAAATTACCGGCGGCGTTTCTGCGTCTTCACGGTGAATGTGCCGGCGGATTTCGGACAGCAAGAGGTGCTGTGGACCCTCAACACGCACGGCGAAGCGATCACGACGCCGGGTANGGTGCTCCNGAGCTACATTCTCGATGAACCGGACTCAGGCGGCCGTGGCATCATAGCGCCCGTGCTCCGTTTCGAGGANGACGGACCCGAGTTCAAAGGCCGCACCGGATTCACGGGAGCACCTCTCACGGTGGCGGTCGGAGACCCCCTGACGCTGTCCGCTCTGGTCGACCACCCCGGTAATCGGACTTGGCAGGCGTGGACGCTCCATCAAGGCCCGGGNCAAGTCGAATTCACGGAGNCCGAGTTCTGGGTGGCCAATGCGGACGGAGTCGGAACAACCAGCGCCANGTTCGACGAACCNGGCNAGTACTTGATTCGCGTACAAGCNATCGACAGTCCGACCTCTTCATTCGAGTTTCACTGCTGTTGGACGAACGGATACATACCGGTTACGGTTGTGCAATAAGCCGAGNTGAGAAGGAGCAATCATGAAAGGAGCAATCATGAGAGGAGTGACTTGGGCGAACTCGTTGGCGCTTCTGGCCGCATCANNGGCCGTACTCGTGGCCCCACCCGTGGCCGCATCCACCGCTCCTCAGGAGCTCACGTTCGCGAGGGACGTGGCGCCNATNCTCTATGANAACTGTGTCGAATGCCACCGGCCCGGTTCGTTCGCGCCGATGTCGTTGCTCACTTATGAAAACGCCCGGCTTTACGCGCCGTTGATGAAGACCAAGGTGCAGACTCGCCAGATGCCGCCCTGGCACGTCGATCGAACCGTAGGCATTCAGGACTACGCGAACGACNCGTCCCTGACCGACGAGGAGATCGCGACGATCGTCGGATGGGTCGACGGCGGNGCGATCAAGGGCAACGANGCAGACATGCCGTCGCTCCCCGATCTCCCCAAGGGCGGCGCTTGGCAGCTCGAAGAGCAACTGGGTCGCGCGCCTGACATGATCGTCCGGTCCGCCGCATACGATGTGATCGCCAACGGACAGGACCAGTGGTGGGGTCCAACGNTGNCGNTCNAGGGGTTGGACGAGGCNCGATGGATCCAGAGTTACGAGTTCAAACCCGCGTACCCGATGGGCCTCAAGGTCGTCCATCACGGTCACGCCTACCTGCGGGTCGGNAATCAGAACCTCCAGATCGCACATTACGGAGTCGGCAAGCGCTACGAGTCCTTCCCCGANGGTGTTGGGATGCTGATTCCCCCCGGAGAGGCCGAAGTGACGTGGAACCTCCACTACTTTCCGGTCGGAGAACGCGTGGAGAGCGACGTGGTGGAGGTCGGGCTCTGGTTCTACCCGGAGGGCGAAGAGCCCGAGATCCGGACCAGGGGTGAAGTCCTCATGAGGGTCGACTACATGAACGGCATGCCCCGTGGCGGCGACATCCTGATCCCACCGTACGGAAAACAGGTACTACAAGGTGTACACGTGCTCCGACGCCCGACCCTCATCAGCAGNTTNCGGCCGCACATGCACATGCGCGGTAAGGAGATGTCGATGGAGGCCNTCTACCCGGACGGCCGCAGNGAAATGCTCGGCAAGGTCTCCGACTATCGGCACATCTGGCAGCTTTCGTATCAGTNCNCGGNAGGCGCNCAGCCCCTGCTCCCCGCCGGCACGACACTCTTGTTCACATCCGTTTTNGACAACAGCGCAGAAAACCCGCTCAATCCCGATCCCACNCAGTGGGTGGTGTTCGGCAGGCGGGGTGTCGACGAGATGTCCCACATGTGGGTCGGCATCACCGACCTGGAGCAAGAGGAATACGAGCGGCGGGTGGCCGAAAGGCAGCAGCGCGAGCAGCAGATAGCGGCCCGGGATGGCGGCGGTTAAGCGGTTCACCTCGGCAGNTGCCTCGGGAGGTGCCTCGGCGATTGCCTCAACCGCACTTGCCTTGGCTGCGATTCTCGCAGCCAGCGGGATCTCTGCTCAAGCTCCCGATCAGACCCGCCANGCGACCTATACGGCNGATCAGGCAGTAGGGGGAGCCACCGTCTATCAGCAGTCGTGCGCGTCGTGTCACCTTCCGGACTTGGCCGGTTCGTTCGAGTCACCACCGCTCGCTGGACCCGACTTCCGCAACACGTGGGGAGCCCGTTCCGTGTCCGACCTTCTGGCGCTGGTGCGTGAGACGATGCCCCCCGAGTCTCCCGGGTCGCTGGGCGAAGGCCAGTATGTCGCTCTTGTGGCGTTCATACTTCGTGAGAACGGCGTCGCTTCTGCCCANGCCCGGCTCAACGTCTCCTCGTCGGGCCGGGNGTTCGCCGCAACGGACGCCGAGGCCGTAACCGCGTCCGTCCCCGTCCGCGCCCCTGTGCGGCTTCCGGTCCCCGGACGAGTCGGCACGGACCCGACCCCGGGGACCCTGAGTTCCGCTCCGGAGGTCGCCGTCATCACGGAGCGAGCCACCGGGACCACACGGACCTACAGAGCGCCCCGAAATTTCACGCCTGTCNCCGACNTGGATCTCGCGAATCCGCCCGACNGGGACTGGCTGCATTGGCGCGGCACACCGGGAGCGCAGGGCTACAGCCCTCTCGCTCAGATCACCTCAGAGAACGTGCACCGCCTCAGCTTGGCCTGGGTGTGGGGCATGGAGCCCGGTACCAGCCAGCCNTCGTTCCTCGTCCGAGACGGCCTGATCTTCATTCCGAATCAGGCCAACGTCATCCAGGCGCTCGACGCCACCGACGGGACGCTCCTCTGGGAATATCGCAGAACGTTTCCGGAAGGAACCGCAATCGGCAGGGGACACTTGAGNAGCCTCGCCCTGTGGGAAGATCTCATTTTCGTGGCGACGCTGGATGCCAGCCTCGTGGCCCTCGACGCCCGCACCGGTGTGGTCCGGTGGGAAACCGTGATTGAGGACCCAGCGCTCGGGTACGGAAACAGNTCAGGACCGATCGTGGCCGACGGGAAGGTCATCAACGGCATCAGCGGCTGCACGCGCCTCAACGAGCAGAGCTGTTTCATCACCGCTCATGACGCCCGTACGGGTCGCGAGCTCTGGNGAACCCTCACGGTAGCCCTTCCCGGTGAACCGGGNGGCGACACCTGGGGCGATCTGTCCTTCGAGCAGCGCGGCGGGGCNGATGTGTGGATCCCCGGAAGCTGGGANCCGGACTTGGGCCTGGTTTATTTCGGCACCGCCCANGCCAAACCGTGGGTGGCCGCGAGCCGGGGACTTTCCACGTCCGATTCGACCCTGTACGCCAACTCCACGCTCGCCCTCGACGTGGACGACGGCCGCATCGTCTGGTACCGGCAGCACGTCCCGGGTGAGACGCTCGACCTGGACGAAGCCTTCGAGCAGGTCCTGGTGGACGTCGACGGGCAACCGCTTCACCTCTCGATCGGAAAGAGTGGAATCCTCTGGAAACTCGACCGGCGCGACGGCTCTTTCCTGGGACTGACGGAGACCGTCTACCAGAACGTCTTCTCGGTGGTGGACCGGGAGACGGGCGCCGTCCAGTACCGCGAGGACATCCAGGAGGCGAGGATCGGAGACTGGATGTCCGTGTGCCCGTCTACTGCGGGCGGCCACAATTGGCCCTCCACCGCCTACCATCCAGGGGCCGGCGTGCTGGTCGCTCCGCTGAGTCAAAGCTGCATGGAGATGTCGGGCAGAGAGGTCCGCCTGGACCCGGGTCGCGGGGGGTCCGGAGGTGACCGCAGATGGTTCCCGATGCCTGGCACCGAAGAGCGCTTCGGAAAGTTGGCCGCCTACGACGTGCGGACCCTCGAAGAAGTGTGGAGCGTCGAACAGAACGCTCCGTTCCTCACGGGTGTTCTCACGACCGGCGGCGGCGTAGCGTTCGTGGGGGACTATGACCGCTGGGTCCGGGCCTACGATGTCGAGACCGGAGACAACCTCTGGGAGAGCCGGCTGGGGAGCACCGTCATGGGCTTTCCGGTCACCTTCGAAGTCGATGGCGTTCAGTACTTCGGCATCCCGACCGGCAGAGGCGGCGGAAGTCCCTGGCGGATCGGAAACTTCCTCACGCCCGAAATGATGAGCCCTGACGGACACAACGCGCTCTACGTCTTCAAACTCTCTGAGCCATGACCGCAGACTTTCCCGACGACGATGTCGACGACTACATGGAGATGGCCGGGCCAACCCTTATCGGGGACCGTCGCAACATCCGCGTCCAGATCTTCGACGGCGACGGCGCCTTCCTCGACCAGTGGACGCACCTCGGCCCGCTGAGCAGCATCTACATCGACTCGGG